>JBBRYU010000052.1:0-19154 GCA_038237345.1 Pyrinomonadales bacterium
GGTTGCGCCCGTGCTGCGCGCCGCGCGTTTTCAGTTGGACATGAGCGGCGCGCCGCTCGATCCGTCAGGCGTGGCTTACGTCATCACGCAGCCGGGCGGCGCACAGAGTTGCGATGTCGAGCCGGGCGAGAAATCGGAAATTTTGCGCAAGTAGTGGGACGAAACAATATGACTGTGGCACTTGAGATCGAGCATCTATCGAAGGATTACGAAGTCGGCTTCGTGCGCAAGCGGCGCGTGCGCGCGTTGGACGGCTTGTCGCTCGCGGTCGAGCGTGGCGAAATCTTCGGCTTCCTCGGCGCGAACGGCGCGGGCAAGTCCACGACGATGAAACTACTGATGCGGCTCATCTACCCGACCGCCGGGCGCGCGATGATTCTCGGCCGCGACATCAACGACATCTCCACGCACGCGCGCATCGGCTATCTGCCCGAGCAGCCATACTTCTACGACTATCTAACCGCGCGTGAGTTTCTCGCCTACTGCGCCGAGCTATTCGGCTACACGCGCCATGATTGCGGGCAACGCGCCGAAGAGTTGCTCTCGCTCGTCCGCCTCGACGAAGGCAGTTGGGACAAACAACTCCGCAAATTCTCGAAAGGCATGTTGCAGCGCGTCGGGCTGGCGCAGGCGCTGGTGAACGATCCTGAGATCGTCTTTTTGGACGAGCCGATGAGCGGGCTTGATCCGTTGGGCCGCCGCGAGGTGCGCGATCTGATCGCGAGTTTGAGGCAGAAGGGCGTGACCGTCTTTCTCTGCTCGCACATTCTCGCCGACATCGAAGTTCTCTGCGACCACGCCGCCATTCTGCAAAAGGGCCGGCTCGCGCACTCCGGCCGGCTCGAAGACCTGCGCCGCCGCGCCGGCACGCGGGCAATGGAACTGATCGTCGCGGGCACGAGCGCCGAACGCCTGCGCACCGCGCTACGGGCAGTGGCGAGCGTCGAGGTGACACAGACGCCCGGCGGGGCGCGCGTTGAAGTGCCGTCCGAGCAAGAAGTGGATGCCGCGCTCGCGTGCGTGCGTGTGGCCGGCGCGCGGCTCGTCTCGGTGCAGCCCGTCGGCAATCCGCTGGAAGATTTGTTCGTGGCGAGTGAGAAGTGAACTCGCCAATTAATGGAGAACAACTATGCGCTTAACAACCAAACTGGCACGAGCGGCGGTGGTATTAGTCTGCTTCGCCGCAGGTGTTCTCGCCTGTCAACTATGGGCGGTGAGATCACCCGACCGCGAGATGCAGAAACTGGCCGGAGCGGTAGCGCATGGCAATTACGCCCTCGCACAATACCTGCATGGCGACTACGATACAGCGCAAGCGGCGTTGCTCACTCACATTCACCTGCTCGACGAGTTGAGCGCTGAACCGGGCCGGCCCGCGCGTACCTGCTATGCGGAAGACGCGATGACTTCTTATGTCCGACTTGCTAGGTTGGCAGCGCGCAATGGCCGAGCCGGGGCGGGCGAGTATCTGAAAGAGGCCGAGACGCGTTGCAGGCGGCTGGGCGAGTACAATTGTTTCGAGACTTATCTACGCAGTGAAGTGAAGCGGCTGGATGACATCGGCCCATATCGGGGCGAATTGTCACGTTGACTAGCCGCGTCGGCACGAGCGACGAGCGCCGCACGATCTCTTCACTTTACGATCACGCCGGTCACGGCTATCTGGATGTTGGCGCGCACATCGTCCTTGCGGAAGCCTTCCATGCGGATCGGCACTTCAAGCACCTTGTTCGGCGCAAGCTCCGGCTGTGTGCGTGGGATGGGGATGACCGTCTTCGTCTGCAACGGTTTGCCGTCCAGATCAACGACCGCGGCTTGTAGCTCCAGCCCCGTGATCGTGCGCCCGGTGAAGTTGCGCACCTTGGGCTGCATCACCATGACGATGTCGCCGAGCGGGCGCGTGGATTCGGTCGCATCCTCGTCCGCGACGAAGTCCACGACGATCTTCTGGCGCAACCCTTCGAATTCAGGGGCACCAGCACGGAGCGCGCCCGCGAGTTGCGGCTGTACTTCGCTATTGTTACGCGGGCGCGGGCGCGTGGCCCAGAAGACCATCAGGGCCACCAGCAACGCGGTCGCCAGCCCGACGACGATATAGACTTTGCGCCGCGTGGCGTCCGCAGTCTCGATGCTCTCTTTCGCCGTAGCCATAAGAAAACAGTCACGAGTGGTGAGCGACAAGTGCCGACTGCTGACCGGATTTTAGCTTGTCACTCGTCACTTGTCACCGTCCCTGCTGTTATCACCCTGCTTGGGCGCGCCGCTCGACGAGGTGGAGCGGCGCGCGTTGTTCACGGATGAGCGAGCCGGTGCCGGTGCGCGCGCGCGCCGCGCGCGGCCAAGTGACGCGGAAGTTGCTGCCCGCGCCCGGCCGGCTCTCGACCTCGATCTCGCCTTCGAGCAACTCGACGATCTTGCGCGTAATGGCCAGCCCTAAGCCGACGCCGCCATAGGCGCGTGTCAACTGATCGTCCACCTGTCGGAACTTGTCGAAGATGAAGCCCAGAGATTCGCGCGACATACCGATCCCCGTGTCGCGCACCGTGAGCGCCCAGCGCGTCTCGTCGAGCGGCGCGGCCGCGACGCTGATCGTGCCGCTCGCGGTGAACTTGACGGCGTTGCTGACGAGATTCGCCAACACCTGCGCGAGTTTGCGCTGGTCGCTAACGACGCGCCCTAACTCAGGCGACACGTTGACACGCAGCTCGACATGTTTCTCGGCCGCCGCCAGTTGATACTGCTGCGCGACCTCGTCGGCGATCTCCGCCACGTCTACCTCTTCGAGTTGCAAGGCGGAGCGGCCTGATTCGAGGCGCGAGTAATCGATCAACTCGTTGACAAGCTCAAGCAACGAACGCGCGTTGCGTTCCATCCGCCCGACGGCCTCTTGTTGCAGCGACGCGAGCGGCAACTGCGGATCGCGCGCCAGCAGTTGTGAGAGACCGATGATAACGTTTAAGGGCGTGCGCAACTCGTGCGAAACGTTAGCGATGAAAGCGGACTTCAAGCGGTCGTGCTCGCGCAGACGGCCGTAAGCTTCCATCAACTCGCGATACTGTTGTACCTCGTTCGTGATGTCGCGGAAGACCGCGACCACACCGGTGCGTCGCTCGCCTTCACCGACGAGCGGCGTCGCGCTCACCGCCAGCACGCCTTCTTCTTTGTCGCCGCGTATGATCTGCACATGCTCGCCGGAGACGTGCTCGCCGTGTTCGAGCGCGCGGCCCAACGGCGTCTCGCCCGCCGGCAGAACGTGGCCTTGCAGATCGCGCAGAGCCATATCGGCCATGAGCGCATCCACGCCGTCGCGGAACTCGCCGGGCTGGCGGCCAAGTATGCGCGCCGCCGCCGGATTGACGCGATAACGCCCGCGCTCGTCCACGATGATCACGCCCTCGTCCATCTGGTTGATGACGCTTTCGAGTTCGGCGGCCCGCGCCTTTTCAGCGGCGAATGCGGCCGTGGCTAACTTCTCCGCGCGCACGCGCTTTGAGACTTCCGCCAAGATCAGGATCAGATCGCCGCGCTCGCCCGTCCGCTCCGTCGTCGGCCACAAGGTAATGTCCCAGAACTTTTCCACCTCCGCGCGTGCGCCGTCCGGCGCGGTCAGTTCAACCGGCAACCCGTAGTTGACGAACGCGCGGCGCGTGCGGCGCACATCTTCGACGACCTCGCTCATCACCGCCAGACCGGCTGCCGCTTCATATAGCCCGCGCCCCGCGAGCGTCGCCACATCGCGCCCGACGAAGCGGGCGAAAGTCGAGTTGGCTTTACGCACGATCAGATTTGCATCCAGTACAGCGACGCCGAGCGGCAGACTGTCGAGCACTTCGGCGATGAACGCGCCCTGTGTGTGTAGTTCGTTGAACTTGCTCTCAAGATTCGCCGCCATCGCGTTGAAGCCTTCAGCCAGTGTGCCTACCTCGTCGTCCGTCTCCACCTTGACGCGCTCGTGTAGCTGCCCGCCGCCGAGCGAAGAGGCCGAGGCGGCCAATTGGCGTAGCGGCTTCGTGAAGCGCCCGACGGCCCAGAAGGCGATTGCGCCGGAGGCGACGAGCGCGAGCAGCCACGCCGCGATCAGCGTCACGAGCGAGCGCCACGCGGGCGTATGCTTCGAGAGCGGCACGCCGACCGCGACGTTCCAACCATAACGACTCAGATTGTGCGTGGCCGTGATGCGCGTTACGCCATCGCTCCATTGTTGCTCGCTGGCCTGTCGTGAAGGGTTAACCTCGTTCGTGATCGGCGCGGGCGCATCTTGATTCGGCACGATCTCGCCGTGCGCATCGCGCACGATGAAGGCCGCGTTTGCGCCCGGCGTCAGTTGTTGATAGAGCTTCGCGTAGAGCGCCGCAGCCGTCGTGGGCGCGAGCTTTGCGCCCGTTTGCGCCGCTTGCGGGTGCGCTTCGAGCCATGAGTCGAGCGCGCCTTCAGCGGCGGTGGTCTCGATGTGCGCGAGCGTGGTTGATTGCTCGATCAGACTGTGGCGATAGCTGTTGAGTTGCAGTAGGCTGATGATTAAGAGTGGTAGAGACAGCAGGGCCAGCAGCGCCAGTAATTTGGTCCGCACATTCAACCGAAATCCTTTGCGATCATCGCGCGTCATAGCTCCTCGTCCCGTTCTGTGCGCCCCTCACGGCGGCGGCGCGGCGGCGGCCACGGCATCGTGCGCGTGCGCACGGGCGGGCGCAGGCTCGCAGCGTAGGTGATCAGCGCCTCAGCAAGCATTTCGTCAAGGAGCGCGTTGGTGCGCCGCAACGCGGCGCGCAACTCCCGCAATTCACTGCCCGTGGCGACGGGACGCTCGCGCCACAGGAAATCATTTAAGACTTGCCGTAGAATCATCAACTCGCGTGCCACTTCGTCGAGCAGACAGCCTTGTTGGAAGCGCACCTGCGCGTGCCGGCGCAGACGGCGTGCGGTCTCGACGATTTCGCCCGTATCTGCCGCCTCATCCAGCAACCGCGCCCACTCGTCCAGCACCTCCGGCACTGAGTCAATTAATTGCCGATAAGACAGCAGCGCGGGTAAATCCGTGCGCCGCTCAGCATAGATTTCGTCCACCCATGCGCGAATCAGTGCGCCTTCGTGTATGCGCAGCAACGCTGTGAACCCGTTTGCCATACGAGATCAGAGGTTAGAGGTCATGAGTCAGCCAAAGTTCCAAGTTCAAGGTTCAAGGTTGCAGCAGCAAGCCGCAGACTTTAAACCTTGAACTTTGAACCTTAAAACTATTTCGCCAGCCACTGGGTCAAGAGACTTTCGAGCCGGTCGAAGTCAACCGGCTTGGTCAGATACTCGTTGCAGCCAGCGGCGAGGGCGTCATTGCGAAAGTCGCTCGTGTCGTGGGCAGAGATGGCGATGATCGGGACGGCGGACAGTCCGGCGAGTTGGCGTATCTGACGTGTGGCGGCGAGACCATCGATCTGCGGCAGGCTCAAGTCCATCAGGATCAGGTGCGGGCGCTCGCTCTCAGCCATCGTGACCGCCTCCTGTCCGTCGATCGCCTCGATCACATGGTAGCCGCCCATCTCCAGCAAGCGCCGCATCATAAAGCGATTGTCCTCGAAGTCCTCGACCACAAGGATCGTCTTCGCCGTTCCATTCTGCCCACTCATACGTGCCCTACCTCCGAACAGCCGTGATCAGTATACGGCCCGCCCAACCAGTCCAGTCGCAGTCCGTATCACTAGCACACACTCAGCATATCTGTTAAGATGCCGCATCGAAACGCGACACTAAAAAGACATCTATCGGGTTTAATCCGTACAGCCCGCGCGCGTGTGCTGCCGCTTGCTACGTGATGTACGGACGCCCACGCTGCAGAGGTTTCGTGAACTAAAATGAAGCCATTAATATCGGAATCTCACGACGCCGAAGCTTTACAGGAACTTGGGCGAGCCTCCGTGCAGATCATCCACGACCTCAAAAATCAGATTAACGGTCTCAAACTTTATGCCACGTTTCTGCGCAAGCGGCTGGAGAAGACCGACGGGCGCGCTGATGAGCTTGAGACGGTCGCCAAACTCCTCGCCGGTTTAGAGCGCGCCGCCGCCGACATGACCACGCTCGTGCGCTACGGGCGCCCCCTCGAACTACGCCGCGCCCCGCACGTCGATCTCCGCCGCACCCTCGTCGCCGCCCTTGAGCGCGAACCGGAAGCGTTGGACGATAACACTTGTTGCGGCGAGATCGATCAAGCGGCCCTCGCCGACGCGCTGAAACAGCTCGACGCGGGTCTAAATACGACCGAAGTCCATCTCCGCCGCGCGGAGAGGGACGGTGCGCCCGTCGGCGTCATCGAATGGCGCAATACGCAAACGACGGGCGACGGCGACCCGTTGAATTCATTTGCCGGCGGACAGGGACTGCGCCTCGCGCTGGCCGCCAAAGTTGTCCGCGCCCACGGCGGCACAATTGAACACGACGCGCGCACGGTGCGCGTGTGCATACCATTGGAAAGCCGTGAATCGTAAATCGTGAATAGATAAAAACCTGTTCCTTCTATTCACGATTTACGATTTACGATTTACGATTCACGAGTTCGTCGCTTCCGCACAAGGAGACAATGTAAGGTGGAGCGTAAAGACATACGTATTTTGGTGATTGACGACGAGCCGATGATGGCGGATTCGCTGAAGCAGAATTTGGGCGAGGACGGCTACACGGTGGATACGGCCTCAAACGGCGCGGAGGGCATCGAGCGGTTCGACGGCGGCGGGCATCATCTCGCCATCTGCGACATACAGTTGCCCGACATGGACGGCATCGAAATCCTGCGCCACATAAAAGACGCGCGCCCCGCCACCGAAGTGATCATGGCGACGGGCTTCGGCACAGTGGATCGCGCTATCGCCGCCATGAAGGCCGGCGCGTTCTGGTTTCTGGAAAAGCCGTTCGAGTACGAGGTGCTGCAAAAGCTCGTCGAGAATGCGCTCGAACGGCAGGAACTGAGGGCCGAGACCGAGACGATGCGCCAGCGCCTGACCACGCGCACCGAGTACTACAGCATCATCGGCGGCTCGAAATCTATGCAGACGATCTATGAGACCATCGAGTCGGTGGCGAAGGCCGACGCGAACGTACTGATCGTCGGCGAGTCGGGCACGGGCAAGGAGTTGATCGCGAACGCGATTCACTACAACTCGTTGCGCGCCAAGAAGCCGTTCATCAAGGTCAACTGCGCCGCGCTGCCGAAAGAGTTGATCGAGTCGGAACTATTCGGGCACACGAAGGGCGCGTTCACCGGCGCGCACGCAGATAAAGATGGTTTGATCCAACACGCGGCCGGCGGCTCGTTGCTGCTTGATGAAATTGCGGAGATGCCGGTGGAGTTGCAACCGAAATTGCTGCGCGTCTTGCAAGAGCGCAGCTACCGCAAGATCGGCTCGGAGAAGACGCACGCCGTAGATTTCCGTCTCATCTGCTCGACCAATCGCCCGCCCGCCGACGCCATCCGCGACGGCGTGCTGCGCGACGATCTCTTCTATCGCATCTCGACGATCACGATCCACGTGCCGCCTTTGCGCGACCGCGCCGAGGACATACAGTTGCTCGCCGAGCATTTCCTCAAGATGTACGCGCGCAAATATCAACGCCCGATCACGGGCATCTCGCAGGCGGCCTATCAACGCCTCTTCGGTCATTCGTGGCCCGGCAACGTGCGCGAATTGCAGAACGTGCTTGAGCGCGCGGTGCTGCTCGCCAAGGGCAACAAGATCGAGCCGGTTGATCTACCGTTCGACAACGGCTCGTTGCCGGAGAAGGCCGGGCAGAATGCGGCGTGGGACGTGCCGCCCAACATGACGCTCGAAGACATCGAGAAGCTCGTCATCGAAAAGACGCTGCAACGCACCGGCGGCAACAAGCAGGCGGCCGCCAACCTGCTCGGCATCTATCGCCCGCGCCTCTACAGCAAAATCCGCAAGTACAACATAGACATCAACACGCTCACGGCGCAACAACAGTAAGGCTGTAAGCAGTACGAAGAGCGGACTGTTTTTCCTTCGTGTCCTGCGTGCCTTTGCGCTGAGTTTTGTTAGGTGCTCTAAAACATCGCGCACAACTTTGAGTTTAAGTCGCGAGCCGCCGCAGCCCGGCTCCGCAAAAGTGTGTCTTCCCTTGCTCATCGTTGCGCGCGAAACTTTAATGACCGCTCGCTAGTATAAGGTGGTCGCATTTGCGCGCCGACAGCTTTCACTGCCGCAGCTAGCTGCGCGCTATATCAGTCATGCCATAAAGGAGTCTGAGGAATGTTCAGATCGCTTATCCTCGCCGCGCTGCTGCTCATCGGGGCGGTGTCTGCCGCCGCCCAATCACGTACTGAAGAGTTTACACGGCTGCTGCGCTTTCCCGATATACACGGAGACATGATCGCCTTCGTCTATGCCGGCGACATCTGGACTGTGCCGGCTGCGGGCGGCACCGCACGACGGCTCACCTCACACGCGGGGCTGGAACTCTTCCCGAAATTCTCGCCCGACGGCCGCTGGCTCGCCTTCTCCGGCGAGTACGACGGCACGCGCCAAATTTTCGTCATCCCGGTTGCTGGCGGCGAGCCGCGCCAGCTTACCTATCATAACGACGTTGGGGCCTTACCCCCGCGCGGCGGTTGGGACAACCGCGTGCTCGGCTGGACGCCCGATGGCAAGAGCGTGCTCTTCCGCGCTAACCGCGTGCCTTACAGCGACCGGCTCGGTCGCCCATATCTCGTCCCGTTCGCGGGCGGCATGGAGCAACCGCTGGCGATCACCGAAGGCGGCGGCGCGAGTTACTCGCCCGACGGGACTAAACTCGCCTTCACGCCCATCGCCAACGAGTTTCGCGGCTGGAAGCGCTATCGCGGCGGGCAGTCGCCCGATGTGTGGATTTACGATCTCGCGCACAACACGTCCGAGCAGATCACGAATACGCGCGCACAGGACATGGTGCCCGTCTGGTTGGGCGAGCGAGTCTATTACATCTCCGACCGCGATTGGACGATGAACGTCTTCGCCTACGACACGCGCACGAAGCAGACGCGCAAGGTGACGAATCACGCGGACTACGACGTGTTGTGGCCGAGCGGCGCGGGCAACGAGCTGGTTTATGAAGCGGGCGGCTACGTCTATCGCCTCGATACGAAAACCGACAAAGAGGAGCGCGTCCCAATCAAGGTGTACGGCGACTTCCCCGACACCGTGCCTTACTTCCAGAACGTGAAGCCTAACATCGAGACGTTCGCGCTCTCGCCGAGCGGTGTCCGTGCGCTCTTCGGTGCGCGCGGCGACATCTTTACCGCTCCGGCGAAAGAAGGCGAGGTGCGCAACCTCACCGACTCGCAGGGCGTGCGCGAGTTTGCGCCCGCGTGGTCGCCGGACGGGCGCTGGGTCGCATACTTGAGCGACCGTTCGGGCGAGTACGAAATTTATGTGCGCCCGAGCGATGCGGCGGGCGACGAGCGGCGCGTGACGATGGACGGCGACATCTGGCGTTACCCCGTCGTCTGGTCGCCCGATAGCACCATGCTCGCCTACGGCGACAAGAAGCAACGCCTACGCTACGTCAACGTCGCGTCGGGCCGGACGATGGACGTGGATCGCAGCCCGCGCAACGACATCACGAACTACAGTTGGGCCCCCGACAGTCGCTGGCTCGCCTACACGAAACAGGGCGAGAACCAGTTCTCCGAAATCTGGGTCTATTCGCTCGCGAACAGCAAGATACAGAAACTCACGGGCGGGCTGACGAGCGACACCGAACCGGTCTTCGATCCCAAGGGTCGCTACCTATACTTCCTCTCGAACCGCGACTTCAACCTCACGTTCAGTTCGTGGGAGTTCAACTATCTTTACACGAATCCGACGCGCGTCTACGTCGGCCTGCTCGCGGCCGAGGGGCCTGCGCTCTTCCTACCCACGAGCGACGAGGAGCGCACGAAGACGAAAGAGACGCCGCTCACGCAGCCGCCCGGCCCCGCGCAGGCCCCGCCGCCGCAAGGCGCGAAGCCGCAAGCGCAACCGGGCGCGTCTCCGTCTCCGGCACCGCAAGAAGCCGCCGCAACACCGACGCCGGCCCAGACGCCCGCGCCGACCGACGCGAAAGGCGACGAGAAGAAGACGACCGCGTCGCCGAGCGTCAATGTCAAGATCGACTTCGCCGGGTTCGAGAATCGCGTGCGCGCTATTCCGGGCCAGCCCACCAACTATCGCCATCTATCGGCCACGCCCGACGGCGTGCTCTACATCGCCGGGCCGGGCCGGCTCTTGCTCTACAATCTTGAGGCGAAAGCGGAGCAACCGATCATCGAAGGCATCGGCGACTATGATCTCTCCGCCGACGGCAAGCGCATCGTCTTTCAAGTGCGCGACAACTACGGCGTCGCCCCCGTCGCGCCCGGCCAGAAGCCCGACGCGGGCTTGCTCAAACTCGACGGCATGACGATGAAGATCGAGCCGAAGAAAGAATGGGCGCAGGAGTACACGGACGCCTGGCGCACCATGCGCGACTGGTTCTATGATCCGAACCTGCACGGCGTTGACTGGCAGGCGATGCGCGCGAAGTATGGCGCGCTCGTGCCCTACATCGCCAACCGCGAAGACCTCAACTTCGTGCTGACCGAGTTGGGCAGCGAACTGATGGCCGGGCACATCTACGTCGAGCGCGGGGCTGACCCGCCGCGCGTCGCGCGCAACGACGGCGGGCTGCTCGGCGCGGAGATCGTGCCGGACGCTTCGGGCTACTTTCGTATCGCCAAGATGTTTCCCGGCGAGAACTGGCAAGAGAGTTTTCGCTCGCCGCTCACCGAGCCGGGCGTGCGCGCCAAGGTCGGCGATCTGATCATCGCGGTTGATGGTCGCTCGACGCGCGGCGTGAAGAACTTCTACGAGTTGCTCGAAGGCAAGGCGGCGCGCGTCGTCACGCTCTCGCTCAATGAGCGCGCGGACGCGGGCGGCGCGCACGACGAGCGCGTGCGCCCCATCAAGAGCGAGGGGAATCTGCGTTATCTCGACTGGGTGCAATCGCGCCGCGTGTTCGTGGACAAACTTTCCGGCGGGCGCATCGGTTACATTCACGCGCCGAACACGGCGGTCGAGGGCAACCGCGAATTGTTCAAAGGTTTCTACCAGCAGGCGAACAAAGACGCGCTCGTCATTGACGACCGCTATAACGGCGGCGGCTTCATACCCGACCGCATGATCGAATTGCTCGAGCGCAAGCCGCTCAACTACTGGACACGGCGCGGCACGGGCGTCTACTCCACACCCGCGTTCGCCAACACCGGCCCGAAGGCGATGCTCACGAACGGCTATGCCGGTTCAGGCGGCGATGCGTTGCCTTACTACTTCCGCGAGCGCGGGTTGGGGCGCATCTTCGGCACGACGACGTGGGGCGGGCTGATCGGTCTCTCCGGCAACCCGCCGCTCGCCGACGGCGGGAGTCTCAGCACGCCGGCCTTCCGCTTTATCGATCTCAACGGGCAGTGGGCGGTTGAGGGCGTCGGCGTCGAGCCTGATGTGGAAGTAGTTGACCGCCCCGAAGCGTTGGCGCAGGGCGATGATCCGACCCTCGAAGCGGCGGTGAAATACCTGCTGGCAGAACTAAGCCGCAACCCGCCGAAGCGCATCGTTGCGCCGCCCGCGCCGGTGCTGCGTCAGTGAGAGCGGGGCGGGGGCAGCGGCTGCAACTCAAATTCTGTGTGTAGAGTTAAGACGTACTGCTCCCACTTCGTTTTGAATATACTCATGTCCGCCGCGCCTAAAACTTTCTGGAGACTCTTGTACCCGGTCGGGTCTGCGCCCTGCTGCGCGTGAAACTCATGGTAGAACTTTATCAACAGGCCTTGCTCCTGTAGGTAGTAGCAAAGATAGCGCGCCTGACTGTAGTTGATGCCCTTGCCATCATGATAGAAAGTGTTGGCGTCCATCGCTGTCAGCGTTTTGAATGCCGGCACTTTATCCGCTTTGATCGCCGCTTGCAGTCCCGCCAGACGCCAGTTTGTAAAGCCGTGAATATGCCCGTTCACGTCCCCGCATTGTTCATAGAGCGAGCCTAAGCCCTCGTTGAACCAAGGGGGGCAGGCAGGAAAGTTAGCTTCGATAAACGGGTGTACGATCTCATGGACTAACGTCCCGCCCCCTGTCCCGATATTCATAATGAGCGCCTTATGCGCGCTGGAATAATAACCATAAGGCGTATCCGGTTTGTCGCCGAATAGCTCACGCGTATGTTGCTCGTAAGAAGAAGCATCCTTGAAGAGCCAGATGTCGAGAATCTCCTTCGGGTCGCGCGTGAAAAAATCTTGTTTGAGTCGATCAGCGGCCCATTTCACAGTGTCCTCGGACCGTTGCCGCACAATCTCCGGCGGCTCATCACCAATCACGACAAAGGGCGGTTGTATGACTACTGAGAACTCTTTCGCTGGCAATGTCTGCTTGAGTTTATTAACGTGCTGTGCAAACTCGGCATCTGTGTGCTGCGCAGTTGCCGACGCTAATACCGGCGGCGCAGTTTGCGCAAGATTAGGCTCATGCCGTTCATGCGATTTAATTGAGAAGGGACTCACGCGGTAGATAAAAACGAGCAGTAATAAGGCGAGCGGAGCGAGGAGCTTAATATTTAGGCGTTGATATTTCTTGCTCATCTGAAGTTTTTTAGTGCTACCTGTCATCCGTCAGATAGGCACGATGCCATGCTGCGATTGCCGGCGGCGGCCAGCACGCAACAACTGAGAGATGTGAATTGACGATATCATGGTTGTCTATCAAGCCAGCCGCTTGCGCTTAGACAAACTGACCGGCCGCATGGCCGGAGGCCCATGCCCACTGAAAATTGTAGCCGCCTAGATGCCCGGTGACATCAACGACCTCGCCGATAAAATAGAGACCGGGCACGCGCTTGGCCTCCATCGTTTTCGATGACAACTCATCCGTATCAACGCCCCCGGCAGTCACCTCTGCCTTGCTGTAGCCTTCCGTGCCGGCGGGCGGCAGCGACCAGTGCGCGAGTTTGTCGGCGACTGTGTCCAGTTCGGCCGCAGTAAACTGCTTCAGCGGCCGCGAGGGCGCGACCAATTCACACCAGGCGTGCGCCAGACGGCGCGGCAGATGTTGGCCAAGCAGGTTCGCAAGCTCAATGTCGCTAAGCTGCTTAGTCTTGAGCATGGCCCGTGCGGGCTGGCCCGGCAATAGATTCAAGCTGATATGGTCGCCCGGCCGCCAGTAAGACGAGACCTGTAAGATCGCCGGGCCGCTTAGTCCCCGATGCGTCAACAGCACGTCTTCGCTAAACTCGGCCCCGTTACAACTGGCCAACGCCGGGAATGAAACGCCGCTTAAGGCGTTGAGCGGGCCGAGCGTTTCCGGGGCGAAGACCAAAGGGACTAGCGCCGGGCGCGGGGGCTGAAGTTTCAGGCCGAATTGGCGGGCGATGCGGTAACCGAAATCCGTGCTGCCTAAAGTTGGAATGGATAATCCACCGGTCGCGATCACTACGGACGCAGCGTTGAAGTCGCCCTGACTTGTCTCGACCACGAATGAATCGGTTCGGCTGATGCTGCGCACCTGACACTGACAAACGATCTGCGCCTGCGCTTGCCGGCACTCCGCGACGAGCAGGTCTATGATCTGCTGCGCGCTGCCGACGCAGAACAACTGACCCAGCTTCTTCTCGTAATAATCAATACCGTGGCTTGCAACCAGCGCGACGAAATCCGCGGGGGTGTAACGCGCGAGGGCCGACTTGCAGAAGTGCGGATTGGCGGAGATGAAGTTGGCGGCGGTGGTATTGAGATTGGTGAAATTGCACCGCCCGCCGCCGGAGATTCTAATCTTCTTGCCCACGCGCTCGTTGTGCTCCAACACAATGACACGGCGACCGCGCTGTGCCGCCACGCTGGCGCAGAATAGCCCTGCGGCCCCGCCGCCGATCACAACTACATCAACCTGCATGAAGTCTTATGTCGTCAATGAGCCGCTAAAATCTTTTGCCTCTGCCGCCGCTGTGCGCGCACCTGTTTGCTATCGTGCGGCAGATTACGGTCGGCTATGAGCGCGCCTCCGCCACTGAGAATTGGGCGCGCAGTTCGGCATTGATCCGTTGCGGGCGGCCCGTCCGGGCGCTAAGCGGACACCAGAGCGTGCGTGCGCGGGCGAGCAGTTGTTGATCGGCCACTCGTATGATCTCTGTGTGCCGCTCGAAGGTAAGTCCGGCCGCAGGGCCGACCCAAGTATTGACCAGCACTTCATCGCCGAGTAGTGCGGGCGTCTTGTAGTCGATCTCATGCCGCAAGACGACCCAGACGATTGCCGCCTGGGCCGCAGCCGTCGCCGCCGCACGCCAGTGTGCGCCGGCCGCGTCCTGCACCCAGCGGAGATAGACGATGTTGTTGACGTGGCCCAATTCGTCTATGTCGGCAGGCGCGACGCGCAGCGCGAGTTGGAAGGATGTAGCAGACACGGCTGATGACATGAGCGGCTACTTGTTGTGCAAGAATGATCGCACGCGAAAGTTAATCTCTCAGGTCGTGCTCGCAAACATTTTCACCAGGCGATAGAGAAACTCCTGCCCGTCGGAGAGTTGCTTGACCCCGATGCGCTCGTCTTTGCCGTGCGTGCGGATGTCGTCAATGTCGGTGAAGAGGCCGGAGATGCCGTACATGTGAATGCCTGCCTGCCGGAAATAGAGGCTGTCGGTTGCGCCCGTGCTCATCATCGGCACGACGGGGACGCCCGGCCACATCGCTTGCGTGATCGTGGCCACCGGCGCAAGGACTTGTTGGCTGAGCGGCGAGGGCGGGCTGGCCTTGGAACGTTCGCCGCCGAGCGGCGTGATGGCGATCTGCTCGTCCGCGATGACGCGCACGAGCGTCTCCTGCACGTAAGCGGGCGTCTCCTGCGGCAGGATGCGGCAATTGACCACCGCGCTCGCGGTTTGCGGCAGCGCGTTATTGGCATGTCCGCCTTCCAGGCGCGTGGCGACGCAGGTCGTGCGCAGCATGGCATTATAAAAAGCCGTTGCGGCCAAGCGCGCGACCGCCGCCGGGTCTGGCTGCGGCTGTAAGATAGCTTTCATGTCCGTGCCCGTCTGCCCGTGCTCGACGCCGGCCATGCGCTCGAAGTAAGCGCGCGTGATTTCATTTAAGTTGACCGGGAAATCGAACTTCGCCAGGTTGCTCAGCCCTGCGGCCAGATGATAGATGGCGTTGTCTTTGACAGGCACGGAACTATGGCCGCCCTTGTTCTTCACTTCGAGCCGGAAGCTCTGCGACATCTTCTCGCTCGCCTGCACGCCCTGAAAGAGCGGCTGCCCGTTGCGCTCCCGGCCGCCGCCGCCTTCGTTCAAGCCGAATTCCGCGTCAATTAATGCGTGCTGATTCTTGAGCAACCATGACGCGCCATTAAAGCCGCCGCCTTCCTCGTCGGCGGTGAGCGCGACGATGATGTCCCGCTCCGGTTTGAAATTTTCCTCTTTGTAGCGAATCAAGTTCGCGACGAAAATCGCCGCCATCGCCTTATCATCAACCGAGCCGCGCCCGTAGAAGTAATTGTCTCGTTCGATCAGCTTGAAGGGATCAAGCTCAGGCGACCAATCCGCCTTGCGCGCTTCGACGACATCCAAATGGGCCAGCAACAGAATGGGCCGCTGCTTGCCTGTGCCGTGCAAGCGCGCGACCAGATTGCCTTTGCGTGCGTTATCGGGCGGCGTCAGCACCTGCACATCGGCGGCGGGGAAGCCCGCGGCTTTCAGCCGCGCCGCCATCGCCTCGGCCGCTTGCGTCGTATTGCCGACCGAATCAGTGGTGTTGATCTCGACCAGTTCTTTATGGATGTCGCGCAGGAGTTGCACGTAGCGCGAAACTTGTGGCGTCGCCTGCGCTTTGCTTGGCGAGACGCTAACGAAGGCAAAGCTCAAGTACGCGGCGATGAGCAAGAGCGCGGTTGCGATTTGTAGTGGGCGAATCTCTTTTTTCATAAGCTAACCTTGACGCAGCATGATTTGTTAGACCGCGCGCATGATAGCTCATTTCAACGGCTGGCCGGCAGCGACATGCCAGTGCAGATGCTTTGATTCCTGATACGCGCCCAAATTTGTGAGCACGCGACAGGCCCCGTGCTGCGCCACGATCTGCGCCGCGACTTGGCGTATGATTTGAAACAATTCGAGCAGGAGTTCGTCATCCGCCGCGCCGAGCGTGAGCAATGAACCGATGTGCCGTTTCGGAATCACTACGACATGCACCGGGTAGAAAGGGCGCGTATGGTCGTAGGCCAGCACATCATCTGTCTCGCTAACTTTCTCAACGCTAGTGCGCCCGCTTAAAGCTTCGTCGCAGTAAAAGTCATTCGTCATGTTCACCATAGTATAGCGGGTTGCGCTTGCGTGTAGCCGGGAGCGCAGGCATCTTGCCTGCCAACGAGCCGTGCGGCGAGTGAAGCGTAGGGCGCGACGCAGATTGACCGCTCAACCTGCGCTGCGTTTGTTGCCGTTCAGCGCGTTGCCAACTAACCCGCGTAGTTAAAGAAGCGCCGGACTCACGTGAGTCCGGCGCTCGATAGTTCAGCCCTATTCGCGAGATCGTTGCCCGATCAGTGTTGCCATCCTAGCGGAAGCTACCGCTCCAATGGTTGTTATCTCATTATAGCGAAATTACGATCTGTCCTTACCCGCTCAACGATGTTAGCCGATAGGCAAGCAAGCTGACGCTA
Source organism: Pyrinomonadales bacterium (assembly GCA_038237345.1). Lineage (GTDB taxonomy): Bacteria > Acidobacteriota > Blastocatellia > Pyrinomonadales > Pyrinomonadaceae > QHXQ01. The sequence continues at coordinate 16,686 of JBBRYU010000052.1, forward strand.
ATAAAACGCGCCCCGCAGACGGGCACATCGCTTGTCTGCGGGGCGCGGGGAGCTATGCGCGGCTGGGCTGACAGTTTCTTGCAGGCACGGCGCAGCCTTAGCTTAGCCTGCGTTTCTGCGTCGTCTGCGGATCGCGCTGACCGCGCCCGCCAATCCGGTGACGAGTAGGAGCGTCGTGGCCGGTTCGGGCACGGCTTGCAGTTGGCCGCGAATCTCGCCGCCCCCGAAGAGACTTGTGTGAATGTTGAAATAGGTCTGCCCGGACATTAAGCCGGCGATGAAGTCCGCTTGCGCTTGCGTCACCGTGCCGCCATGCGCGGTGATGAAGGCGGGGTTATATGAGGCGGCCAGCGTCAGGTCGAAAGTTTGCAAGTAAGTACCGGACTGAACGCCGGGGGGGAAACCCGGAAACGTCGGCGTAGTCGTGGCGACAATGGCAGTCGCCCCCGACGGGGAGCAGCAATGGATATGCGCATTGGTCGTGGTTCCTGTCAAGCCGCTGAAGGTGGCATTGACGGTTAGGAAATTACCGTTGAGCGTCACCGTTGCGCTGCCGATACCGGGCGAACCGGTCGGCGGCACCTCGTTTGCGCCGGTCAGCGTCGTGGTAAAGACAATCGGGACTGCTTTCGCCACGCCCGACAGCGCCCCAAAGGCCAACACGAGGACGAATAAACTGAGCACCCTTTTCATCACATACCTCTCTTTGTAAGGGCCGCGCCGCACGCCAACAGCCGGAGTTGAGTCGGCTACGATAGCGAAACAAGCGCAAAGGTAGCCGGCGGAGTAACAGTTGGGGCGCAGAGACTATGTGAAGTCGCCCGGTGAGTCAAGGATTATTTCCCGGCCGGGAATTACTTACGGGTTAATTATTAAAGTCCGCCGGCTCACTCCGGCACGAGCGCGACGCGGAAGCCGAGCAGCGACCATTCGCCTTCCCCTTCGACCTCGCTGATGTAAGAGAAATCGCCCGGCGCGTTTGAGCCGACGGCATAGCACGTCGCGTTGCCCTGCTCGTCGCGATAGAAGCCAAGTTCAAGCGTCTCTGTCGCGCTCCACTCAGGATGAAAGAGTGTGCCGACGAGATTGCAGACGGCGGGCGGGCAGACGGTGGCGCGATAACCTGCGGGCAGCAGTTTGCGCGCCCGCCAGTCTTCATTCACGACGCGAACGAATTCGCGCAAGCTGAGATAGTTGTGCGCGTAGCGCGTGCCGTTCATCATCCCGGCGCGGCCCATATAGGGCGCAAACGGATCGGCGGATGGATCGTGCCCGTAGATCGTGCCGTAGAACTGGCGGTTGCCGGGCAGATAACGCGGCTTCGGCGTCGTCTCCACGCCGACGATGCGCCCCTGATGCAGGCCGTGGCCGGCGATGATCCGTGCGCGATAGCTCGGCCCATGTTCGCGCGCACGCGTGAAATCGCGCGGGGCCGTCGGGTAGAGCCGCGCGAAGTATGCATCGTCGAGCGGGATAGCATCGGCCGCCGGCACGACGTGCCACTCGATGTGGAAATGAGCAAGCCCGTCCGAGCTTTCCAGCCCTAACTCAAACTGCGCGGCGTCCGGCGCGCACAGTTCAGTGTCCGCGCCCAGACGGAAAAAGTCGCGCATTCGCTTCGTCCTCTCCGCCATCCAGTCCGCCATGAACGCACGCTCCTCTCCTAATGACTTAACCCATACGACACTGTAATATAGGCGAAAACAAGCTCCCCATGCTGATTGCGGATGCGGCCGCATTTAATTTTGCGCCCGCTTAAGCCCCTAAATACGCGCCCGCCCCCGAATAGCTGTAACCGGACAATGCCGCGCGGCGTCTCCAAAGTATTAGCGAATGTAGAATAAGGGCAACGAATGTTTTTTTCACTTCTTTCTCGCGGGGGTCATCGGGCCGGAGCGCTGGCTGGCTGTGTCTTAGCCACTGCACTGCTCGGCGTGGGCTGCGGACGCTCCGAATCTAAGGCCGACGCGAAAGCGCCAGGGACGAAGACCGGCGCGAACAAAGCGGCGGAAGCGCCGCCCGTCACCGTCACCACCGCGACTGCGGTCGCGCGCGAAGTACCCTCTTACTTTCAAGCCACGGGCAGTCTCGTCGCGGACGAAACTTCGGACGTTGCGCCGCAGACCTCCGGGCAGATCGTGGCGACGCCGGTTAACGTCGGCGCGTTCGTCCATCAAGGCGATGTCATCGCGCGCTTGAACGCACGCGACGCGCAACTGCGGCTGCAACAGGCCGAGGCGAGCGTGCAGCAGGCCATCGCCGGTGTCCGGCAAGCGGAAGCGCGGCTGGGCTTGAGTCCCAACGGTAACTTCGACGCCAGCACGATCCCCGAAGTGCGCGTCGCCAATTCCAACCTGGAGCAGGCGCAAGCGCAGCTACGCTTGGCCGAAGCGAACGAGAAGCGTTATCGCGAACTCGTTGAGACGGGCGACACCGCGCTGAGCGTCTACGATCAATATCGCACGCAAC
>JBBRYU010000053.1:0-18967 GCA_038237345.1 Pyrinomonadales bacterium
GGCCGCTTCGGCTCGTTGCCGCGCCGTCTCGATTGACGCCGCATGATTGTCGTAACCGTAGAAGCGCGACTGCGGATAGGCCTGCGCCATGATGATCGTGGACGCGCCGTGCCCGCAGCCGATGTCGGCGACCTTCGCGCCCGCTTTCAGTTTCTCGTCCGCGCCCGTGAGCGCGGGAATCCATGAGTTAACGAGGTGCAGGGCATAGCCGGGGCGGAAGAAACGTTCGACGCCGACGAAGAGATCGGGATCGTTATCGCCCCAGAGTAGCCCGCCGCCTTGCTTGAACGCCTCGCTGATGCGCGGCTGTGCGTTCGACATCGCCTTGACGACGTAGAAGCCGCCGCCGACGTAAAACGGACTGGTCTCGTCTGTCAACGCCACGGCCTGTTCCGGCGGCAGATGATAGCGCCCGCTCGCGGCATCGTACTCGACGTAGCCGCCCGCCGTTTGATTGATCAGCCACTCGCGCACGTATCGTTCGACCGTGCCGGTGCGCTCGGCCAATTCGGCGGGCGTGACTGGGCCCGCCTCGACTATGGCTTTGTACAGCCCGTGCTTCTGTCCGATGTAAACCAGTGTGGAACTCAAGGCCGCGCCGAAGTCGCCCACCACCTTGCCGAGAAACTCGTGCAGTTTCGCCTCGTTGATCGGTTGCGTTGCAGTTTGGGAACTCATCATCGCTCTCCTGTAGGAAAAGATTTAGCGCGAGGAATTGACGGCGTGCTTCTATAACAAACCCGGCGCGGTGTCAACACAAAGGGGTGAACGTGCGCGGCATTACGCGGGCAGGCGCACGACGCGCACGACCGCGCCGCCCTCAATCGTTTTAATGCCTGCGTCTACGATCACGAGTGCATCGGCGCGCGTGAAGGCGACAAAGTCGGACGAGCCGCCCCAGCGCAGCGGCTCTGCGACGAGCCGGCCCGCGTCGTCCGTGCGCAACTGCGCGGGCAGATAACTCGCGCGTTCCAGCGCGCCCTTCACAGCGCGACCGAGTACCGCATGTTCTTCCGCGAGCGCCGCGTCGCGCGCGCCTTGCAGCGCGCGCAGGGCCGTGCGCGCGAACAGATTGAACGTGACCGAGACCGAGACGGGATTGCCGGGCAGCCCGAAGACGAGCGTGCGGCCCATGCGCGCGAAGACCGTCGGCTTGCCCGGGCGCAAACTCACACGCTCGAAGAATACCTCCGCGCCGAGCGCATGCAACGCTGGCTTTGTGAAATCGTAGCTGCCCATCGAGACGCCGCCGGAGAGAATGAGTACGTCCGCGCGCTCGGCCGCTTCCGCGATCATGCGTTGCAGTAACTCAACATCGTCGCCGGCGAATGGTAGTTGCTCCACGTCTGCGCCGGCCGCTTCCGCGTAGGCACGGAGCGAATACGTGTTCGAGTCGCGAATCTGATCCGCACCCGGTTGTTCGTTGACGGCAACTAACTCTGTGCCCGTGGCCAGCACGCACACGCGTGGTCGCGCGCCCACCAGCACCCGCGCATAGCCGAACGACGCGAGCGCTGCCATCATCGCTGCGTTGATTGTCGCACCGGTGCGCAACACGCGCTCGCCTTTCTTTATTTCCGTCGCGCGCCGTGTGATGAACTGGCCGGACTGCGTCCGCTTATCGATCTCGACGAACGCACTGCCAGCAAGCTCGCGTGTGACTTCGACCTGCTGCACGCAATCCGCGCCGGCGGGCACAGGCGCGCCGGTCATAATTCGCACCGCCTCGCCCGCTTGCAGTGTCCCTTGCCAGCCGCGCCCCGCCGCCGCTTCGCCCACGAGCCGCAGACGCACCGGCGCATTCGTCGTATCGTTAGCGCGCAGCGCGTAGCCGTCCATCTGCGCGCGATCAAACGGCGGCAGATCGCTATCCGCGCTCACGTTTTCCGCCAGCACGCGCCCGCGCGCCGCCGCGAGCGCAATAGTCACAGGCTCAAGCGGCGGCGTCTCGGCGAGGACGATGCGGAGCGCTTCTGAGACGGGCAGCAGGGTCGGTTGATTCACGGCGTGAGCTTAACGCAAGTGCGCTGGGGCGGAAAAGCGAAAGCGGTTGTCCTCTTGCCATTGCCGGTGCAGGTTAGTTAACCTGCACGCTGCTTTATCAGCGCGTGAGATCGATAATGGCGCGTACTCTGCGGGCTAATGAATCGAACGTGAAGGGTTTCTCGATGAAGTTTGTGTTCGCATCCAGCACATCGTGATGGTGGTCTTGCGGGGCGCGCATCAAGCGGACTTTTCGTTTTCAATTGGCTGCTTGATCTTAGCGCGTTTGCGTTGCGTCAGACAGCCTACGCACTTGCAGCCCTGCGGTTTAATGTACTGGTCAAAGTAGGTCTTGCCGTAGTTGATAGTAATAGCTTCTCCCGTTTCAATAGCGCGCAATGACCATATCCAGACGCGCACACCGGAAGTATATGCTTTGGCATTAGGGCGGCAGGAGTGGTTAATATAACGGGCAATATTGCTGCGCGGGCTGCCGTCAATGATGTATTTCTCATCCATTGTCAGCAGGTACTTCCCGCCCTTTTGGTTCGCTTCAGCGGGGGTTAAAACCGGTCCGATGTATTCTATAATCTTTTTATCGTCCGGGATGGGTTCGCGGGCGAATAACCCTAAGCCTGCGGCGGCGCGCTTAACGGCAAGTTTGCGATTCCCCTTGGTCATGCACGGATGATACCAGCTATAATCTGTTTCATGAATAAACGTGCGAAAAAACGAATGAAGGAAGCTATCCAGAAGGAAAGCGCAGAACGGGCGGAGAACCGTAAGGCGCAAGGTTTTACTTCTCCTGCTAAGAAAGCGCCAGCGAGCCGTGGTTTTACAGTGCGGCCGGATAAGAAGCGGGGCTAGTCCTCTGCTTTTGGGCCGGGCGGCTAATAGTGCAAGGCGCTCATAGGTGTTGCCGCCGACTGCTTGCGCGATACCATAACAAGTAAACATCGCGCACAAGGAGTAACGATATGTATATCTATACGGTACAAGCAATGCCCGGACAGAAAGCAAAATTTGAAGGCGACACGGCAATCAAATACCGGGTTAAGCGGCAGAATACTTCCGTGTCAGCCAAGCAAAAGGGCCACACGCAGATTATTAGAACTAACCTGGAATACGAAGAAGCCATAGCGCTCATTAACGGCTTCAATAGCATGGAAGCAAAATCGCAGGACAAAAAGAATGTGGAAGCACGGCGGAACGATACCTAGTAGGTTATCCACAACCTCGGTATCGCTGAGTACCGTCCAGTTTTTCTGAGTTCGCATACGATGCGCATACAAATTCGAACGCGAAAGTAAGACTTTTCACGACCCTCATAACTCAACCGCGGGTGCTTGCCAGACCTGTGCAAGATGCTCTGCGCCGCCGGCGCTTGTCTTTAATGCAGGCTGTTGCTTGTGCTTTTTATTCTCGTACATAGCCTGATCCGCCTTGACCAGCAGCGCTTCAATAGCAGCGTCGTTATCAGGAGCGACACAGATCACACCAAGGCTCAACGAGAGTTGATAAGCGTGCAACGCTTGTGCGTTGTGCTGTTGCAGATGGTGCTGCAACCGCGCGAGGGGAAGCTGAATAGTGGTGGCGGTTGTATCCGCCGCGAGGATCGTAAATTCATCGCCGCCGATCCGCGCGATAGAATCGGCTTCTCGAAAACTCTGTCTGAGCAACTCCGCGAGCTGTTTGATGGCTTGCGATCCTGCTTGATGACCGTAGGTGTCGTTGATCTGCTTGAGACCGTCGATATCAGCATAGATGAGCGAGAATGCTTGCCCTGTGCGCCGTGCCGTTTTGCGATATTGTTCGGTCAACGTGAGAAAGCCGCGTTGATTAGACAGGCCCGTCAACTCGTCCGTCAGGGAGAGAGTGCGCAGCGTTGCTTCGGCTGCTTTGAGTTCGGTTACGTCCTGTGCGTGCCCGAGCACGTAAGGCGCTTGCCCGGCATCTTCGTAGCGTAAATTATCGTATTGCCAGATGCGCTCTACACCCGATTGGGTGAAGACATGTAACAGCCCGCTGGCAGTTGCCTGCTGCCTGATCCGCTCCAGATACAGCTTGAACAAGTGCCGGTAGGCGGGCGCGATGAACTCGTTCAAGTTGCGGCCAACCATTTCATGCGGTTGATAGCCGAGGAGGCGTGCCGCCGCCGGGTTGACCGAGAGCAGCGTTCCCGCGAGGTCTTGCGTGCAGATGAGTCCCTGACTATGTTCCACCAGATGCCGATAACGGCTTTCACTCGCCCGTAGCGACTCGGCTGCCCGCTCGCGCTCGGCCAGCGCCTGATTTAGCTCTTCCACGCGCTCCGCCAACCCCCTTTGTAATTTGATCACGCGCCCCCCGACCTCGATGCGGGCGCGCAATTCGACGCGCGCGAAAGGCTTGGTGAGATAATCGTCCGCTCCGGCCTCAAGCCCGGCCACGACGTCTTCCTTCTCCGTCTTGGCCGTCAGCAGGATGATGTAAGTGGGCGTGGCGGCTGGCGCCTGGCGCACTCTGCGGCAGACCTCGACGCCGGCCAGTCCGGGCATCATCCAATCGAGAATGGCGAGCGCGGGCGTGTCCGCGCTTTGGAGCACAGCCAACGCCTCATCGCCGTCACGGGCGACAACTACGGCATGTCCCCATTTGCCCAGCGTGGCTTCGAGCAAGCGGCGGGAGACCGGATCGTCTTCGGCAATTAATATTCTCATTGCTTTACGTGGTCTGTAGTTCGCGCACGAGTACTTCCCGGATACGTGTGAACTCAGCTTCCAGTTGGGCTATGTTAAGCTCCATTTCAGGCAACACGCCATGGTGGAGTTGCTCCTCCAACGCGGCGCACAACGCAGCCATCTGCCATATGCCGAGGTTACTGCTACTGCCCTTCAGACTGTGCGCCGCAAGTTGCAAGGCGCGCGGGTCTTGCGCTTGCAACGCCGCGCGTAACTCGACGATCCGCGCGGTGGTGTCGTTGATGTAGAGCTCGATCAGTTCGCCGATGAAGTCCGACCCATCCCCCGCGCCTAGTTCTCGTAAACTTTCGAGCACCGCCGGATCAAGGACATGCTCCAGCTTGCCTGGCTCCGGCGCGGTTGGCTGAACTGTGGCTGGCGGCTGGACGACGCTGACGTGCCAGCGTGCCAGCATCTCCGCCAATTCATGTGCCTTCACGGGCTTGCTGAGATAATCGTCCATCCCCGCCGCCAGACATCTCTCGCGCTCGCCTTGCAGCGCGTGTGCCGTCATAGCGATGATCGGGGTATGTTTCGCCGTTCCTTCGCGGCGGCGAATCGCGGCCGTCGCTTCGTAGCCGTCCATCTCCGGCATCTGGCAATCCATCAGCACGGCGTCGTAAGAAATGCGCTCCAACATATCCACCGCCGCGCGTCCGTTTGCCACGGCGTCGGCGATGTAGCCAAGTTTCGTGAGTTGGCTAAGCGCGACCTTCTGATTCACCACATTGTCTTCGGCTAACAGGATGCGCAACTGTTTGCGCCCCTGTTCGGATAGCGGTTGATTGAAGGGCACAGTTTGTTCCGCGGCTGTGCCTGCACGCGGAGCCGTAGGCTGTCCGACTGTCTGGGTCTCGAAACGGGCCGTGAACCAGAAGGTCGAGCCTCTGACCGCTGCGCTCTCGACGCCGATCTCGCCGCCCATCAGTTCGACAAGCTGCTTGGAGATAGCGAGTCCTAAGCCCGTGCCGCCGTACTTGCGCGTCGTCGAGCCGTCGGCCTGCACGAAGGCTTGAAAGAGTTTGCGCTGCGCTTCCGCGCTGATGCCGATGCCTGTATCGCTGATGCAGAAGCGCAACGTCGCATGCGTGTCGGTGGCGCACTCCTTCGTCACCCGCACGACGACTTCGCCCGCCTCGGTGAACTTCACCGCGTTGCCGATGAGATTGGTTAAGACTTGGCGCAAACGCCCGGCGTCGCCGCGTAAAGCGACCGGCACATCGCTTTCAATGAGGGAGGCGAGCTCGATGCCTTTGGCATGGGCGCGTGCGGCGAGGAGTTCAACGGAGCCTTCCACGGCTGTAAGTAAATCAAAGTCCAGCTTCTCGAAACTGAGCTTGCCCGCTTCGATCTTGGAGAAGTCGAGGATGTCATTGATGACGGTCATCAGCGCATCGGCGCTGGCGTTGATGGTCTCGGTGAAGTCTCTCTGTTCAGCGGTCAAGTCGGTGTCGAGGAGCAAGTCGGTCATGCCCACGACGCCGTTCATGGGGGTACGGATTTCGTGCGACATGTTGGCTAAGAATTCCGACTTGAGCCGCGTGGATTCGAGCGCCGTGTCGCGCGCGGCGACGAGGTCAAGCTCCAGTTGCTTGCGCTCGGTAATGTCGCGTGCCAGCACGCATACTGTTTTGTAAGAACCATCTATCGACGGAATTGGGCTTATACGCGCAAGGAACCAGTGTTGCCCATCCTGGGCATCGAATGAATATTCGATGGTTTCGGGTTGACCGGAGGTGAGGACTCGCCGGTAAACCTCTAAGAATGGACGAGTGAATTCCTCGCCGAGAAACTCCTCCGACCGATGACCGATCAACTCATTCTTTGGTCGTACAAGAAGGCTTTCGTTGGTAGTCCAAATATTGACGTAAGTTCCATCCTCGTCGAATTCAAAGACAATCTCGTCGATGGAGCCGACCAGTGCTTGGAGCCGTAATTCGCTCAGTTTTATTTCTTCCTCTGCCCGCTTGTGCTCGGTGATGTCCCGCGCGATGCCCTGGATGCCCACCGCCACGCCGTCTTGACGGATCACACGGCTGCTGATGTCCAGCGTGAACCGGCTACCGTCTTTGGCAAAAACCTCCAACTCGAAATCTGGCTGCGTCGCGCCTGCGAGATTCTTGGCAATCCTCTGGCGCACCCGCTCCACATCATCCGCCCCGATCACGTCAGAGATGGTCATGCACAAGGCTTCCGCGCGCGTGTAGCCGGTGAGCCGCTGACCCGCTCTGTTGAGCGAGGTAAATCGCCCCGACAAGTCTAGAGTGTAAAGAATATCGTTAGCATTCTCGATCAGTTCGCGGTATTTCTCCTCGCTCTGACGAAGCGCGTTCTCCGCTTCTATGCGCGCGGTAATGTCACGGGCGATTTTGGAAATGCCGACAATGTTTCCATCACCGTCTGTGACCGGCGAAACAGTCAGCGAAACAATAATCTGCGTGCCGTCTTTTCTGACACGCACCGTTTCGTAACTCTCAATTCGCTCGCCGCGCTTAATCCGTTCGACAATTCTCTCTTCTTCGTCAATTCCGTCCAGCGGAAACAACAGGAGAACTTGCCGACCGATGATTTCTTCGGTTGTATAACCGAAAAGCAGTTCCGCGCCGGAATTCCAACTGGTAATTACACTGTCTAAAGTCTCGCTGAAAATCGCGTCGCCGGACGATTCGACAATCGAAGCCAGCTCAGTCAATTTATTTGCGGCTTGCCGGCGTTCGATACCCATCGCGATTGTATAGGCTACGGATTCCAACGCCTTGAAAGTAACGTCGGTCAGCGAATGGCGGGCAAACATCTCTACAACTCCGACTAACTGCCCGCCGACAATCAACGGATAACCGGCAAAGGCGACCATTCCTTCGCGCTTTGCCCACGCTTGGTCGCCAACGCGGGCATCGCCGACGACCGAATTCGTCAGATGCGGTTTGCGCTCTTCGGCGATAAGTCCAATTTTGAATTTGCCGACCGGAACGCGCGAATGCGCCCCGTCCAGATGCGTGTAAAGCCCCGCGCTGGCTTGCAGCTCCAGCATTTTCCCGTCATCGCTGAGGGTCCAAATGCGGGCAAACGCCGCATCGAGGCGGTTGACCATAGCTTCGGCACAGGAGCGCAAAGTGTTGGACAAAGAATCGTTTTGTATCAGAGAGAAATTCAATTCTGCATTCAATAATGCCAGCCGTTCCCGCTCTAATAATGATTGTTCGGATTCGCGCAGCGCGGTATCGGACTGTTCAACCTCCGTCGCCATCTGGTTGAAAGCCCCGGCCAGTTGGCCAAGTTCATCGCCCGTCGAGACGTGCGCACGCGCGGAGAAATCGCCCTTGCCGAAATGCTTGGCGGTTGCTGTCAGCAGCCGCAGCCAGCGCAGGAAGCCGCGCCGCATGAACGCATACTGGACGGCCCAGAACACGAAGAGCAGGCCAGCCATGACCAACAGCGTCTGCTCCAATGTCGCGGCGATCAGTTGCTCCCCGTGCGAGAGGTGCATGTCCAGCGTCAGCACACCGACGAAGTTGCTTTTGCGGAGCGGATCATAGCGCCCCTCAAGCGGGTAACTCAGCCGCATAAATTTCTTCCCGCCGGCCTCAAAGAATGAGACCACCTCGCCCCGCTCCTGAAGCAGCGCGAGGAGCTTGCTCTCGTCCACCGCCTGCCCCACCATCGTAGTCTGAGAGTCGGCGATGATGTGTTGCGACAGATCTACGACGCTGATCCGGTCAATGTCTGGAACCTTGGTTGCCAGCCGCAGCAGGGTGGGTTCGAGCGTCTGGTTGTTGAATAGCTGTGGTTCCTCCGCCAACATCTCTTTGAAGGACTGGCTGACCGCTTCAGCCGAATTCTTGATGTCCTCGTAGGTCGCGGCACGAATGCTGCGATATTCATACAAGCCGGCCAGACACAGGATGAGACTGAGTCCGATGATCTGGAATGCCAGCCACTTTGTCGCTAGCGAGGAATGTGGTTTAAGCATCTTCATTCGTTGATGACCCGCGCGGAAGTATGACGAACCCGAAGCATAACAACCCGGCCACAAACAGACTGGACGGGATGTAACGTGTCTGCCAAAAAAGCTTCGTGCGTTCTCGGCTCACTAGGTCTACGCGATTGGTGACATCATTCCCGTCAGTCTCGCCGCCCCAGCGGTCAACCGCCGCAAGCTGTTTGCCGGTCGCAATGTCATACACGTAATCACTCGCGTTGCAGCTCTCCACGATCTTGACAATCTCTCCCGTCACCGGCTCGACCCACACCTTAAAGATAAACTGATCGTCGGCGCACTTGATCTCCTGCCCCGGCTTTACCTGCACGCCCGGAAATTCCGCTGTCCCGGCGTAAGACTCTGTGTACTCGCCGCGTCCGCGATAGGTGAAGAGATAGGTAGCGAGACCTTCGACCTCGTCTTCTCTTTGAAAGGCGACAGGAATACCTTTGAGATAAGAGAAGCGCAGGGTGTAGGTTTTCTGCTCGACGTTGCGCGGGAAGAGAAAATAGTCGCCCCGATATTCTGCCTTGAGGTGCGCGCCCGTGCGCGGATCAACGGGCGCGTGATAGTTATACGCATAAGTCACTTGCCCGCTGGCGATGTCGTGAATCAAATACCTGTCGTCGAGTTCCACCGAGCCGGGCTGACGGGAGTTAGGGACGATAGCGATGGCATGGCTATAAGTGCCTGCGGCATCTTTCTCCGGCATCTGCCCGGTCTGAGGATCGGCTAAGGTTTGGTAGCCAACGTAATTGGACTCCCATTGCCAGCCCGCTGGAATGCGCTCCGTCCAACGCGGGACTAAGACGAATTGCCAGACAGCCGTGAGACCAAATAACACCAGCCCGGCGGCTATGAATACTTTCTTTCTCATCAACGACCCACTCTCCTACTCCGAAGCCGAATGTTAGCAGCGCCAACTGGTAGCAAACATCATTTCCAAAGAATTTCTCGTCCCCGTGTGGGCACGGCTTCCGCCTTGAGAGGATGAACAGGTTGCGCGCGGCGTGTCCACAGGCGAGAGTGTCGGCGTGTGGGCGGAGCATAAGTTTGCGCGCAACCGGGGCGGGGGATTTCGTGGCTGGCGGCGCAAGGTGCGGAAGAATGGAGCCGCATGCGGGCACAATGCCGGGTTGTATCACCCCGCCATAGCCCACACACGCTTGAACAGCAGCGATCATCGTCCCCGCCAGCTTCTCCAGCATTTCTCATGCCGACAGACTATGCCGGGCAGAGCGCCTGCCGACGGACAAAACATAATGAGTTTGCGTAAAGACTGGGGGCGTGCATCCGGCAAGCATTGGGGGAGCGACCCGGAGAACCTTGTTGGGCTTCGGCGGAGGCGCATGCTACCATTGCCTGTAGGAAGTCAACTGGTAAGACAAACAATCACGGACAGCCGCGATTAGTTTCCACCCTCATCAATCGACCGGTTTACTTCCACTAACTGCCATCGTTCTCACATAGCCCTTAGAGTAGCGCAAGCGAGTGCTATCTACGTGAGAAGCGCATGGTAGCCGGGCGCGAGGAGCAATCCTCAAAACTCGGTTTGGCCGATCATCTCAGTACTAATGTGCGGGTGGGCCAATGAGCAAAGACATAGAAATCCTGATCGTTGAAGAAAGCCTCACACAGGCCGAACATCTCAAACACATCCTTGAGCAGCACGCGCATCCGGTCGCGGTGGCGCACAACGCCGAGGCGGCCCTCGCCGCCATACGCGCCCGCCCGCCGCAGGTCGTGATCAGCGCCGTCCTGTTGCCGGTGATGGATGGCTACGAACTGTGCCGCCAGATCAAAGCGGACGCACAACTCAAAGATATTCCGGTGATCTTGTTGACCTCGCTGTCCGACCCGACGGACATCATCCGGGGCCTAGAGTGCGGCGCAGATAATTTCGTGACCAAACCGTATGACGAAAAACTGCTGCTGTCGCGCATCGAGTACATCGTGCTCAACCGGGAGTTGCGCGGCGGCGCAGGCACGCAGACGGGGCTGGAGATTATCTTCAATGGGCAAAAGTATTCCATCACACCGGAACGGCAGCAGATGGTTGACCTGCTGATTTCAACCTATGAGTTGGCGGTGCAGAAGAACCTTGAGTTGCTGAGGGTGCAGCAAGAGTTAAACGCACTGAACGAACGCCTGGAAGAAAAGGTGGAAGCGCGGACGGCGCAGTTGCAAGCGGAAGTTGTTGATCGGCGGGCCGTCGCCGCGGCCCTCACGGAAAGCGAGGCCCGGTATCGGACGCTCGGCGCTGCCAGCGCGCAAGTGATGTGGCATACCAATGCCGCAGGAGAAATACAGTTTGGCAACTCATTATGGCAAGATCTGACGGGGCAGAACGAGGCAGAGATGAGCGGCTGGGGCTGGCTCGACGCCCTCCACCCGGAGAGCCGGGAACAAACCACACGGCTATGGCAACAGGCGCTTGCGACCAAGAATTTCTACGAAGATGAGCAACATGTGCGCACCCGCGACGGCAGTTACTGTACCTTCCGTGTCCGGGCCGCACCCATCTTGGAAGATGATGGAGAGGTGCGGGAGTGGGTGGGCACGCACACCGACATCACGGAGCGCAAGCGGGCGGAGGAAGCGCTCCGAGCGCAACAACGGATTCTCCGTGAAGTCATCGACGCCAACCCTAATATTATTTTTGTTAAAGATGAAGAGGGAAGATACACGCTCGTCAATCAGGCGATGGCAGAACTTTTCGGGACGACAGTCGAAAGTGTCGTCGGTAAAACGGCTGCGGACTTTATGTCTAATGAAGAGGATGCGGAACGTATCTATCGGCAGGACGAAGAAGTCAGAGCGAGCGCGCAGAGCATGGCCATTCCCGAAGAGCCGATCACGGATCGGCGAACCGGTGAAGTGCGCTGGTTTCAGACGGTCAAGAAGCCGCTCGTCTCGCAAGGTGGTCAAGTTCACCAAGTCCTTGCCGTTGCGACAGACATCACGGAGCGCAAGCAGGCGGAACAAGCCCTCATCGAGAGTGAGGTGCGGTTGCAACAATCGCAAAAGATGGAAGCCATCGGCACACTAACCGGCGGCGTGGCGCACGACTTCAACAATCTGTTGACCGTCATCCTCGGCAACACGCAACTCGCCTTGCGCAAACTCGCACCCGACGACCCCACGCAACTGCGGTTAGTGGAAATCGAGAAGGCCGGCGATCGCGCCGCCGTGCTGACCCGGCAACTCTTAGCCTTCAGCCGCCGCCAGATATTGGAGCGCCGCACCATCAATCTCAACGACATCATCGGCGAGATCGTGAAACTGCTCCAGCGCATCATCGGCGAGGATGTGGAGATGCGCGTGCAGTATGCCCCGAAGCTGGCGGCCGTCTTTGCCGATCCGGCGCAGGTCGAACAGGTGTTGATGAATCTCTGCGTCAATGCCCGCGACGCGATGCCCGGGGGCGGGCAACTTACTATCGAAACAAGTAACGTCGAACTGGATGAGACTTATCGCCGCCAGTACCCTTACGTCCAACCGGGCCGGTATGTGCAACTCAGGGTCAGCGATACGGGCGCGGGGATGGACGCAGCAACACAGGCCCATATCTTCGAGCCGTACTTCACGACCAAAGAGGTCGGCAAGGGCACCGGCCTCGGCCTCTCGATGGTCTATGGCATCGTGAAGCAGCACGACGGTCATATTAACGTGTACAGCGAGGTGGGACAGGGCACGACCTTCAACGTCTTTCTGCCGGTGGATGAGCAAGCCGTCGCGCAAGAGAGGCAGGCGTTGCAGCTTCCTTTGCTTGGCGGCCCGGAGACGATTCTCGTCGCCGAAGACGAAGCCGCGCTGCGAGTTTTGGCGCGCGATGTGTTGGAGTCACTCGGCTACACGGTGCTAATGGCGCAGAACGGCGAAGAGGCCGTGGAACTGTATGCGGCGCAGCCGGAACGCATTGATCTGCTGTTGTTTGATGTCGTGATGCCGCGCATGGGCGGCTGGGAGGCCTATGAGCAGATTCGGCAGCTAGGCAGGCGCGTGCCGCTGATCTTTGTGACCGGCTACAGTTCCGAGACAGTACAGAGCCGGTTCGTCAAGCCGAATAAGTTGCTCGAAGATTTAGGGTCAGTAGTGATGCAGAAGCCGTACAGCCTTGAGGGGCTGGGGCGCAAGGTGCGTGAGGTGCTGGATCAGGCGCAAGGGCAGTGAGGCTCAAGGAGTTGGTTTCCGCTGGCGCAGCAACTCCGCCAGCTCTGGTTGCACGATGCTCGCGTAACAGTCCGGGCAGATGCTATGGCTGAACCGGGCCTCCGAATGTTCACTCACGTAGTGCTCCACTTTCTGCCAGTAGTTCTGATCATCGCGGATTTTTTTGCAGTGCGCACAGATAGGCAGGATGCCCTGTAGCTGCTTGACCTGTGCAAGCGCGGCCTGCAACTCGGTGACCCGGGCCGCTAAACTTCTTTGCAGTTCGACCATTCGCCCGCCGACCTGCACCCGCGCTTGCAGTTCTTCGCGGTCGAAGGGCTTGGTGACAAAGTCATTCGCGCCCGCCGCCAGCCCGGCCACGAGGTCGCCTCTGCCCCCTTTAGCTGTCAGCAAAATAATGTACATGGATGTGGTCGCGGGCGTGGCCCGTGCCTGCCGGCAAATCTGTGGTCCGTCGAGGCCGGGCATCATCCAATCGAGAATGGCGAGTTGCGGCGCGTCCGCTTGTTGCAGCGTAGCCCAAGCCGTCGTGCCATCGCAGGTCACAACGACATCGTAGCCCCACTTGGTCAGCGTGGTTTCCAGCAGGCGACGAGACATCGGCTCGTCTTCGGCGATCAGAATTCTCATATCGCGTGTTCCAGAGAAAATGGTCTGAGCGCCAACCTGAGCAGGTCTATTTCATGGGCCAGTTCGGCCGACGTCTCTTCAGCTTCCGGCAGCTTGTCGTTACTGTCCAACATTTCCAAACGCAGCGCCGCTTGAAATGCGGGGCCTTCAGAGAAATACCCGACTGACCCGCGTAACGTATGTGCAGCGCTTTGCAGCGCATGGCGATCACCGCCCGCGATGGCCGCATGGATGTCTGACAGGAGTTTCGGCAAGTTGTCGAGAAATAGCTCCACGAGTTCCCCCAGTAACTCCATGTCGCCGTCGGCTTGGGCCAACAGGGTCGAGAGTTCAATGTCCATCGGCACTGCTGCTGCTGCTGCTGCTGTCGCTCCGTCGCCCGCGCGCGGCTCCAGCCTAGCTTCAGAGGGCACCAATTGCTCGATGACCCGTAAGAGTTCCGCTATCTGAATCGGTTTGGAGATGTATTCATCCATCCCGGTGGCGAGGCAACGCTCCCGGTCGCCCTCCATCGCGTGCGCGGTCATCGCGATGATCGGGGTATGCACGCCAATGGCCTGCTCCCGCAGGCGCAACACGGCGGTCGCCTCGAAGCCATTCATCTCCGGCATCTGCACATCCATGAGCACAAGGTCGAAGCGCATTTGCGCGCAGGCTGTCAGCGCCTGCTTCCCATTAGGCACGACCGCGACGAAGTGTCCGCGCTTTTCCAGCAGGCGGACTGTGAGGCGTTGGTTGATGAGGTTGTCTTCCGCCAACAGCACGTGCAAACGGCGGCCACCAGCAAGCGCAAGCGGGCGCGTCGTTAATCGGGCGGCAAACTCTGCGGGCGCGGGCAGTCCGGGGGGCGTCTGCCTAACTGCCGGCCCGACGGGAGTTTTTTGTAGGCCCAGCGGGACGGTGAAGTGAAACGTGCTGCCGGGACTATCTGCATTTGTCATGCGCGCGGTTGGATCGCTTTCAACCCAGATGCGCCCGCCCATCAACTCGGTCAACTGCGCAGTGATCGTCAACCCCAGTCCCGTGCCGCCATATTTCCGCGTGGTCGAGCCGTCGGCCTGCGCAAAGGCCTCGAAGATGAGCGCCTGCTTCTCCACGGGCACACCGATGCCCGTGTCGCTGATCTTGAAGTGCAGGCAGACCTCATTCTCGGTTTGCGATTCTTGCTCCACCAGCAAGGTAACCGCGCCGTGCTCGGTGAACTTGATCGCGTTGCCCACGAGGTTGACTAATATCTGGCGCAGGCGCAGGGCATCGCCGACGAGCTTGTCGGGCACGTCTGGCCCGGCGTGCCAGGTCAATGCCAGCCCTTTCTGTGCGGCCCGCAGGGCGAGCGGCTTGATGATGTCGCTTATACTCTCTTGCAGGTCAAAGTCAACTGCATCAAGTACCAGCTTGCCCGCTTCCATCTTGGAG
This sequence comes from Pyrinomonadales bacterium, assembly GCA_038237345.1. GTDB lineage: Bacteria > Acidobacteriota > Blastocatellia > Pyrinomonadales > Pyrinomonadaceae > QHXQ01. Next base: position 14,902 of record JBBRYU010000053.1, read on the forward strand.
AAATCGAGGATGTCGTTGATCACGAGCAGCAGTGATTCGCCCGACAGTTTGATCATGTCGAGGTATTCGCGTTGCTCAGCGGTCAACTCTGTATCGAGCAGGAGGCCGGTCATGCCGATGACGCCGTTCATCGGCGTGCGAATCTCGTGGCTCATGTTCGCCAGAAATTCCGATTTGAGCCGCACTGATTCGAGGGCCGCATCCCGCGCCCCTTCCAGTTCCTCCGCGATCTGCTTGCGCTCGGTCATGTCGCGCCCGACGGCATAGAACACACCCTCTGCGACGACCGGCACGGCCGCCCACGAAAAACTCTTATACGATCCGTCCTTACAACAACAGCGCGTCTCAAAGTCCATCGCCGCGACACCCTGTGTCAGATTCTGCACCGCCGCGATGGCCGCCGGATGATCATCAGTATGGACTATGTCCAGAAAAGATTTGGTCAGCAATTCCGCTTCTGTAAAGCCTAGTATCTTTTCAAACGAAGGATTGAGCCGTTTGAAATGACCAGCACTATAGGCCACGAACATGAGATCGACCGAGAGACTAAAGATGCGCTCACGCTCTTCTTCGCTGCGTTTGCGCTCGGCCAACTCTCTGTAGGCCGAGACCTCTGCCGTGCGTTCTTCCACACGCTGTTCCAGCGACTCGTTTATTTCGATCAACTCTCGCCGGGCCTGATGCAGACCTGCCCGCGCCCCTTCGAGACCAAGCGCTGCGCGGCCGATCTCTGCCTGCATGATATTGAAGCTTTCCGCCATCTCCCCAACTTCATCGCGCGAATGGACGACGACCGGCCGGATGTCTATCTGCGCGTGCGCCGCGGCCAGATCGCCGCTGCCCAGCGCTTGCATCGCGCGGGAGAAATCCGCCAGCGTGCCGCTCGCCAGTCGTTTGGCGGCGGTGGAAATTTCTTCCGCCGAGTGGGCGATCATGCCCGGTAGGATTAGCCCGACGGAGATGGTCAGGATAGCCACCGCCACGAACACATCTTCCAGCCCAGCCCTTAATGCTGTCTGCCCCTCGGCCAAGCTCTGCACGGCCAGCAAGTAACCAGCGCCATCCAAGATCAGCACGAGCAACATCGCGCCGGTTAACTTAATGTGAAGGGAACGCGCCAGCCCCGGCAAGCCCCGCCGCCGCCGATCAGCAAATTTGCGCCAGGCGTAGAGCGCCGTGCCCGCATAAGCGAAGACCAATCCGATAATGACTGTCGGCAGCCCGAATTGTTGAAAGCCCAACAAAGCCGAGATGCCCCAGATCGCGGCGGCGACTAAACCCAGTGTGATTGTCCCGCGCGGAGCGCGATATGGTCGCTCCATGGCCGGCGCATCTCGCCGCAACAGCCAGACAGCAACGCTGGGCAGGCAGATACCGATCAGATAGGTGAAGTTAGCCGCCGCAATCAACCAGATCGGGTCGCCAATCAGCAAAAAGAAGATTGCCATAACAGCAGTGAGTAAGATGGCAACATACGGCGCGTCCGTGCGGGAACGCTTGGCTAGAATGCGCGGCAGGAGACCATCTTCCGATAACTGCGAGAGCGTGCGGGCCGCCCCGGCTAAAGGCTGGACGGTGCCATGAAACATATTGAAGATCATGAACCAGACGGCCGCGCCCTTGGCTGCGCTGCCCAAGAGCGGCGCAAAGGTCGGCCCTAAGACCGCCGCCAAATCTTGCCCCAGCGCGTCTGACCCAATCGTCCCTAACCAGACAACCGGCAGGACGATGAAATAAAGACCGGCCATCGCCCCACTGGCAAACATGGCGCGGGGCACAGATTTTTGTGGATTAACTGCTTCACCGACGTGGCAGGCGGCGGCCTCAAAAGCCGGCGCGGCGAACCCGATCAAGTAGAGACCGGCCATGAGGCTGGTCAACTGGCCGAATCTACCGGCGAAAGGAATGGTCAGATGAAACGTGGTGGCCTGATGCCAGGCAACGTGCCCGGTGACAATCGGCACGAAACCTGAGAGGAACGCCAATACCGCGGACAGCGTGGCCACCGGCACGATCAAACGTGTGACCCACTTAATGCCTAATAAGTTTACAAAGGCGAAGAAGAGCACCAGCGCGCTCGCCAGCAGCGCGATGGGGACGCTGGGCAGATACCACGCATGAATCGCCGAAGCGGACAGCAACGCCGTCAAGCCACAGGTTGGCACCCACCCCCACCAGTAACAGACGCCGGTCAGATTAGCGAGGATGAGACTGTAGGGGCGAAAGGCTTCGGTACACGTGGCCGCGATCCCGCCGACACGCTTTGGATACATCAGGATCAGCTCTGTCCACCCCGGCGCGGCGGCCCAACTCAGCAGCAAGCCAACGATCAACAGCGGCACGGCCGCACTGCCTTGACCGGGGATCGCCCCTTGGCCGACGAACAATGCGGCCAGCAAGAACAAACTCTGATTACTCCCGCCCATGGCGAGCGCGGTCATGCCCACCCAGCCGATTGTGCGCGGGTGTGCCTGCTCATCGTGATCGTTCATTGGTTTCATGCGAGTTCCGTTTTCAATCCGGCAGGAGGCAAGCTTAACGAAGCGCCCAAGACGCAGCAGACAAGCAGAATGCCAATGAAAAACCTTAACCACGCCCCCCACGAACCAGCACGAAGAAGCACCGTCTTTTCGTGCTGGTTCGTGGGGGGCGTGGTTAAATCTTTTTCCGTTTCTTACGTCGAACTGCCGTTCCTTATCTCTTCGGTCTCTGTGGCTGATTGTTGTCTGTCGCAAGGTTGTCAGGTGCGGTTTAGAAATATCTGCCGTAATAAATGGCCAGCGCGTTGTTCCCGCGCCCGGCATTGCCGAAGCTGTAACAGACATACACGACGTTCTTCGGGGAGAGCGTGGCCCCAAAACCGGCTGAGGCATAGCCGAAGCGGTTCTTGCCCGTGTACCAGTCAGCAATGAAAGTCAGCCGCCGCTGCACGGGCTGTTCGTAACCGAGCAGCGCGCCGCCTTTAGTGCCTGCGCCTGCGTGCAAGCCCACCAGTCGGTACGTGCCGCCGGTTAGCCGGGGGCCATAAGCCGCTTTCACTTTCTTGCTGGCCGTGACGTAAACAAGGCCGAGCGTGTCGCTGCTGCGATGGTGCGGCAGCGGCATGAACAACACGCCGCCGGCAGCTACCGCGACACCCTTCTCTTCATTTTGATAGAACTGCCACTTGGCATTAGGCTGCACCTCTGCGGCTTGCGTCGTGCTCGCGGCTCTCGTGTAAAAGAGGTTCACGCCAACCTCCACGCGCTTGCGTGCGCCATAAAGCAAACGCGCGCCGTAAGACTGAAACCCACCCTTGGCGAAGCCGGTCAGATGGCCGATGGCATCTGCTTCGACATAAGGCTTCCGACTGGTCTGCACATCAGTCGAGGGCGTATTAAGAATGGTTGTCTGCGCCTGCACGGCAGTGCCGCCACAGGCGAGGAGAGTGGCTAACACGCCGAGACGTTTAGCTAGGGCTGAAAGTTTGCGCATGACTGTAAATTTTCCTTGGGGACAGAGCGTCCGCGGGCTGCAAGAGACATTTCAGGGAAAGTTGCGCATGCTAAATAGCGACAACATTCAGGGCAAAAGGGGCACACTGCCCCACAATGGCTAGGCGCATCAACCCACTTCAAGCTTTCCGGTAGCCTGCCGGCGCTACTTGGTTACGCCCATCGCATTCGTTGTGCCAAAGACTTTGGTTGCCGGCTATGGGGCGTGCTCCATCAGACAGTCTGATGTGTCGGACTTGCCGCGCTGCCTCGCGCGCCGGAAAGAGCACCGGTGCAAGCGAACTTGTTAGGCTGAACTGACTCAGTGCTTGGAGGAATACGGGCTTGGATATGACAAGCGCTACCTGTGGAAATAAATTGCTCGACCCTTTCAGTGTCAGACTCGATTCAACGATACCTGAGCTAACTAGCAGCACGTCTTGTTCCGGAGTTTTATAATGCTCCCCAAAATCTGAACCAGCACCTAAGGTGGTAAATTCGCTGCTCAAACGGGAGCGACAAATGAGCAAGCAGCGAAAGATTTACAGCGCCGACTTCAAAGCAAAAGTTGCTTTAGCGGCCATCAAGGGACA
>JBBRYU010000054.1:0-18848 GCA_038237345.1 Pyrinomonadales bacterium
TCGTTCGGCATGTTGCCGGCCTTGGCGTCGCTGACGGCCTTGCGCAGGCGCGCGTTGGCATCCACATCGCCGCCGCCGGTGCGTGCCGCGACCGTGATCTCTTTAATCAACTTGGTGAAGAGCTTGCCGCGCTTGGCGTCGAGCGCGCCCTTCTTGTGTTTGATGGTGTGCCACTTGGAATGTCCGGACATCTCTGATCGCGTTCCTTGAATGAGAGATTTGATATGCGCGCCGGACTATAGCATGCGATTTTTCCGCGCCGCAACCGTGAGGGCAGAGGTCAGAGATTAGAGGTCGGAGGTCAGGCGAGCAACTGCAAGAGCTTGCGGCTGTCCGCGCCTGTGACGCGCACACGTTTAGTCTTAGACGTTTGTCCACCGACGATCTCGACGGCGCGCGTGGGCACATCGAAAGCGCGTGCGAGCGTGCGCCGCAGTTCTTCATTGGCCGCGCCCTCGACGGGCGGGGCGGCGACACGCACACGCAACGCGCCGTCATGCTCGCCCGCGATCTCGCTGCGCGAAGCGCGCGGCACGACGCGCACGGCGAACGTGATCGCGCCGGCCGATTCCGTATAGCGCAGCATGGTATGGGGCAGATAGATCGCGCCGTCAGATGCCGCGCAACAACGTGCCTTCGATGGCGACTTGAAACAGCTTGATGATGAAATAGGCCACGATGGGCGAGATGTCCATCGAGCCGAGCGGCGGGACGATGCGGCGCAACGGCCCGAGCAACGGTTCTGTAGTGCGAATCAGGAAACGCATGATCCGGTTCGCGTAACTGACCTGCCCCCACGAGAAGATGATGCGCGCGAAGATGAGCAGCAAATAGATGCCGAGCAGGCCGTCGAGCAAAAAGCCGACGAGCAGTACGGGTCGCCGTTTGATGGCGCTCGCGATCACGCTATAGATCGTGCTGATGACGCTGACAGCCAGTTGTTGGGTCAGCCAGCCCAGCAGGATCGCGATCAGGATCGTCACGAGCGGCGCAAAGTTAGCATTAAAGCCGAAACCCACGAGCGCGCGGCGCACAGGATTGACGAACGGGTCAGTCCACTGGCGCACGAGCAGGACAGGCCGGCTGAACGGATTCAAGTCCGCGTAGTTGAGTGCGAGCCGGACAAGCATCAGCACAATGATGATGACGATAACGGCGGTGATGCCAGTAGTGACGAGCCATGCCAACATGCTGAAGGTTTGTTCGAGCCTAGTCATAATTTCACGCGCGCAACTGTTGCCCGGCTAATCTCTGGCACGCTCAAGACCGCGCGCCGAAGAGCGCCGTGCCGACGCGCACCATCGTCGCGCCTTCGGCGATGGCGATCTCGAAATCGTGCGTCATGCCCATCGAAAGTTCGCCCGCCAGCGGGCCGAACGCGCCGCGCGCACCCCACTCGTCGCGCAACTCGCGCAGCCGGCTGAAGTAGGGCCGCACGCGCTCTACATCATCAAAGTATGGCGGCAATACCATCAACCCGATCAACTGCACGTGCTTGCAGCCCGCGCACTGCGCGACGAGTTGCGGCAATGCCTCCACCGCCATCCCCGACTTGGTCGTCTCACCCGCGAGATCAATCTGCGCCAGCACAGGTAAGACCGGCCGCTCTTCTTCGCTGCACAGACGCTCAAGCCGTGTGACCAGCGCGGCCGAGTCAATCGTGTGAATCACGTCGAAGAGCTTGACGGCGCGGCGCGCTTTGTTCGCTTGCAGGTGACCGACCAGATGCCAGCGCGCAGCGCCGTCGTGTATCTGCGCGCTCTTCTCGTCCGCTTCCTGCACGCGATTCTCGCCGAAGTCGCGCAAGCCCGCGGCCAACGCTTCGCGCACAACGGCGGCCGGGTGCGTCTTGCTGACCGCGATCAGTTTCACCTCTTCAAGCGCGCGGCCCGCTCCTTGCGCGCTCGCGGCGATGCGCTCGCGCACCGCTGTCAAGCGCCCGCACATCGTTCCCAAAGTCTGCGCTGCTTCCGGCATTTGTCTTTAGTTCATTCGGTAACAGACGGCGCAACTATAACAAGCGCGCACGCACACCCGCAACCAACTGTTTCGCGCCGCACTCTGCATCCCGTCGCTACCTAACGAACGGCCACTGCGCGCACGATACGGGGGTGCGTGTGCCCGCATGGTATACGCCTGCGCCACGTTCCCGCTCGCCGCTGCGCGTCTTCTCAACAACTTAGCCGGGCGCGGCTCGTGGCACAATGCTTGTGTTGCAATCAGCCGGGAGAAAATTTGCTCCCCACACATTAGCATCGGCAAAGGTTTGCAAACACGTTTAGCCTGCGCCGGCATGAGGAGGTAGGAATGAAAGTTAAGTATACATTTCTGAGAGTAGCGCTCTTCGCGCTCGCCACAATGCTGGCGCTGCCGCTCACAGGTCTGGCGCAGGGGCGCGGCCACGGACACGGGCGTAACAAAGACGACGTGTTCGTCAACGGGCACGATGCCCGCGACGGCCGCCGGGATGGGCGCGGGCCGCGGCGTGACCGCAATCGTGATGATGACGACCGCGATGACGACCGCGATGATGACCGTGATGATCGCAATGATCGACACGATCGTAATGGCCGCGATAGGCAAAACGGCGGGTATGACAACGTCTCACGAATTGCCGCGAACCAAGGTTATCAGGACGGCTTGAACACCGGCGCGAACGATGGCCAGCGCGGGCAGCGTTACGATCCGCAACGGTCGCGTTACTACAGGAGCGCAACCACGGGTTACGACTCTTCCTACGGCAACAAAGAGGCTTACAAACAGGCATACCGCGATGGCTTCCTACGGGGTTATGACGAAGGCTTCCGGCGTTACAACGACAACGGGAATACCAGGCGCAGCCGCACCGGGAGTATCCTCGGCGACATCTTCCGCCGCCCGTAACACCTGCCTTATCGAGTAAGCCGCGCGCTGGAATTTGTGCCCAAGGGTAGGCACATGCATTACAGCGCGCGGCTTACTGCTTTCTATTTTCCGCCTGCTGCTGCCTCTTCTTTTGTCAACCGGCAACCTGCTTGACACTGCCGCGCCTGCATTCGTATATTGGTTTCCACGCTTCATGCGGATGTGGCGGAATTGGTAGACGCGCAGGTCTCAGAAGCCTGTGGTGGCGACATCGTGGTGGTTCGAGTCCACTCATCCGCATACACAGCAAGGGCAGAAGGAGATTCATGCTCCTTCTGCCCTTTTGTTTGCGCTGACGATTTTCTTTAATCGTTGAAAAGTTGTGCGACAGACACATTAAGGTTAGGCAGCACGGCTGAGTTGATCAGCTCTTCGTGCTGCAAAACATGCGCTGCGCCGAAGCCCTGTCCCGCCTGCCGGCGCACTTCTACGGTCTGTGCGGTCTCATCCACCAGCCACAATTCGCGCACGCCCAACGCAGCGTAAGTATCCGCCTTCGTGTTGCGGTCGTAGATGGCTGAACCGGGCGAGATAACTTCGATGACGAGATCGGCCGTCGTGCGCCGCTGCGGATCGAGCCGCGCCTCAAGCTCAGCCGAAACGTAGAACAGATCAGGCTCAAGGTAGGTGTGCGCGCTCGTCCAAATCGCGGCGCGCGGCACGTACAACGTGCCGGGCGTATTCGTATTCAGCAGGTGAGCGTTTAATAAACGATTGAGGCGCGCGACAACGCTGTCGTGCGTCTGCTCCGGTGGTGGTGAGCTGTAGAGGACTCCGGCGATGAGTTCCAGCTTCGACCAGTCAGGTGGGTCGTCGAGCTGCCAGAATTCGTCGAGCGAGTAAGTCTTGACCAGCGGCGATGTGCTAACCCAAACCATAGCGTCTATCTCCGCAATCTAGCCGCTGATTATGCGCCTAACTCACCCGGAACGTCACTCAAAACTTCTTCAATTCACTGCTTCCGAGGCCGCCTCCGGCCCTTGTGCGCTGCGCGCGTCTAGCACGGTGAGCGGTTGCTCGTCGAAGAGGGTGGAGTCCACGAGCGTCTGCACCCAATACTGCCCCGGTTCGGTGAAGGTCACGTTGACGAAGAAGCTGACGTTGTCGGCGAAGCCGCCGGGCGCGACCTCGAAGCGCGTGGGCTGCGAGACGACGACGGGCTGCTGCCGGTCGGGCGACAGGATGCGCACCTCTGATAAGTGCGTGCCGTCCCCTTGCCAGTGGCTCACGACCGCGAACTTGATCAGCGACACAGGCAACTGCTGCACCATGATGTTCTGGAATACGCCCATCAGCGATAACTTGTGGCCGACCTCCAACCGCACGTCGTCGCAATAGATCGTGTAAATCAATTTGAGCTTATTGCTCTGTTCCGCTTGACTCATCGTTTCTCCATTCTCGTCCATGATCGTTCAGTATACTTGCGCGAAGAAGGCCGCGAGTTTGCATTCATCGAGTTGGCCGTCGGCGGTGCGCACGCCGCTGCACACATCAAGACCAAACGGCTGCACCGTTTCGATGGCCGCGCGCACATTCTCAACCTTCAAGCCCCCGGCGAGGAAGACAGGCTTGTTTGCCTGTGCAATTATCCGCCGGCTGAGCCGCCAATCGTGCGTGCGCCCCGTGCCGCCAAGCTCTTTGACCGCGAGTTGCTGATTGCCCGAATCGAGCAGCAGCGCATCCACTTCCGGCGCGACGGTAAGCGCCTCTGCGACGGACTCTTCCGACCGCACATGTATGACCTGCACTAAGGCAACGCCCGGCAACGCGGCCTTGAGTTCGCGATGCGTTCCGCGCGCCAAGCGATCACAAAGTTGCAGTGTGTTCGCGCGCAAACGTCTTTGCTGTTCAATGATCTCCGCCACGTCAGTCTTGCACGTTAACAGAAATGACGCGATGCCGGGCGGCACGGCGGCGGCGATCTCGCGGATCAACTTGTCTGCGATCACGCCCGGCCCTGACGGCATCGCGGAGACCAACCCGACCGCCGCCGCGCCGTAGCGCACCGCCAGCCCCATCTCCGCGATGCTGCCCATGCAGCAGATTTTCACCCGTGGTTTCATCAAGTCAGCAGCGCCTTCAATGCCTGCTCGTCGATCACGCTCAGCCCAAGTTCGCGCGCCTTGTCGAGTTTCGAGCCGGCCTCTTCACCCGCGATAACATAGTCGGTCTTTTTACTGACCGTCGAGGTAACGCGCCCGCCGCGCGCTTCGATGGCGGCCCGCGCTTCGTCGCGCGTCAACGTCTCCAGCCGGCCGGTCAGCACGAACAGCTTACCGGCAAAAGCCTCGTCCGCGACGCCCTCTGTGCCGGCAGCAAGTTCCGTCCGCACACCGGCCGCGCGCAGGCGTTCGCACAATGCGCGGTTGCCTTCATCCGCGAACCAGTCGCGCACGCTCTCCGCCACGCTCAGACCGATCTCCGGTATCTCGTCCAATTCTTCGACCGACGCCGCGCCCAGTCGCGCAAGCGAACGGAATGAGCGCGCGAGGAGCGCGGCCATGCGCTCGCCGACATGACGTATGCCGAGACCGTAGACGAGTTGCGGTAGATCGCGTTCTTTGCTCGCCGCGATCTGCGCCAACAGATTCGTCGCCGACTTCTCCGCCATGCGCTCAAGCCCTGCGACCTGTTCGTGCGTGAGCGCGTAGAGACCCGCGACATCGCGCACGAGTTTCGTCTGCACGAATTGATCCGCGAGCGCATCGCCCAACCCCTCGATGCGCATCGCGCGCCGCGACGCGAAATGCAGCAACCGCGCTTTCAACTGCGCCGCACAATCCGCCGCGACGCAGCGCGCGACGACCTCGCCTTCGGGCCGCGAGACGACACCACCGCAGACCGGACATTTCTTCGGCATGCGGAAACGCTGCTCCGCGCCCGTGCGCCGCGACTCGACGACCTTCAAAACCTTCGGAATCACGTCGCCACTCTTCTCAAGCAAAATATAATCGCCGACGCGCACGCCGAGCCGCTTGATCTCGTCCTCATTATGGAGCGTGGCGCGCGAGACGATTGTGCCCGCGAGTTGCACCGGCTCAAGGATGGCGACGGGCGTGAGCGCGCCCGTGCGCCCGACCTGCACGACAATTTCTTTGATCTGCGTCGTCGCTTGCCGGGCCGGATATTTATAGGCAATGGCCCAACGCGGCGCTTTCGTCGTCGCGCCAAACTCGTCTTGCAACGCGGTCGAGTTGACCTTCACGACCACGCCGTCAATCTCGTATTCGAGTTTGTCGCGCTCCGCTTCCATCTCGTTGCAGAACGCGATCACTTCATCAATCGTCGCACACAGACGGCGCGGGCCGACGCGAAAGCCTGCGCGCTCAAGCCAATCGAGCGCGTGCCAGTGCGTGCCGAAGGTTTTGCGCTCGCCCGCGAGTGTGTCGTAGGCAAAGAGGTCGAGGCGGCGCGCGGCGACGATTTTGGGATCGAGTTGACGGATCGTGCCGGCGGCGGCGTTGCGTGGATTGGCAAAGCGCGGCTCTTCCGCCTCCTCGCGCTCGGCGTTGATGCGGGCGAACACTTTGCGCGCGAGATAAGCCTCGCCGCGCACTTCGATCTCGGCTTCTGTGTGGGTTTCTTTCAGCCGCAGAGGGACGCTGCGGATCGTGCGCGCGTTCTGCGTCACGTCTTCACCGACGCGCCCGTCGCCGCGTGTCACGCCGCGCACCAAGACGTCGCGCTCGTAGTGCAGCGCGATTGAGAGGCCGTCGATCTTTAACTCCGCGACGTACTCGAACGCGCGTCCGTCGGCGAGTTTGCGACAGCGTTCGTCAAAGGCGCGCAGGTCTTCGATGTTGTAGCTATTGTCGAGCGAGAGCATCGGGCGGCGATGCGCGTACTGCTCGAACCGTTCGGCGGGCCGCCCGCCCACGCGTTGCGTCGGGCTGTCGGGCGTGATGAGTGCCGGGTGCGCGGCTTCAAGTTCATTCAGCCGCGCCAGCAGCGCGTCGTAGTCGGCGTCGGAAATCTCCGGGTTGTCGTAGACGTAATAAAGCTCCTCGTGCTGGCGCAACTCGGCGCGCAAGCGTTCGATCTCCTGTGCCACGCTCGTTGAAGTTTTGCTCATAACGTTTGCGCGGGTCTTCGTATCACTTCGCAGTTATGTGAATGGCGATTGGATATTTATCACAGAGGCCCCAGAGGCGGCAGAGTTATTCTCTGTGGCCTCTGCGTTGAAACACAAGCTCTCTTACTACCAAGCGGGCGATAATCTTATCTCATCACCGGCTGATCGGCATGACTACTTCCATCGTGCCACGTTCTTTAAAATCATCCCGGCTGATCTGCGCGAGTTGATGGATCACACGTCCAAAATATTTAACGCCCAGAATGAAATCCGCGATCCGTATGTTCTCGTTCGGCCCATGCGGGTTCGAGCCGGCGTAACTCAACCCGAAAGAGACGACGGGCGTGGGCGGCATGTTCACGCCGCAGACCGCGCCCACCGGCCCCGACGCCGGATCGAGCGGATAGACCACCGGTGGCTCACCGTAAACTTCGGCCGCGACTTCAACCGCCGCCCGCGCCACCGTCGAAGTTGGCGCGGCTTTGGCAAACGGCGCGCTCGCGATCTCGACGATTTCTATGTCCTGAAATTCGCGCGTGTCCAAATGCTTGCGCAGCAGTGCGACGACGAGCGCGGGCGTGAGATCGGGCACGAGGCGAAAGTCGAGTCGCGCCCGCGCCATGCCGGGCAGGACAGTCTTTGCGCCCGCGTCTGTATGGCCCGTTTGAATGCCGCAGATGGTACAGGTCGGGCCGAAGATCAATTCTTTGGTTAAAGCGCGCCCGCTCATGTTGCGCACCCAGCCGCTGATCTTGAACTGTCGCTTGAGACCCGCCTCGTCCAACTCGATCTGCTTCAACATCTTCGCGTCCGCATCTTCGACGGGCGCGATGTGCGAGCCGAAGCCGTCAATCGTGATCACGCCTTTGGGCGAGACGATGGTGGCCAACGCTTGCACGAGCCGCCACGCGGGGTTGGGCACGATGCCGCCCCACTTCGAGTGCAAATCTATGCGTGCGCCGTAAGTGCGTAGCTCGATGAAGGCGATGCCCTTGAAGCCGAGGCTGATGACGAGGCGCTCTTTCGTGTCGCGGTAGCCGTCGTCCCAGATCGCGCCGTCAGCGCGCAGCATGTCCGCGTGCTCGCTTGTGAAGCGATACAAACTCGGACTGCCCAGGCCGTCTTCGCCCTCGACGATGAAGCGCAGACAGAACGGCAGTTTGCCGAATGTCTTCTGATAAGCCTCGACGGCCGCCAAGCGCGCAACCAGATCGCCTTTGCTGTTCGACGCACCGCGCGCGTATAGCTTCTCATCCAACACGTTCGCCGCGAACGGGCCGACCGCCCATTCGCTTAACTGTCCGACCGGCTGCACGTCGTAATGCCCGTAGACGACGAAACAATGCGTGCCTGCGCCGAACTCGCCATAGACAATCGGGAAGCCGCTGCCGAACCGGAACGTGCGCGTGCCTGCGCCGACGCGCTGCATCATCTGCTCGACCGTCTCCGCCACCGCGCGCATGCCCGTCCCGCGCGCCGCCACCGACGGCATGCGACACAACGCCTGCAACCGCTCGACGAAAGCGGGCGCGTGGCGGTCAACGTAGCGGTCGAACTTGGCGATGGCCATCTTAAAAACAGTGCCGAGTGCCGAGTGCCGAGTTAGAACAACTTCCGGTCGCCGTCAACGCTCTCGTAGAAGAGGTAACGCGGTCGTGCCGCGTCGCGCGCGAAGCCGGCGCAGACCAGACCGACGGCGAAGGCTTGTTGAAATTCGGTGCGGACGCGCACGAGTTCGCGTTGCGCGTGCGCTATATCTGCGCGCATGAGCGCCGTCCAATCGGCCGGAATGGCGACTTCAGCGGCCGGCTCGCCCAAAGCTGGCGACACCTCATGGCGCGTATGCGCGTCGACACGCGGCGAGCGCAAGTGCCATTCGGCGAACAGGCGGTCACTGTCAAGACCGAGTGGTTTACCGAACTCGCCGGCCGTGGTCGTGTAATCTGTGCCGTAGAAGTTGACCGCGTAAGCGCGCACGATTACGCCGAGCCGATTGAGATTGAAGTGCGCGTTGCGGGCGCGCATAGGGTCCCACGTCCACTTGATGAACCGAAGCCCGCCGGCCAACGCGCGCTCGCGTTGCGCCCACTTGAGCCGCGCGCCCAAGCCCTGATTCTGCTGCCTCTCCGCCACCGCCATCATGTGCGAATAGCCGAACACTTCTTCGCCGCGCACCGCCGCCAGATGATGCACGAAGCCGACTAATTCGTCGCCTTGAAACGCGCCGAGCGTCCAACCGCCTGCCTGCTGCGACACGATCAGATGCCGGCGCGGCGAGATTTCCATGTCGGGCAGGCCGAACACCTCGCGCTGCAAGCGCACGCAGGCGTCGTACTCCGCTATCGTCATGCATTCGCGGATGACGACACGAGTTTGCGCCCTCGGCTCCGTCTGACTCGCCATGCGCTTCTCTTCCCCTCTCTTAAACGACGATCATGGTGTACCAGCTTTGCGGCACGCGCGCAACGCGATGATCAACGGCGAGCGCGCCGATCTGCGGGACGAAATTGATCACGACGAGTTGGCCCGCAGCGCGATAACGCGCGTCCACCGCCGCGCGCAACTCGGCACTGAGGGCATCGCTGTGATTGATCAACTTGAAGAGCACGAGCCGCGCGACGCCCGCGTGCTTCAAGAGCCAACTGACCTTGCGCATCGAGACCATACCGCACTCGCCCCAGAACGCGAACGGCAAACGGCCAGCCGCGTCTCTGCGGGCCACGAGGTCCGGCTTATAACGCAATCCCACGCCCTGTTCGATCTCAAGTTGCGGATATTCGGCCACGAACATCGTATAGGCGAGCGCTTTCAGCAACACGTGTTCGTAAGATTCGCCGGTGCGCTGCCAGAGGCGCACGCGGCGGCCCGCGAGCGTGAAATCGTGCAACATGATCGCTTAGTGCTTCTGCGGGCGCGTGGGCAGTTCAAGCCGCACGGTGAGGCCGCGGCCGGTGTCTGCGGCGAGCGCGACCGTGCCGTCGAGCGCGGCGAGCAGGCGATGTGCGATAACCAACCCCAGCTCGTTCATGTTCGTGCCGCACTCATTCGGCGTATCCATCTCCACGGGGTTGAAAAAGTGCTTGGGGTCGCTGAGCGGTTCGCCGTCGTCCTTGATCTCGATACAGAAACGTTCAGCTTGTGTGGGATAGGCGTTCACCGCAATGGCCGCGCCCTGCGGACTACGCCCAATAGCGTGCGCCAGAAAGTTGTACAGCACCTGCCGCAGTTTGCCTTCATCGGAGACAATAGTGCCAAGTTCCACGTCGGTCTCGCAGTTGAGCCGCACGCATTGTTTCTGCGCGAGTCGGCCGACCACGGCGCACGACTCGCGCAACATCTCGCGCACGGGGAAGTCGTGCAGGAACAACTCCGTGTGCCCGGCTTCAAGCCGCGAGAGATCGACGAGGTGCTTGATGCTCGTGTGCAGTTGCAGCCCCGACCCTTGAATCTTCTCGCAGAAGCGTCGTTGCGCGGCCGAGAGTTCTTCGTGCTCAAGCAAAATTTCGGCGAAGCCGAGAATTGAGGTCAGCGGCGTGCGCAACTCGTGCGACATCCGGCCGAGGAAGAGCGAGCGATAACGCCCGACGCGCTGTAACTCGCGGTTCGCCGTTTCGAGCGCGCCGGTACGCTGTTGCAACTCGGCGACGAGTTGTTCGATGCGCGCGTGCTGTTCACGGATGGCCGCCGACTGATGTGCATAGCCGAGCGCGATGACGATCCGCGGCCCCATGAAGCGCAGCCCCACGAGCGCCGTGCGCAATCGCTCCGGATAGGCCGAGAGCACGACCAGCACGCCGTCCAATGTGCCGCGCGCATGGATCGGAATACCGCCCCCTGCCTGCATGCCCGCGGCGGCTAAGGCGTGCCGCATGGCTAGTTCGTCATCATCGTCGCACTGCACATTTCGGTCGAGTTGGACTTGCTGCTCGCGCCCCGTTTGTTCGACCCTGTTGGTCAATAGTTGTGCGCATTGTCGCGCCGCGTCTGCGTCAACATCCGGGCGGGTATAGAGCGCGCGTGGGCGCAATTGCTGTTCATCGTCACGCAGGAACGTGCTGATACAGCACAAGTCCCATTGGCGTATTAGTATGTCCGTGAAGGCTTGGCAGACGCTCGCTTCGCTGGCGAATTCGTCCGGCGCGCACATCTGCGCGTAGAAGAGATCGACGATCTCCGCGCTCAACGCCATCAACTCGGCGACAACTGCATCGCCTGCCGCCATGTCCGAAACAGTCTTCAAATTGCCTCGCGCCTTATATCTATTACTGCCCGCGCCGCCCCGCATGCATACGCTACGGGCCGGAAAATCAATTCACACATTATGGGGAAGCCGTTGCTCCGCAATATAGTGCGCTACTTGCGCGAGTGTCAACGAAGGACGAAAATGAAATGGAGCGGTTAGCCATTAGCTTTTAGCTAACAGCTAACAGCCAATCGCTAATAGTGCTTCTGTCGTCTACCTCGATGAATGGCCAACTGAGCGAGCAGCCGCTCGCAGAGCTTTTGCGGGAGATCGCCGCGACTGAACTGTCGGGCGCGTTGCGCCTGACGCGCGAGCGCGTGCGGGCGGTGGTCTATGCGCAAGGCGGCGCGCTCACCTACGCGCGCTCGAATCTACATGCGCACCGGCTGACCGAATGCCTGCGGCGTTGGGGCTTCATCACGGCGGAGCAGTTGGCGTCGTTCGCGGGCGCGACCACTGAGGCCGACACTTGCACCGCGCTCATCGCCGCGCGTGTCATCGCACAGCGCGATCTGCCGCAGTTGCGCGTACGGCAGGCGACCGATGTGTTGCGCCCGTTGTTGCTCTGGACTGACGGCGCGTGGAGCTTTGATCCGCGTGCGCGTCTGGTCGAAGAGGTCGCGGGCGCAATCGCCACGACCGAACTATTCTTAGAGAGCGCGCGGCGTCTGCCGGCCGAGTTCGCCGCCGCGCGCCTCGTGACTGAAGACACGTTCGCGCCAGCCGTCGCGCCGCCGCTCCAGCTAATATTGCTGCCCACGGAAGCATTCATCCTTTCGCGCGTGGACGCGCCACTCAGGCTCGCCGATCTCGTCGCCATCAGCGGGTTGCCCGAAACACAGACGCGCCACACCGCATACGCGCTCGCGCTCGCGGGTCTGCTCGCACGCGCGGCTTGGCCGCGCATATTCGACGAACAAGCGCAAGCCCGCGCCGCACGCACGGCGGCCACGACCGAACTGGTCGGGGCGTTGGTTGAACCACCGGACGCGCTGCAAGCCGCGCCGCCGGGTGAGCCTGCGCCGGAGGTTGAACCCGATCCGCAGGCGGAGATCGCGGCCCTGCTGGCGCGCGTCCGTGACGCGGATCACTACCAGATGCTCGGCGTCGCGCGCACGGCCGCAGCCGGCGAGATCAAGCGCGCCTACTATGCGCTCGCCAAACGCTTCCATCCAGATCGCTTCCGCCGCGCCGTGGATGATGCGCAACGCCCCCGCATCGAAGCCGCTTTCGCGCAGATCGCGCAAGCCTACGAGATGCTTAGCGACGACAAAGGGCGCGCCGCTTACGATAGCAAACTCGCCACTGCGCCGGCCACAAAATCGTCGGCCGCCGTGCATGCTGCGATACAAACACCGCCGCCCGGCGCATCGCAAGCCGTCAAGCAGGCAAGCGCGGAAGAGAATTTCCAGCACGGCCTGGCTGCGCTCAAGCGTGACAACCAACGCATGGCGGTCGCGTACTTGGCCGAGGCCGTGCGCCTCGCGCCCAAGCAGGCGCGCTATCACGCCTACTACGGCCGCGCGCTCACGCACGACCCGCGCACGCGGCGGCAGGCCGAAGCGGCATTGCAGACCGCCATCACGCTCGATCCCGCCAACGCGACGCATCACCTCATGCTCGCGGAGTTGCATCACGCGCTCGGTCATACGCGCCGCGCCGAAGGCGAACTGATCCGCGCGCTCGGTTATGATCCGGGCCACGAGGGAGCGCGCCAACTGCTCGACAAGATTAAAAGGCAGTGACGAGCGACGAGTGACGAGCGACGAGCGACGAGTTACAATGCTCTCGCTCAATAGACATCACTGGTCACACGTCACTTGTAACTGTTCGCTTATGACTGCCACGCAACTACAACTGACCGAAGGCGAGCGCGCGGCACGCGATGTGTTCAGGCGGCTGGCGGCGGCGGCGGATGAGTTCGAGACTTATCGCCATCCGCACGCCGAGCGCGTGGCCCAACTCGCCGACGAGTTGGCCAAACTGTTCGGGCTGGGCCGCGCGGATCGCGCGTCGTTGCGCATCGCGTCGCTGGGACACGATCTCGGCGAGGCGGCGATGCGGCGCGATTACATCAAGCGGCAGGGGCCTCTGAGCGAAGAGGAGCGGCTCGATCTTGCGCGTCATCCGGTGATCGGCGAGCAGGAGACGGCGCGGGCAGGCGCGGATCGCGGCGCACAACTGTTGGTGCGCTGGCATCACGAATGGTGGAACGGCGCGGGTTATCCGGATGCGCTCCGGCGCGAACAGATCCCCCTCGCCGCGCGCATCTTGCGCGTCGCCGACGCCTATGCTGCGCTCACCGATGTGCGCCCGTTCCGCGCAGCGTTCGCGGAAGCCGACGCGCGCAAACATCTGACCGAATGGGCCGGACTCGAATTCGATCCGCACGTCGTCCGCACTTTCCTGACCTTGCGCGACCTGCCCGAATTGCACTCCTATGCGCTGCTTGCGCGTGCGCCGGAAACCGACGGACAAACGCCCGCGGATAATTTCGACGGCGATGGCCCATCTCTCATGGGCAACGTGCCCGCTGCGGGCGCAAACCCGCACGTCGTTACAACCCAACTCGCCGAATCGGACAACCGATGATGCCCCATTTTTCCGCACAGATGCCCGGCGGCTGGCTCGCCTTCGAGTTGAGCGTGCTACGCCGTCTGCGCTTTCGCTCCGTGGTCAACCCGCTCGCGGGCGAGCCTGATCTCGATGCCGCGCTCAAACGTTGGGACGCGCGCATCGCCGTCAATGATCCGGCGCAGTGGGCCTGGATCAAAGGCATCGCGCGCGTAGAAAACAATGCCGAGCATTTGACCGAAGCGGATGTGGCGCGGCTGCTCGAAGATGTGTATGTGCCCGGTTATCGTCTGCACAACCCGGCCCTCAGCCGTTGGTTCGGCGAGACCGATGCGTGGTGGTTCGACAACCTGCGCGCGAGCGCGGAACAACTCGCGGGCGACACCAAGCAGGCGCTCGCGCTCACGCTCGGCATGCTCGTCGGCGACTACGCGCGCTCGTTCGATGAGGAGACGCGCGAGTTGCGGCAACCTCTGTCGCGCGTCTTTCGTCGTCTCTGGGAGACGTGGCCCGCGCCCGTCAACAACAAACAGCGCAACGTAAGCGCGAACAAAGACCCGCGCCAGTTCCTCGCCGAAGAGCGCGGCGAGTTGCTCTTTCTGCGCTTGCCGCCACCGGGCCGCAACGGCGCAGCAGGCCGCACCGCGCTCGCCAACTGGCGCGAAGAGTGGGTGCGCGGCGGCGCAGACTTCTGGCCCGAGCACGCGCGCACACGCGCCGGCAAACTCGACGCGCACGTCGAGACCAAACAGCAGTACCTACACCTCGTCGAAGAACTGCTCTCCACCGCCACGCACATACGCACGTGGGCCATCGCGCACGCCGAGACTGGTCTCATCACGACTGAAGAGATGGTCGAAGCTGTACGCCGCGTCCGCAAGGTCGAGATGATCTACACCAAAGATTTTTCCGAGTTGATGGGCGCGCGAGCAGCCATCATCACTGCGCTATAGAGGATTAGCCCCGCAAGGGGCGGCGCTTTCGGTGTAATTGCCTACCTGCCCGCCTTCACGATCACCACTGTCTGATCATCGCCGCGCTCAAGCCCGCCTGACCAATCATCGATCTCGTCGAAGAGCGCGCGGCGCAGTTCGTCGGCTGCAAGCTCTCTGTGTTGCAGCGCGAATTGTAAGAGGCGTGCTTCGCCGTACTCTTCGCCGGTGTGGTTCTGCGCTTCGCTGAGACCATCGGAGAAGATGAGCAGCAAGTCGCCGGGCGCGAGTGTGGCGGCCGACTCTTCGTAGCGCGCGAAAGCGAACGCGCCCGCGACTATGCCGCCCACTTCAAGTAGTTCGTGCGTGCCGTCGGCGCGGATGAGGAAGGGCGCGTTGTGCCCGGCATTGGTGTAGCGCAACGTGCGCGTGCGTTCATCATAGAGCGCGAGGAAGAACGTGGCGAAGCGATTCGAGTCGGTGCTGCGGCACAGTTGCGTGTTGATGTTGGCGACTATCTCCTGCACCGCGCAACCGTTGTCCACGCCGGTCACGCCGCACGGCTGCTCGACTTCGGCGGTTGCGCCGACCGCTACTGCGGCCGCGCGCGCTGCCAGCCGTAGACGCTCCGCGAGGATCGTCGTCTGCGCCCGCAGCGAGGCTTGCAGATTCGACATGACGAGCGAGGCGGAGATGCCTTTGCCCGACACGTCGCCGAGCGCGACGGCGACGAGACCGGGCGTGATCTCCACGTAGTCGTAATAGTCGCCCGCGACGCCGCGCGCCGCGCGACACTCGCCCGCCAGCTCGACCGTCTGCAAGCGCGGCACTTCACGCGGGAAGAGTTGCGCTTGCACCTCGGCGGCGATCTCGACCTCGCGCTCAAGTCGTTCGCGCTTGACGCGCTCCTGCAAGAGCACTTCGATGTTCGCGGTCATGTCGTTGTAGGCCAGCGCAAGCTCGCCCAGTTGATCTTGGGAACGCACCTGTACGCGATGCGAGAAGTCGCCGCGCTTGATAAACTCGGTGGCGCGATAAAGTTTATGCACCGTGCCGGTGACCGCGCGCGTCATCCAGCCGGCGGCGAAGAGGGCAAGCAGTTCGAGTACGACGAAGATCGTGATGAAGATGGTGAGGATCAGATCAAGCCGGAGCGACTGCCCGAGGTGGCCGCGTTCGAGCACCTGCTTGCGTGCTGCCGCGAGCGAATTTGGGAACATGAATGCGATCCGCGAAGCGTGCGCGCCCGTCTGCCATTCGGTTGCGGACAGGACGACGAAGGCGTAACTGCCAGCCAACGGCTCGCCGAATTGGTCGGCATTGGCACGGCGGCGCTTCTCGCCTTCCAGGCCTCCGCCCGCCTTCTCCGCCTTGAGCACTGCGGCGAAGAAGGTTGGACGCACGTGGAGGCCCGTCGTTTCACGCAGGCGTTCGACTAGCGCACGGCTCACCGGCACAGAGACCAGCACAGCAACCGCGTGTCCGCTTGTTTCCTGCCGGGCGAGGGCGCGTAGCGAGGCCGCGCCGTAAGGATCATCCGCGTCGGCCGCGGACGCGTAAGTCAAACCACTCCACTCGCGCGCGGCACGCAGCCAGCCGGGCAGCGGCGCGCCGAACGGAGTGGCTTCAGGGCTGAGCGGGCGCAATTGCTCTGCGCGCGGTTCGCTCACCGATTGCGCAGGTTGGTCGAACGCCTGTCCGTCCGTGCCGCCGCGCCAGACGGCGACCCGCGCGCCGGGCAGCGTGGCTTGTAGCACCGCGCCCCTCTCGTCGAGCCACGCTTGCAGCGTGCGCGCATCCGTCTCCAGCGGCAGCGCGGCGAGCGCGTCGGCGTAGCCATGCGCCATCGCCAACGTCTGCTGCTCCGCGCCGCGCATCTCGGTCATGACGCTGCCCGCCATCCAGTTGAGCGCCATGCCGTAGCCGAAGATGAAGCCGAGACCGGCGAGCAGCACGATGGGCGTTAGGCCGACGAACAGATAGGTGATGATCAGACGCCGCCGCACGCGCCACAGCAGTTTGCGCTTCAACCAGCGCAGCGCGCCGAAGCCGTAGTAACAGACTGTGAGCGCGACGAGCAGGAAGGTGATGAACCCGAACAGACTACCGACCGCAGACGTGCGATAAAACTCAGTATCGCGGACGAATGCACGCACGACGAACAGCGCCGCCGCCGCTATCCCCACGCGCGGCATGATGCGCCGCAGCCATACGCGCACGCTACGCCCTTTCATGCCCTGCTCCATTTGCTCGTCGCTGCTAGCTGCCACCGTCTCTCCTCATGCGCCTCACCTTTGACGATGCAAAGGCGTCAAGTGTGACACGAAGCAACGCAGAGCGGAGCGAGTTTATTTCGGGCTGCTTCGTGGTTGAGTGTTTTACTACGCGGCTGTCTGTCCGCCACCGCTTTAGTCTTCACTTAAAGTTTGCACGTGCGCGCGCACGGTCGCGCCGAGCGTCTGCAAGTTGTAGCCGCCTTCAAGACAAGAGATGACGCGCCCCGCGCAGGCGCGTGCGGCCCATTCTTTGACCGTGCGGGTCAACGCGATGAAGTCTTCGTCTCTGAGCGAGAGTTGGCCGAGCGGGTCGCTGGCATGCGCGTCGAAGCCGGCCGAAATGATGATGAGATCTGGTGTGAACTTCGCATCGATCTCCGAGATGGCGGCGTCGAACGCGCGCCGCTGCTCGACCGCGGGTGTGCGTGCGCGCATGGGCGCATTCAAAGTGTAGCCGCGCCCGCGCCCTTGCCCGGTCTCACCGCGTGCGCCCGTGCCCGGATACCAGGGGTACTGATGCGTCGAGAAGAAGAAGACCGAAGGATCATCGTAGAAGATGCCCTGCGTGCCGTTGCCGTGATGCACGTCCCAATCGACGACGGCGACGCGCTCGATCTCCGCATAGCGCGACAGCGCGTAACGTGCGGCGACGGCCACCGTGTTGAAGAGGCAGAAGCCCATCGCGCTCCCCTCGGTCGCGTGATGGCCGGGCGGGCGCGCAGGCACGAAAGCATTCTGCGCCTCGCCTCCCATGATCGCATCCACCGCGCGACACGCGCCGCCCGCCGCATGCAGGGCCGCATCGAGCGAGCGCAGAGAGACAATGGTGTCCGCATCCAGATAGCCAATGCCTTCGCTGACGGCGCGCTCGACGCGCTTGAAATGCTGCGGCGTGTGCGCGGCTTGCACGATGCCGCGCGCGGCAGCAGGTGCTTGGAGTTCGACGAGTTGCGGCCACAGTTCCGCGTCGCCGCGCAGCGCGTCCATCACGACCGCGTAGCGTTCGGGCCGTTCGGGATGGCCCGCGCCTGTGTCATGTTGTTCGTAGACCGGATGATGCACGAGCGCAGTCTTCATGGCGGCGATTATGCGTGCGGCGCGCTTGAGAGGTCAAACATCTTTCCCGTTAGCATGAAATCAGTACGTTCCACCGCGCGTTTGTAAGGAAAGCGGCACAGCGCACGACGAGAAAATCCTTTATTTTCCGCATCATCGCGCAATTGCCCTGAACGGAACACGAGTTGCTGAACTATGAGTTCGTTATGACCTGCTCTCCCACAAGGCAGTAACATCGGCAGCTATTTACGGAGGGTTTCGACATGAAAAGATTAGTCGTATCAATGCTTATGCTCGTGCTGGTCTTGACGGCACTCGTGCCTGACCTATCAGCGCAAGAGCGGCGGCGGCGTTCACGCTTCGGCCGCAAGTCGCGCACAGCGGCTATCATCGGCGGCGGCGCGGTGGCCGGCGCACTCATCGGCGGCAAGAAGGGCGCGGCTATCGGCGGGGGTGCCGGCTCGGTCATCGCCTTCAACCGCAAAGCCGCGCGGCGACATTTCAAACCGCGCACGCGCACCATCGGCACGGTAGCCGGGGGCACGGCGCTCGGCGCGGGCGTCGGCAGGGCAGTTAGCCATAATAGACGCGGCACGGCGGCCGGTGCGCTCATCGGCGCGGCCGGCAGCGGCATCTACCGAAACAGACAACGCACCAGCAGCTATTGCCGCACGCATCGCTGCTAAGCCGCTGACTGCAACCTAAGCGTGGGCGCCCCCCCGGGGCGGCCCCCCGGCGGAAAAACCCAATCACAAACCCAATGAAATTTTTGCCCCGGACGTTAAAAACAA
>JBBRYU010000055.1:0-18779 GCA_038237345.1 Pyrinomonadales bacterium
CAGTCTACAGTTCGCGCTCATACGTTTTTTGACTGAGAAACAACAGAACGTCTGCGTCGTCGGTGACGAGGATCAAAGCGTGTACAAATGGCGCGGAGCAGACATCACCAACATACTGAACTTCGAGCAGCACTACCCGGTGGCGCAAGTCATTCGTCTCGAACAGAATTATCGCTCGACGCAGACCATCCTCGACGCGGCCGGCGCGGTCGTGAAGCACAACACCGAGCGTAAGGGCAAGACGCTGTGGACGGCGAACCCGACGGGCGAGCCGCTCCGCTACTATCAAGCGCTCGATGCCGAAGGCGAGGCGCGTTTCGTCGCGGCGAAGATCGAAGAGCATCGGCGGCGCGAACATGACCTGCGCGCCGCTATCCTCTATCGCACGAACGCGCAGTCGCGCGTCTTTGAAGAAGCGTTGCGCCGCGCGGGATTGCCCTACAACATCGTCGGCGGCTTCTCGTTCTACGAGCGCGCGGAAGTGCGCGATGTGATCTCTTATCTGAAGCTCGCGTTGAATCCGCACGACTCGGTCGCGCTCATGCGCGTCATCAACACGCCCACGCGCGGGCTGGGCAAGCAGACGCTTGACGAGTTGGAACGCCGCGCCAAAGATTTCGGCGTCTCGCTCTGGGAGACCCTCGCGCTCGTCACCGATCCACAGGCGGAGCAAAAGGCTTTCAACCCGCGCGCCACGAACGCGCTCAAGCACTTCCAACAGCTCATCACCAACCTCGTCACGGTCGCGCAGCGCGAGCCTGCGTCCGAAGTGGTCAAAGCGGCCATTCTCGATTCGGGTTACGCGCAGTCGTTGAAGAGCGAGAACAGCGAAGAAGCGGAAGGGCGTCTGGAGAATTTGCAGGAGTTGGTTAACGCCGCCGTGGACTATGACAAGGAAGAGGGCGGGGGCTTGCGCGACTTTATAGATTCCGCCGCGCTCGTCGCCGATTCGGATCAGTATCAACGCGATGCGCCCGTCACGTTGATGACGATGCACTCGGCGAAGGGCTTAGAGTTTCCGCTCGTCTTCATCGTCGGCCTTGAAGACGGCTTGTTCCCGCATGCGCGCTCGGCGGCGGACAAGGCGGAGTTGGAAGAAGAGCGCCGGTTGTGCTACGTGGGCATCACGCGCGCCGAAAGATTTCTGTACGTGTCGCACGCGATGAAGCGGCGCGTGTACGGCGAAGAATTGATGGCCGAGCCATCGCAGTTCTTAAACGAGATGCCGCTTGAGTTGCTGGACGACCTCACGCGCGGCCCTTCTTGGTTATCGTTCGCGCGCAGTTCATCGCGCGTCGAGAATTTGCAGGCGGCGCGGGCGTTGCGCGGCGAACAGGATGAGCCGCGCGCGGGCCGCGCTTACGCCGGTAAGACCTACGACAGCGTTGACTCCATCGCCGAGTTCTTCCGCCAGCGCGGGCAGCAGTTTAATCCGCCCACCAACGCGCCCGCGCAACAACCAACCATCAAACGACGTACAGAGCAGACGGGCGCGGCGGCGGCCGCGTCAGCCGCAAGCGGCGGCTTCACGCCCGGCTCACACGTGCGCCACGCGAAGTACGGGCGCGGGCTGGTGCTGCGGCGCGAGGGCACGGGCGACACGGCCAAGCTGACGGTTAGCTTCCCCGGCTTCGGGCAGAAGAAGCTGATCGAGAAGTACGCCGGCTTGGAAAAGGCTTAGCGTTCATTTGTGAACCTGTCATAATCTCACGTGCAAGACGGGCCCGCTTGTCGCGTTCTTGTCTGCGGTAACGAACTGTTGAAGGAATTTCCCCCTATGAAATCATCCGCCCGCATCCTGCGCGCACTGGCGCTGCTGCTCACGCTCGCGCTGCACGCGCCCTGCTTCGCGCAACAACCGAATACGACCACAGTTGCGCCGCCGCCCGCGCCGCCCGTCGCGCTGCCTGCGCAACCAAGGCCAACTGCGCCGACTACGTTCGACACACTGCTCTCCGCCGACGCTTATGCGGTCTACGGCGAGGTGCGCGGCCTTGGGCAATACGTAACTTCAAAAGAGGTGTTGGAGTTGATCGCGCCGCTGCGTCTGCCGGGCGGTGCGCCGCCCGAAGCGCTTGACCTGTTCAACTTCATGAGCAGGCACGCGGATGAGTTGACCACGGCGCGCGTCATGTTCGCCGCCATGCCCACGCGCCCGCAGTTGCCCGACGCCATCGGCGCGGTCGAATTGTCGTCGCCCGAAGAGGCGCAGAAGTTCGAGACCGCGCTCCGCAGGTTTTTGAAAGCTCATACGACGGCGACGACGACCACAACTGATACGACGACCACAACGGCGGTGCTGGGCGGCGAGCCTGTCTTAGTCGCCACCGCGCCGCCGCGCGTTCGCTTGCGCCGGGGAGAGCGGCGCGCTAATGCACGCGCGAGCGATAAGCCGAGTGCGTCGCCCGGCGCGCCATTTCATCTGCTGCGCGCGGGTACGCTCGTCGTGTTGAGCGACGCGGCGTTCAAGCTTGCACAGTTGCATCCGGCGGACGCGCCGTTGCTGGCCGACGAACCGGGCTTTCAGACCGCGCGCGGCCATTTCGCGCGCGAAGCCGTGTTCATCTATTTCAACATGAAGCGCATCGAGCGCAACGCCGCCGAGCAGCGCGCGAAGTACGAGCGCGAAGCGGAGAAGCAGCAAGCGGAAATGCGGCGGGCGCAGCAGGATGCTGCTGGTGGACAGTCGAGTGAAGTTGCACCGGCTGGCGTCGTCGCCGAGAAGATAGACGCGACCGGCAATACCGCGACGGTCATTCCAAATACCGGCAACGCGAACGCGCTGCCCCACGTTGAGGGTATTCAAGCTGATCCGGCACTGTTCCCGAAAGAGCCACCGTCACCCACGCCCACGCCGGAGGAAGAGGCGACGCCGGCCGCGCCGCAGAAGTTGACCCCGGAGGAAGAAGCGCAGGCGCAGCAGCGGCGCATCGCCGAGCAGTTATTTTCAGTCATGCCGTCGCTTTTGTTCGGCGGCGGCCCCGCAAGCGGCAGTAGTCAATGGCCCGAATCCATTGTGGTCGCGGCCGGGTTTGAGGATGACGAGATCGTCGTGCGCGCGTTGCTCGTCAACGAAACGGACGACGGGCCGCAGCGGCCGCTCCCCTTCGTGCCGTTGCTGTTGTCGGGGCCGGCCATCACGCCCGAAGCGGCGGGCGTCGTGCCGGCGGACACGGACGTGTTCGTCAGCGCGTCGCTCGATCTGCCGCAGATGTACAACTACGTCTCGTCCATGCTCAAGCTGCTCGACTTCGCGGCAGCGACCACAAGCGACGGACAAAAGGGCGCGCCGGATTCGTTCGAGGCGCAGATGGGCACGTTCGAGAAGAACAGCGGCTTTCGCATCAAGGACGATCTGATCGCCGCGCTCGGCAACGAGATCGCCATCGCCGCGCCCGCGCAGTGGCTCGGCGTGCGGCGCGGCGGGAGCGGCCGGCAGACGAATCAGACCGCGCATGGCCCCGTCTTTATGATCGCGCTCAATGACAAACAAGCCTTCAAGGCGCTCCTGCCGCGTGCGCTCGCATCGGTCGGCCTGAAAGGCGTGAGCGCGCAGCAGTTGATCGAGAAACGCGGCGAGGTGGAGTTGCTCACATTGGCGCAAGGGTCGGTCGCGTTCATTGATCGTTATCTCGTCATCGCGCCCGACGCGGCCACGATGACGTACGTCACCGACGCCTACAACAATCGCACGACGCTCGCCACGACCGACGCATATCGCAACGCCGCGCGCTGGCAACCGCGACAGGTACTTGGTCAAATTTATGTGTCGAGCGGGTTGCTGCAACAGACGTTTGAAGACCCGAAGAGAGCGCTCGAAGACATTGAAGATGCGGCTGTGCGCGACGTGCTGCTCCGGCTAAGCACCGAACCGGGCGCGGTCACATACAGCGTGACGAAAGAGAACAGAGGGCTACTGCACGAGTTGCACGTGCCGAAGGGCTTGCTTGCACGCATGTCGGCGGACTCGCTCATCAGTCAGCAGATGGGGCCGATGCGCGGGCGCGAAGGGCAGGCACAATTTATGCTCGAAGCCCTTGCCGACGCTCAACATATGTACAAGGAAAGCAACGGCAAGTACGCCACGCTCGAAGAACTTAAACGTGCCATGAAAGAGATTGAAGAGAGCGGAGGAGAGAGCGAAAGGCTCGGAGTCTTGTTGCAGACTGAGGTTGAGGGCTACGAACTCAAGCTCAGCGTTTCGGGCGACAAGTTTGAAGCGACGGCCACGCCAACCATCTATCGCAAGACGGGCCGCCGCTCTTTCTACGTCGATCAGACCAGCGTACTCCGTGCCGCCGACCTCAATGGCAGACTGGCCGACGCCAGCGCGCCGCCCGTGAACTGAATGAAGTGAGCGTGCGCGACCAAGCCCCTGCAAGGGGCGTTAGAGTGTAGCCCACGGCGCTGGGCCGTGGGAGCAGCACAGCAATTAACAAGTAAGCCCCGACAGGGGCGAAAGAAATTCGCGTTGCGTTTCTTTCGCCCCTGTCGGGGCTTAACATTTTCCGGCCCGACTTGAACCCACGGCTTACGCCGTGGGCTACATGCTAACGCCCCTGCGGGGCTTGTTCATCAACGCTATCGTTCCCGCGCGCGGCGGCTCGCGAGCAACGCCTCGCGCCCGACGAAGTAGAGCAGCGCGGCTAAGACAAGGAACGGGAGCATCGACAGCAGATCGGCGTTCGCCCCGTTGTAGAGCGGATTCTTGTCCGCCAAATCGCCGACCCGCGCATTGAAGGCGCTGAGCCTCGGCGACGGCACGCCCTGCAAGATGGCGATCACGATGGCGGCCAGCGCGCCGCCCGCGATGTAGCCGGAAGCCATCAGCACGCCCGGACTCTTGTCGCCCTCCGCGACTAACTCGTCCTCCGACAAATTGCGATGCGCCAGTTTGCGCCGCAGGTTCTTGTCCACCAGCCAACGGATCAGACCGCCGATGAAGATCGGGCTGGACGAAGAGAGCGGCAGATAGACGCCCACCGCGAACGCGAGCGACGGGATGCCCGCCATCTCCAACACAATCGCGATCATCACACCAAGCAGCACCAAGCCCCACGGCAACTGGCGATTGAGAATGCCCTTGATGATGTAGGACATCAAGGTCGCCTTCGGCGCGTCGTACTTCGTCTCGACCTCTGTGCCGTCCGGTCTGATCTTGTGCGTCCCGTTGATGCCGGGATCGACGAAGTAAACGACCTGCCCCTGCTCGTTGACGAGATACTTACCGGCGGGCGCGCCCGCAGTGTCCGTCTTGTGCCAGACGCGATAGGTGTTCGTGTCGGTCGTCCCCTGCGGCCCTTTCAGCCGTTCAGTCTTATCTAACTGCGCCGGGTCGGTGCGGAAGTCGGCCGGAAAACTGTGCTCGACTTTGTAAGCGAGTTGCCCCGCATCGTTGACAAGATACTCGCCCGCGTCCAGCCCGTTGACGTGCTGCGGGCTGGCGGGATCGTTCTTCAACATGCGGTAGTTGCCCGGCACAGTCGGCTTGTCCTGTTCATTGTACGCGGGCAGATTCGGCACGAGACCTGCATTGAACTGCCCTACGCTCTTTGTCACTGGCACGAACATCGTGCGCGGGACATAGACGGTGGACGAGTCGTTCAAGCTAAGCAGAATCGGCCCGAGCACGAGTGCCGAGGCCAGCGCGCCGACGAGGATCGCGATCTGTTGATATTTCGGCGTCGAGCCGACGAGGAAGCCGGTCTTCAAATCCTGCGACGTGGTGCCGCCGTTCGAGGCGGCGATGCAAACAATCGCGCCGATTGAGAGCGCCGTCACGTACTTGGTCGGGCCTGTCCAACCGATGAGCAGAAAGATCAAACAGGTGAGCAAGAGCGTGGCGACCGTCATGCCGGAGATCGGATTTGACGACGAGCCGATCTCGCCGGTCAGGCGCGACGAGACGGTCACGAACAGAAAGCCGAACGCGACGATCATCAGCGCGCCGAGCAGATTCCATTGCAGGCTCAGTTGCGGGGCGATCATGATCACCGCTATCAACACGATGATGCCGCTCAACACAAACTTCATCGAGAGGTCTTGATCCGTGCGCAGCGCGTGTGTGTCGGCCGCCGCCTGCCCGCCGCGCAAATCTTTCAGCCCTTCCTTCAAGCCATGCCAGATGGTCGGCAAGCTGCGGAACAGACTGATGATGCCGCCCGCTGCCACCGCGCCCGCGCCGATATAAAGCACATAAGCGCCGCGAATCTGCCCGGGACTCATCTCGCTAATGGGCACTGTGCCCGGCGCTAACGCGCCCGTCATGCCCTCGCCGAAGAACTTGATCATCGGGATCAGCACGAGGTATGCAAGCACGCCGCCGCCCGCCATGATCGACGCGATGCGCGGCCCGATGATATAGCCGACGCCCAAGAGCGCCGGGGAAATCTCCGCCGCGACCGAGCCGGCCTTAAACGGCGCACCGAAGACTTTTTCCGGCACAGTCTTCCAGCCCTTCAGCGCATCCATCAACACTTGATATAAGAAGCCGACGCCGAAGCCAGCGAAGATCGTCTTCGCGCCCATCTGCTCGCCGGTGTCCACGACCGCCGCCCGCTCGGCCGCGCTGAGCGTCTGCGCGTGCGCCGCGCGCGACACGTCGTCCGCGCCGACCTTCAGCACCTCCGCGCACGCCGTCCCTTCCGGGTACTTCAACAACCCGTGTTGCTGCACAATGAGCGCACGCCGGAGCGGGATCATCATCAGGATGCCGAGCAAGCCGCCCAGGACCGCGACGAGCATCACGCGCGTGAACTCCAGATCGAAGCCGAGAATCATGATCGCGGGCATCGTCACCCCGACGCCGAAGGCGATACTTTCGCCGGCCGAGCCGGCCGTCTGCACGATGTTGTTCTCCAGAATCGTCGCGTTGCGCAAACCTATTTTCGAGAGCAGGCGGAAGAGCGTGATCGAGATGACGGCGACGGGAATCGAGGCGCTCACCGTCAAGCCGACTTTGAGCACGAGGTAGAGCGACGACGCGCCGAAGACCATGCCCAGGAGCGTGCCGACGATGAGCGGCAGCGGCGTCAGTTCCGGCAACCGTGCGCTGTCCGGCAGGTACGGGCGGAACGCCGCAAGGTACGGGTTCGCCGGTTTCGCGCCGACAATATCCGGGTACTCATTAGTCTCGGCGACATCAGCAGTCTCAGTTGCCATCAGACGTGACCTCCGATCCAGAGTTGCGAATTGTAGGGGAGTTGCGGGGTTATTTCGCGCGTTAATTTACCGCGCACCGGCGCAAACGTGCAAGGATGAAAGCCCTGCTGCATTTAGATGATTGTTTGGAGTGCCGGCTTCAGGCGGGTTTTTATTGCGCGGGGATGCCGCCTAAAGGCGGCACTCCAAACGTCCACCGCCGCGCATTCGTTGTGCTAAACTGCGCGTTGTAGTTCCCCTTTCAACTTCATCTCTGTGGAGCTTTGACGCACATGCGCACACGTTTCGCGGCCCTTGCGCTCTGTCTTTCGTTGCTCTCCGTGTCCTTTGCGCCCGCGCAGACGCGCCGCTCGCCCGCTCGTCGCCGCAGTGCCGCGCCCGTGACGCAGGAGCGTAAGCCGCCGCAACGACTCACCTTAGACTCGGTTGATACGCCTTCGTTTAAGCCTGTCTCGCCTGCGGACGTGCTCGGCTTCACGCCAGGCGATGATCGCAAGCTGGCCAGTTGGGCGCAGATGGTGGACTACTTCCGCGAGCTGGACGCGGCGAGTGCGCGCGTGAAATTTGAAGAGTTGGGGAAGACCACGCTGGGGCGGCCTTTCGTGCTGGCGACGATCAGCGCGCCGGAGAATTTAGCGCGGTTGAATGAATTCAAAGAGATTCAGCGGCAGTTGGCCGACCCGCGCACGTTGGGCGCGAACGCGGATCGCAAAGCCGCGCAACTCATCGCGCGCGGCAAGACCATCGTGCTGATCACGTGCGGCATACACTCGACGGAGGTCGGCAGCAATCTGGCGAGCATGCTGATCGCCGACCGACTCGCGTCGTCGGATGAGCCGGAGATTCAGCGCATCCTGCAAAACTGCATCGTGCTGCTCGTGCCCAGTTTGAATCCGGACGGCGTGGACATCGTGAAAGAGTGGTACGACAAGACGCTCGGCACGCCGTACGAGGGCACGAGTCCGCCGGAGCTTTATCACAAGTACACGGGGCACGATAACAACCGCGACTGGTACGCCTTCACGCAGGTCGAGACGCAGTTGACGGTGGACAAGGTACACAACGTCTGGCATCCGCAGATCGTCCACGACATACACCAGCAAGGCGCGGAAGGCTCGCGGCTATTTTTGCCGCCCTACATGAAACCCGTCGAGCCGAACGTGCCGCCGCAGATCGTCGCGGGCTACACGGAACTCGGCAACTACATGGCGGCCGACCTGCGCGCCAAAGGCTTCAAAGGCATCACCACCGATTCGACCTACGACGCATGGACGCCGGCCCGCGCCTACTCGCACTATCACGGCGGCGTCCGCATCCTGTCCGAGACGGCCTCCGCGCGGCTCGCCACGCCGACCTCGGTCAAGTTCGCCGACCTGCGCTCGCGCGAAGGCTACGACCCGCAAAAAGAGTCCGCCAACTTCGGCCCCATCTGGCCCGGCGGCCCATGGCATCTGCGCGACATCACCAACTACATGACCACGGGCGCGTTTGCCCTCCTGCGCCACGCCGCCGAGCATCGCACCGAATGGCTGCAACGCTTCTACGCCATCGGCAAAGACGCCGTGCGCCCGCGCAAGGCTGGTGAGTTGTTTGGTTTTGTTTTCGACGCGGGCGGGCGAGGCAGTGAACAGTTGAGAAGCATTTTCGAGGAAGCCGGAGTGAAATTCTCCGCCGCTGATCATGGCTATCTTGTCAGGATGGATCAACCTTATGGCGCTTTTGCCAAAGCCTTACTTGAGCCGCAACACTACCCGAACTTACGCGACGAACAAGGAAATCCGATTCAACCTTATGACGTAACGGCTCATACTCTATCACTGCTTTTTGGCGTGAACGCGACTCAGGTTTTTGCTCCGTTCAGAGCCAAGCCAGCTAAGTGGGGAGTAAACGGCGCTGACTATGGCGCGTGCCGCAATGTTTCTAGCCGCAACGCGGTTTACAAGTCTCATGTTCCTGCGCTAGATGAAGGTTGGACGCGATGGGTACTCGACACCGAGAAGGATAGACGATGCGTCATCTATTCTTCTTTGGAGGATACAGAAATGCGCGCGGGCAATCTGCGCGCGAAGTTCGATGCGATCATCATTCCCGATCAGCAAGCGCGCACGATCTTGAATGGTTATCGGCAGGGCACGATGCCGCCGGAGTTGACGGGGGGCTTGGGCGAGGCGGGCGTGAAGGCTTTGCGCGAGTTCGTCGAAGCAGGCGGGACGCTCGTCGCGTTGAATGATGCGTCGGACTTCGCCATCGAGCAATTGAAACTGCCGGTGCGCGACATCACCGACGGGTTGAAGCAGACGGAATACTACGCGCCCGGTTCGATCCTGCGCACCGAACTCGACACGACGCACCCCATCGCGTCCGGTATGCCGCGCGAGTCCATCGCGTGGGTCGAGAACTCGCCTGTGTTCGAGGTCGATGCCAGAGACATGACGCGCGTCCACATCATCGCGCGCTATCCCATCGACCATGATCCGCTGCTGTCGGGCTGGCTGCTCGGCGGCCGTAAGCTCTGGGGCAAGGCCGCGCTCGTCGAAGTCACGCTGGGCAAGGGGCACATCTATCTCTTCGGCTTCCGCCCGCAGTATCGCGGCCAATCGTTGGCGACCTATCCGCTCTTGTTCAACGCACTCAGGCCAACTGCCCGTTGAGCGCGGGCGCAAATCTGCCGCGCCGCGTCACGCGTGGGAGACGTGGCAAGGCATCACTCGCTTTTGTAGGAGGTGAAGGATCATGGTCAGCCCCGCCAGCAACACTTTCAGTCAGCATGCCAGCCCGACGACCCACGCCGCGTATATGCTTCTAGTCGGCGTGGCGCTCGTGTGCCTGAGCATACTGCCCTTGAGCGTGCGGGCCCAGGAGCAGCAGCCGTCGCCGATCGCTAAGCCGCAAGCGGAAGATGTGGTGCGCGTGAACGCTGATCTAGTGCAGACCGATGTGGTCGTGCTGAACCGGCAGGGGCGCTTCGTTGACGGACTGACCCGCGCCGACTTCATCATTGCGGTTGATGGCTACCCGCAACCCGTCTTCTTCTTCGAGCGCATCACGACGGGCAGCGGCGACGAGCAGGGGCAACTCGCGCTGGCACGCGGCACGGCGCAAGCCGAGGGGGTTGACCCGAACGCGTTGCGCCCGCTGGATCGGGGCCGCGTCATCTTCTTTTTCGTGGACGACTTTCATCTCTCCGTCGGCAGCGCGAAACAGGTGCGCGACACCCTGCGCCGCTTTATCGAAACAGAGTTGGGGCAGAACGATCTGCTGGCCATTATGTCGGCGAGCGGGGGGGTAGGCTTCCTGCAACAACTGACCGATGAGAAGACGGTGCTGCGCGCGGCGGTGGAACGCATCAAGCCGGGCCCGCCCGCCGTGAGCGACTATCAGCGGCCGACCATGAGCGAGTATCAAGCGCTCGCCATTGCGGAACACGACACGGAGGTGCTCGACTTCTATGCCCGGCAGCTACTTGAGGCGAACCCGATGCTGGGCATTGAACAGGCCCGCGCGCTGGTTGAAGCGCGGGCCAGCCCACTCTTGATACAGGCCGCCAACGCCGCCAGCCGCACCTTGTTCGCGCTCGAAAACGCGATCCGGCCATCGGGGGTGCTGCCCGGCCGCAAGGTCTGCTTCTTCCTGAGCGACGGCTTCTATCTCAACCGGACGGACTCGACTACGCTCGGGCAACTGCGCCGCGTCGCTAACGCCGCCGCGCGGGCCGGCACAGTCATCTACTCGCTCGACACGCGCGGGCTAAGCACCGACTGGGCGCAGGCGGCCGACGATGCGCCGGCCGATATTAGCGGGCAGTTGCTAACCGCGAGTTTCGGGGCGGTGGCGGCGGCGCAAGACCCGCTGAATGCCTTGGCCGTGGACACTGGCGGACGTGCCTTCCTCAACTCGAACGCGCTCGCGACTGGTGTCGCTGACGCGCTCAGCGAGACGGCGCGCTATTATCTGCTCGCATGGCAGCCCGACGAGCAGACGGGGCCGCGCGCTCGCCCCAATCGCACCGTGATCAGTGTCAAAGGCCATCCCGAATACAAGGTGCTCACGCGGCGCGGCTACTTCCAGTTGGAGGGAGAATCCATTCCCCGCACACTCCGTGTCAGGCGCATGCCGGATGTAAAACCGGGCAGCACACCAACGCCCACCCCGCCGCCCGCGACTGACCCGGCACTCATCAATGCTATCGTCGCCCCCTACCCGACCAGCGCGCTGCCCATGGCGCTCAGTCTCGCTTATCAGGATACGCCCGGCTACGGCCCTGTCGTAACCGCGTTGGTGCAGGTGGATAGCGCGGGGATCGACTTCGAGCGGATCGCCGGCGAGCCGGCCGGTATCGTCGAGATCGCCGGCGTATTCTTCAACAGCGACGGCCGGCAAGTGGCCAGTTTTAAGAATCGCTTGAACCTCAACCAGCCGGCCGACGGGCAGCGAGCGCAAGGTTGGCGCGGTATCATTTCGCAATACAACGCGCAGTTAACACCGGGGCTGTATCAGGTGCGCGCCGCCGCGCGCGACGTGCGCACCGGCGCGCTTGGCAGCGCAATGCGCTGGATCGAGATTCCCAATCTCACTAAGGGCAGCCTCGCGCTCGCCAGCCTACAACTCAGCGAGCGCAAGCCCGTCCCTAGCACTCAGTCCGCGGCAGCGCAGGACGTCATCGTGCCGAGCGTCGCCGGGCGGTTCAATGCCAAGTCCGCGCTGCGCTTTCGCACCGTTGTCTACAACGCCGCGCGCGGCGGCGGCGAGCAACTACCGGACGTTGGCCTACAGGTGCAAATCTTCCGCGACAATCAGCCGGTCATCACCACGCCGAGCCGTCTCGTCGCCGCGCACGACGCAGCCGATCCGGCCCGCCTGCCTTACGAGGCAGAACTGCCGCTCGACGCGCTCCCGCCCGGACGTTATCAGTTGCGCGTAACGGCCCTGGATCGCGTGGCTAAAGTGTCGGCGACGCAGCAGATCAATTTTGAGGTACGTTAATTTCGCGGCGGGACGACCGGCGCATTATTTTTCCAGATACGACTTCGCGGCCATCTTGGCCAGCTTCCACATCTTGCCCCACTCGATGCGCCCGCCGTTGTCGCGCCCGGTGAATTTATCGAGCAGCAGTTTGCGGAAGTGTTTGCCCTCGCGCCGCAGCATGAACTCTTTGGCGTAGGGCTTCGCGGTGTCGAAGAAGCTGAAGCCGGGGTCGGTGACGAGACCGATGCCTTCGAGCGTCATCAACGCACGCATCATGTAGGTGAAACGCGCGGGCAGGCGGAACGGATACTCGTACATCACCTCGGCCAGATCATAGGTCAACTCTTTGAAGTTCACTTCGCCGAGTTTCAGATTCAGATAGTGCTCGAAGAGAGCTTCGATCACGGGGCGCACAAGTTCGGGGCTGACACCGGGTTTCAAAAAATCGAGGTTGATCAAGTCCTGCGCGAGACCGTGTACGTCGCGCTCGACGACGTGGAAGAAGGCGTCGATCATCTGCGCCTGCAACCCCGGCGTGATGCGCCCGGTCATGCCGAAGTCGAAAAAGGCGAGATGGCCCGTGTCCAGCACGAGCAGATTGCCCGGATGCGGGTCGGCGTGGAAGAAGCCGTCTTCGAGCAGTTGCTTCAAGTACGTGCGCACGAGCAGACGGTTGACCTTGATCGGCGAGATGCGCCGCGCCTGCAAGCCTTCGATGTCCGTGACCTTCGTGCCGCGCACGAAGTCGAGCGTGAGCACGCGCCGCGTCGTGTGCGCCCAGTGGATGCGCGGCACGCGGATGACGCGCCAGTCTTTGAAGTTCTGCCGGAAGCGGTCGGCGTTGCGCCCTTCCTGCACGTAGTCCATCTCCTCGCCAACGGTGTCCGCGAACTCGCGCAGCATGCCTTCCCAATCGGCGTTCTCGGTGAACGATGGATAGCGCGAGAGCAGTTTGACGATGCGGCGCAAGAGCGCGATGTCGAAACTGATCGTCGCCTCCAGATGCGGGCGTTGAACTTTAACCGCGACCTCTGTGCCGCTGTGCAAACGCGCGCGATAGACCTGGCCGAGCGACGCGGCGGCAATCGGCTCGGCGTCGATCTCCGCAAACGCTTCCTGCAAGTTGCGCCCCAACTCCGCCTCGATGCGCGCGTAAGCCTCCGTGGTCGGGAACGGCGGCACTTGATCTTGTAGCGTCGCCAACTCCTTCACATAGGCGAGCGGCAACAGGTCGCCGCGCGTGCCGAGCGCCTGTCCGATCTTGATGAAGGTCGGCCCTAATTTGATCAGACTACGATTGAGCCACGCGGCCTGTTGCGCGAGCCGCGCTTCTTTGCTCTGCGAAGCGTCCGCGCCGCGAAAGACGACGTAACGCAACGCGCGGATCAATCGATCAAAGACGCGCACGCGCACGTCGAACCACCACGCATTGAGCCGCGGGCCGCGGCCGAAGCCTTGCGCTTCGTCACGCCTGCGCGCGGCCATGCGCCGGTTGAACTTGCTGCGCGCCTCGTAGTTTTCCAGAAACAGGTAGAACGAGAGCAGCCCCAGCACGCGCGCGATCTGCGCCATGCGCCACCACCCGCGCCGGCCGAGTTGCTGGAGTGCGCCGACGTTCGCGGGCTGCGGCATCTGTGCTTCATGCGCATTGAACTGATGCCCGTTGCCGTTCACCTGCGCGTCGCCCTTATGCGCAGGCACGACAACGGCCAGCGCCGTTGACTTGTGCCCGTCATTATTGCCGTTGCGCCGCGCCCCGTCGGTCGGTATGAGGGCCGTCTGTTTTTGTTCACTCACTGGCATATCAATAGTTATCGTAAATCGCGCCTGTCGCAAACCTATAACAGCAACGAAAAAATTAGGTTTCAAGTTGCAGCCGACAGGTCACAGCTTAGATGCGCCGCACCTGAAACCGGCACTCCGCACCTTGAAACCTTGCCTTAAATGATCGCCAGCGAACGGCGCACACCGCCGCGCGCGAAATACGACTCAGCCCGCGCTACGTCATAATCAATTTGCCGCTGCAACTCCGCGACCGACGCGAATCGTTGCTCCGCACGCAGGCGTTGCAGGAAGCGCACGCGCACCACATCGCCGTAGAGGTCGCCCGTCCAATCTAACACATGCGTCTCAATGGATGGTTCGGTGTTATCCCCAAACGTCGGGCGCGTGCCGATGTTGGTCACGCTGCGCCGCCACGCGCCGTCAATCAGCGTCGCCGTCACATAGACGCCGCCCGCCGGGATGACGCGGTTCTGCGGATGCAAATTCGCGGTCGGGAAACCGATGGTGCGCCCGCGCTCGTGCCCGCGCACGACCCGCCCCTCGACGCCGTAAGGCCGCCCCAGCATGCGCCGCGCCAGATTCACGCGGCCTTCAGCCAGCAACTCACGAATCCGGCTCGAACTGATCCGCTGCCCGTGCAGACGCACTTCCGGCACTTCGTCCGCGTAAAACCCAAGCTCTGCGCTCACGCGCCGCAGCAACTCGATGTTGCCTTCGCGCCCATGGCCGAACGCGAAGCCGCGCCCCAGATAGACCGCCCGCGCCTGTAAACGCTCGCACACCACATCGCGCAAAAACTCTGCGGCGCGCACCTCGGCGAACGCGCGCGTGAAATGCACGACGATGGTCTGCTCAATGCCGAGCACGCCGAACGCCTCGACCTTCTGATCAAGCGTCTGCAAGAGCGGCGGCGCAGACGCCGTATGCAAGACGGCGCGCGGGTGCGGATCGAACGTGAGCACGGTCGGCACCGCGCCTGCGGCCTGCGCCCGTTCAACCACTGTGCGGATGATCGACTGATGGCCCAGATGCAGCCCGTCAAACACGCCGAGCGTCAACACCGTCGGGCGCGCGATCTCCGCATTGTCCGTGCCGTGGAACAGTCGCATAAGAGCAGAGGTCAGAGGTCAGAGGCCAGAGGTTAGTTTCATTTTTACTGCTCTCTGACCTCTGACCTCTAACCTCTATGCTGTTATTTCCAATCCGTCATAGCCCCACTCAACATTGGCGGGGAGCAGGTGTGCGTCGCGCGCGTGTTTGATGTCGTGCGCGATGTGCGTCAGGTATGCGCGGCGCGGCTTTAGTTGTTCGATGTAGGCGAGGGCGCGCTCAAGCCAGAGGTGCGTCGGGTGCGGCGTGAGGCGCAGGCAATCGAGGACGAGTACGTCCAAATCGCGCAGCGCTTCCAACGTCGCGGGCGGTATCTCGCTCAGGTCGGTCGCGTAGGCGAAATCATTGAAGCGGTAAGCGATGACCGGCAAACGCCCATGAATGACTTCGAGCGGCGTCACTTGCAAGTCGCGACTGAGCGAGAAAGGCGCGTTCGCGATGATGGTGTGCGCGACGACCTGCGGCAGTCCGCCGCCGAAGTAGGTTGGCTCGAAGACGTATTGAAAGATGCGGCGGATGTCCACCCACGCGCGTTCGTTGGCGTAGACGCCGAGCGGGCCGTGGCGAAAATTGAGCGGGCGGATGTCGTCGAGACCGAAGATGTGATCGGCGTGGCAATGCGTGATTAGCACGGCGTCGAGCCACTTCAACTTTTGCCTGAGCGCCTGTTGCCGGAAGTCGGACGAGGTGTCCACCAACACCGTCTGCCCGTCGTGCTCGACGAGGACGGAGACGCGCAGCCGCTTGTCGCGCGGATCATCCGACACACACGTCTCGCACGCGCAGCCGATAGACGGCACGCCCGTCGAAGTGCCGGTGCCGAGTAAGGTGAGTTTCATAAAGCCAAGTTCAAGGTTCAAAGTTCAAGGTTCAAGTTTTTTGATCGCGCCCCTTAACTTTGAACCTTGAACCTTGAACCTTGAACTCATCTGCCGCCCGTAATGTCGCCGCCGCTGAAGCCGCGCGGCGGGGCTGGCGTGCGCGGGCCGGCAAGCGAGACGTATTGCATGCGCAGTTCCGCGAGCAGCCCTTCGAGGATTTGCCCTTCCTGCGCGCTCAAATTGCCGTGCGTCTTTTGCTGGACGGTGGCGAGTAGATCGATACAGTGCTTGGCGAGCGGCAGATCGACTTCGCCTGCGGGCAAGCCGGGATGCTCGGTCATGCCGAGCGCGGCGGCGGCGGGCGACGCGATGAACATGACGAGATTGGCGAACTGCGTCGGGTCGCCGCCCAATGCGGCGTCCGGTTCATGCGCGGGCGTGGCCGGCTCGCGCCGTGCGGCCGGCGCTGAATCTGTGGGCGCGCTTGGCGCAGGCTCGCGCGGCGGCGGCATGCTTGCGCTTGGCTGCGCCACGTTGGGTGCGGCCGGCGGCGCAGCAGTCTGCGTGACGGGCGACTCTTCTTCGCGCTCAATCTCGCGCGGCGTGCCGTCAGCGTTGAACAGACGGCGGTCGGTAACTTTGAAAGTTGGCTTTTCTTCGCTCATCGTTTTCCGTAGACACGGCGGCGGCCCTTCTCCGTCACGCCGATCAAACATGCAGTTGCATACGTTGTGTGGTTAACGACAAAGATGGTAGCACCTGCGGCCGCGCCGTCGCAAGAAAGGCAAAGTTCAAAGCTCAAAGTTGCAGGTTCAAAGTCAATGTGCGAGCCTAACTTGGAACACGCAACTTTAGGCTTTAAACTTCAGCCCCACAAACCTTGAACCTTGAACTTTGAACGAACCCTTATGCCTGCATCATTCGCCGATCTCGTCGCTTTAATGTCTCGCCTGCGCGCCCCTGACGGTTGCCCCTGGGATCGTGAGCAGACCTACGCCACGCTCGCGCCGATGTTGCTGGAAGAGGCTTACGAAGCCTTCGAGGCGGTCGAAGCGGCGCGCGAGGGCCGCCCTGAAGAACTGCGCGCCGAGTTGGGCGA
Organism: Pyrinomonadales bacterium; assembly: GCA_038237345.1. GTDB lineage: Bacteria > Acidobacteriota > Blastocatellia > Pyrinomonadales > Pyrinomonadaceae > QHXQ01. The sequence continues at coordinate 16,942 of JBBRYU010000055.1, forward strand.
TCTGCTCTTTCAGATCATCTTCTACGCGCAGGTCGCGGGCGAGCGCGGCGAGTTCACGATTGATGACGTGGTGGACGGCATCCACGCCAAGATGGTGCGCCGCCACCCGCACGTCTTCGCCGGCGAGACCGCCACCGACACCGCCACCGTGCTGCGCAACTGGGAAACGATCAAGGCCGCTGAGAAGCAGGCGGCCGGCAAAGGCGCAGAAGCTAAAGACTCGTCGCTCCTCGACGGCGTCTCCGCCAAAGCGCCCGCGCTCATGGAAGCGCATCAACTAACCACCAAAGCCGCGCGCGTCGGCTTCGATTGGCAACGCCTCGAAGACATCTTCGCCAAACTGCACGAAGAGATCGACGAGCTCAAGGCCGCGATCAAAGAACGCGACGAGGGGCAACAGGCCCGCGCCGCCGCCACGCAACCTGCCAGCGAGCAGCGCACACGCGCAGCGCCCGCCCGCCCCGTTGCCGACGAAGAGGCCGCGCACACGCACGTCCGCGAAGAGTTAGGCGACCTGCTCTTCGCCGTTACCAACATCGCACGCCACCTCGGCGTCGAACCTGAAGCCGCGCTCAAACTCACCAACCGCAAATTCCGCCACCGCTTCCGCCACATCGAACAAGGTCTCAAAGCGCGCGGGCGCACACTCAATGAAGCATCGCTTGATGAGATGGAAGAACTATGGCAAGCGGCGAAACTTGAAGGGAGCAGATAGTTTGCGGCAGCAAAGCGGCAAGTGTGGCGGGCACATTAGCAGTCGTGCGCCTTTGCCCGCGCGTGCTATTCGGTCAGATGAGTTTTAGTTCGCGTAAGGCGGCGAGCGTGGGCGAGGGATTCTGCCAGAACCAGTCCGGGCGCACGTAGAGACCAGCCAGCACCTTTGAGCGATAGACGCCATCCGCCGCCAGCAACGCCGCGCGGTAACGTCCGTCCGCGCCCAACTCATAAAACTCCGCGCTCTCGCGCTCAGGATCGATCAGCCAGTATTCCTTAATCCCTGCCTGTTCATACTCGACAAACTTCTCGCCGCGATCTCGTCCAATTGATTCCGGCGAGACGATCTCAACCACCAGATCAGCCGCCCCGTTCAAATGATTCTTCTCAATCAGATGCGCCCGCTCACGACTGACAAACAGCAGATCAGGCTCGCGCCCGCGCGTCTGGTTAAGGATTTTCATTGCAAACGGTGCGCGAAACATCTCACCAAGCTGATGCAGTTCGACGTAGAGTTTCATCAATATTTCAAGCAAGCTGCCGATTCGTTGATGCTGTGCCGATGCTGGCGACATATAGATCAGTTCCCCGTCCACCCACTCAGACAGCGCACGCTCATCGCCCGCCGCAAGATACTCCTCAAACGTCACGCGCTGCGGCGGGGTCGCGCCGGCCGTCGGCTCGATAGCTATCAAGGCATCAGTCACTCTGCTGCTCATACGCTTACTTTATTCCGTGCACACAGGTTCGTCCAGCACAACGTCACATACGCGGGCGGGTCAAAACTGCAAAGGCTACGAAGCCCGCGCAACCGCCACCACACGGAAGCCGTAGTCGTTGCCGCGGACGTCCGGGGTGACCCTGAGGCGGTGGGCGGAGCGGAGGTCGAAGGCATCGCTGTCCCACGAGCCGCCGCGCAGCACCCGGCTATTTGAGTCCCCGCCACTCAACCGTGCTGAGCCATCAGTCGGCGCACCGTCGTAGCTCTCGTGGTAATAATCCTGCACCCACTCCCACACATTACCATGCATGTCAAACAGCCCGAACGCGTTCGGCTGTTTACTCCCGACCGCATGTGTCTTGCTACCGGAGTTCGCACCATACCATGCCAGCGCATTGAGGTC
>JBBRYU010000056.1:0-18657 GCA_038237345.1 Pyrinomonadales bacterium
GGTGTAGAGACCGCAAATCAGCCCCAGAATACCTTTGAGCGCACCTTCGTTCTGGAACAACTTGATCAGCACGATAATGAAAATGATCAGGCAGCCCAGATTCACTACGAACCCTAACAGGGAAAAAGCGTTCATCTTGTTTTAGCCTCCAGTTTAGGTTGAATGTCGAATAAGCGTAAGTCTATCCGCGCGCGAGGCGGAGCATTGCGTCAGGTGCGTAGAGCAAGCGTGCCAGCCAGTAAGCGACGAGACCGACGGCCAGCACGGCGGTCAGCCCGGTGCGGCGTTCGACGGCGGCAACAATGTTGACGAGCGCATGGTGCGGGCGCGCGGGCAACAGACTCGCGCAGGCGAACAAGCACAAGGCGAGCAGTAGGACGGGCGCGTAGGCGTGCAGCGCAAGCGCGCTCTGCCAGTCGCCCTTGAGCAGCGCGACCGTCGCGCGCGTCAGACCGCAGCCGGGACAGGGCACGCCGAGCGTGTGCGCCACCGGACAAGGCCAACCGGGCAACCCCGCCCACACCAAGCCCGCCTGCACGAGCGCCGCGCCGGAGACGATGACGGCGACGCGGCGGCGTGCGAGCAGGAGCGCGAGCGTAGGGGAGAATAGTGTGCGAGCCGCCATCCGGTTAAGCTGTGCAAACGTGATACCCGCGCGAACTTGCGGGCGCTTGAGGTTAAGTCAGAGCCAATGCGCGACGCACATTACTACAAGCCCGTGCGCGTGACAAGATATTTAATCGCCGGGTAAATGTGCCCGGCAGCGCACTCATCACGCACACAAAGCCGCTCGTCACATACCTATAACTATTCGCCGGCAACGCACGTCTTAAACAATGAGCAATTAGCTCGGTCTAAATTTCATGACAGAAAAAACACGCCCTGCAAGCCGGGCGGAAAGGCATACAAAATGAACAAGCATCTACTGCGCACTACGCTCGTCCTCGCCCTTTGCGTCCTGCTCAGCAGCGTCGCGCTGGCCGCCGGCAAGAGCAAAACTGTGGCTATCGACGATGACGTGATGGTCAATGGCACGGTCATCAAGAAGGGCACTTACAAAGCGAGCTTCGACGAACAGAGCGGTGAGTTGACGCTCAAGCGCGGCAGCAAGGTCGTTGTCAAGACCACGGCGCGGCTCGAAGAGTTTAAGAGCAAGTCGTCCAACCCCCCGGCCTACAAGACCAAACGGGAAGGCGACGGCGGCGCGTTGTGGTTGACGAGCATCAACCTCGGCGGCGCATACGCAGTCATCGGCGCGAGCGGCGGCGCTACCACCGGCGCGAACATGCAGTAAGTAGTAAGGTTGGATCAGTGCTGCCTGGCGCTAGCGGCCGGGTCTTATCAGCAGCAGACGGAGGCGCGCCGATTATATAACCGGCGCGCCTCCGTTTTTTATCGTTTAGTTCTACCTGTCGGGCGGGCATAGAGGCCGACGATGCGCTCTATGGCGCGGCGGCAGACGGCGCAGAAGTGATCCGTGCGCGAGAACATGATGCAGTCAACTTCGGGCCGGTAGTAGCCCCGCGCCTCATACAGCGCGCCCTCAAACGCGCCGACGCGCCGCGTGTAGCGTTCAGCCGCAAACATACTCTGCTCGTGCGTCAACTCCGTGCGGAAGAGCGCCTCCATCTCTTGCTCGGGCCGCTTATCCTTACGCAACTGTCGTCGCCGCCGCTGAATCTCGCCGGAATACTTTTCGTAAGCTTCCTTATCCCACGGCGTCGGCAGCGGCGTGTCCGGCGCAACGAGATCGCGCCATTTCAATGCGCCCGGATCAAGCAGCGCGGTGACGTTCGGCTCCCACGGTTCTGTGCGCGCCGTGGCCGGCGCGTAAGCGACTGCCGACGTGTAATACTCGTCCGCCAGCCCCGCGAAGTGATGGCCGAATTCGTGGACGAAGACGTAGTTCGCCCATGCGTTATCAACCGCGACGGTGCTATAGAGATTGAAGATGCCGCCGCCGCCGTAAGTGCGATTGTTGGCCAGAATCTCGATGAACTCGTAAGGCGCGAAAGCCGCGACTTTGCGCAACGCGCGATTGTCGAAAGTTAAGACATAACGTTCCGAGCCGAAAGCGTCGTAGGTCGCGCCCACGGGCGAGTCGTGATAGACGCCGGTCGAAGGGCGCGAGATGCCGGATGCGTTGGCGGGCGGGCAGAGGCCCCAGACATTGAAATCGCGCCGATGCTCTTTGAAAGGTGGGGTGGCGAACAGCACCTCCGTCAATCTGCGCGCGTCGCGCACGAACTTCGCCTGTTCGGCGGCCGTGTAACCGTCGCCGAGCAGCAACAGATCAACTTTCGCCGCGGGCGGCCCCGACTGTTGAATCGTGATCAGCGGCGCGGGCGCGGGCGTCTTGGCGCGATCAACGAAGATGTCTTGCGGATCGATGACGATTGACCATAACTCGCGGAAAGCGTTCTGCGCGTCGCGTTTCTTCAGCACGATGCGCACGCTTGCATTGGGCGCGGGGAAGCGCAGCGATTCGCTGAAGGTGCGGTGCGCGGTCTTCGCCTCGTCCGTCGTCTCCCATTCGCCATAGATGGACGCGAACCCGCGCGAATACAGCACGCGCGCACTCTTCTCGTCGCGGACTTCAAAGAAATATTTGCCAAGGTTCGTCTCGTCTATGGCGCGTTGCGGATCGCCGGGCCACGTGAGCGGTTCGATACGGACGCGGTCAACGCTGAACAGTTCGTGCGTGGCATCGCCCGTGTGATAGAAGTCCAGTCGCATCGTCGGCGGCGCGGCGGCAGAGGTCACAACGGCGAGGGCGCAGAGTAAAGTTAGGAGCGACAACGCACGCAGAATTCGTTTACGCATAAGTCTCATTGTACACGCGGCAATAAGCGGCAAGTCAGTACCGCCTGCGCTCATTTGATCGGCGCCCGCCCGCGCTGCTGCAAGAGCGCGTTGAAGTTTACTAACTCTGTACGCTTGAGCGCGGCCCAACTTGCAAGTTGTGCATCGAGCGCGGGCCGTAATTCCGCGAACGTGGCGACGGCCTGTGTGGTCGGGGCCGCATCCGCCGCGCCGACCGTTGTTATCAGCGCGGCCAGATCGCCATTGAGCGCGATCAGATTTGCCGGCTGAGGGGCTGCGCCTGCTGTTAACAGCGCGGCCAACTTCTCGTCGAGCGCATGCGCCGCCGCCGCGATTTCTTTGTCCTTCGGATCGTTTTGCATGTCCGTTAATTGCCGGCGCAGGTCGCGTATCTGTTGCACGGCATCGTAGCTTTCAGCTAACGCCGCGTTGATGCTCATGGCCAGCTCAAACTGTTGTTTGAGCGCGTCCGGGCGCACGCTCACGCGCGGATCGAGTCTCACTTCGAGCGGTGCGGTGAGGCTGCGGCCTGCCACGGTGAGCTTCAGTTGATACGTGCCCGGCAGCACGAGCGGCCCCTGCGGATCGCTCGGCGTATCCGCGCCGTAAGCGGCGGCGATGCTGTAATCGTAGCGGAGCGCAAGCGGGTGCGCGTAACGCAAGTCCCAGACGAAGCGATGCGCGCCGGCCTGCGCCGACAGAGGCGCGGGCGGGCGCAGCCAGTAAGTCGGGAACGCTTGCACGTCTGCTACCTTACGCGCCTCATCATTGCTTGAGAAACGGCGCACGAGTTGACCCTGTGCATCGAAAATTTCCAACGTCGCTTCACTCGCCGCAGCCTGCAACCTGTAATCAATAAGCGCGCCGGCGGGCGGGTTCGTGCCGGCGGGCGTCTCCGGCGGCAGCGGCGTGTCTCTGTTCTCGTTCTGCCGCAGGCGAAACGCGGGCGCGGGTTTGCACAGATGCGCGGCGGCCGCCACCGCCGCCGCGTCTAACTGGCGCAAGGGGCTGATGTCGTCGAGTATCCAGAACGAGCGGCCATGCGTGGCGACGACGAGGTCGTTGTCCTTCACGACGAGATCGCGCACGGACGCGACCGGCAGGTTAAGTTGTAACGACTGCCAGTGGCCGCCGTCATCGAACGAGACGTAGATGCCAAGCTCCGTGCCCGCGAAGAGCAATCCCTGGCGCACCGGATCGGCGCGCACGACGCGTACGTAAGCCGGGGCGGGGATGCCGTCCGTGATCTTGCTCCACGTCTTGCCGTAATCATGTGTGCGATAGATGTAAGGCTGTAGGTCGTCAACCTGATGCCGATCCACGGCGGCGTAAGCGGTGGCGGCATCGAACGGCGAAGCCTCAATGATGCTGACCGTGCTCCAATCGGAGAGTCCTTGCGGCGTCACCTCCGTCCACGTCTTGCCTTCGTCGCGCGTCAGTTGCACCAGCCCGTTGTCCGTGCCGAGCCAGATTTGCCCCGCCTTCACGGGCGACGGCGCGACGGTGTAAATCACAGCCTTCCCGTTGTCCTCTTTCACGCCCTGCGTGTTCGCGCGCTGCGTCAAGTCGGGACTGATGAGCGTCCAACTCATCCCGTTGTCGGCCGTGCGCATTAAAAACTGCGACGCTTGATAGAGGACGTGCGGCGCATGCGGCGCGAACACGATGGGCGTCGTCCACGGGTAACGATGCTTCACCTTTGCGACGGCCGAACTGAGCGTGGGCGAGATGTCTTGCACCTGCCCGGTGCGTTGCGTCCAACGGAACAAGTCGCCGCCGGTGCTGCCGCCATAGACGATGTCCGGGTTCACCGGGTCGGGCAGAATGTAGCCGCTCTCGCCTGCGCCGATTGGGTGCCAGTCGCGAAAAGTGATCTGGCCGTAGTTGCTGCGACTGATGACCGCTGCCGTGCCGCTGTCCTGCTGCGCGCCGTAGACCCAATAGGGAAATTGATTGTCCACCGCGACGTGATAGAACTGCGCCGTTGGTTGGTTGTACCAACTGCTCCACGTCCGCGCGCCGTCAACGCTGATGACCGTGCCCTGATCGCTCGCCAAGATCATGCGTTGCGTGTTGTCGGGATCGATCCAGAGCGTGTGATAGTCGTCGCCGCCCGGCGCGCCCTTGATCGTTTGAAAGGTGTGCCCGCCATCGGTGGAACGATAGAGCGAGACGTTCGGCAGATAGACGACATCGGGGTTGCGCGGATCGACGGTCACGCCGCTGAAGTACCACGAGCGACTGCTGATGCGCGGGTCTGTGCTGACCAATTGCCAATTCGCGCCCGCATCGTCCGAGCGATAAAGCCCGCGCCGTTCGGCTTCGATCAGCGCATACACGCGCCGCCCGCCCGCCGCGACGGCCAACCCCGTGCGGCCCAAGAGTCCTGCCGGCAGGCCATGCCCGCGCAACTCCTGCCATGTCTGCCCGCCGTCAGTTGATTTATAAAGCCCGCCGCCCGGCCCCGTCGTCGGCGCATAGACGCTCCACGCCGCCCGCCGCGTGTTCCACAAAGCCGCATAGACCGTCTGCGCGTTGGCGGGATCGTAACTGAGATCAATCGCGCCTGTGCTCTCGTCTTTATAAAGCACCTTGTTCCAGTTGCGCCCGCCATCGGTCGAACGAAAGACGCCGCGCTCAACGTTCGGGCCGAAGCCATGACCGAGCGCGGCCACCAACACGATGTTCGCGTCGCGCGGATCGACCAGCACACGGCCGATCTGCTGCGTGTCGCTGAGGCCCAGTTGCGTCCACGTCCGGCCGGCGTCGATGGATTTATACATGCCGTTGCCGAAGGAGATGTCGGAGCGCATGTCCGCTTCGCCCGTGCCGACGTAGATGATGTTCGGATCGGACGGCGCGACCGCGAGCGCGCCGATGGAGGCAATCGGCTGCGCGTCGAAGATGGGTGTCCAGACGTGCCCCGCGTTCGTCGTCTGCCACACACCACCGCCAACCGCGCCGGAATAAAACGTCTCCGGCTGTCCGCGCACGCCGCTCACGGCCAGCGTCCGCCCGCCGCGATGCGGCCCGATCAGTCGCCACTGCAAAGCGGCGAAAAAGTCTTGCGCGTTGGTTGCTGGGGGCGGCAAGCTCTGCGCGGCTGCCGTCGCCGCGAGGATGATGGCGCAGAGGAAAGATAGGTAGACAAGTCGTGCGATACGTGGCATCGGGGCGATCCCTTCCGAGTCAAAGGATAAACAGATGGGTAAATATATGAGAGAAACGCGCAGAGTAAAAGTTATCTGCCGCTTGATAACTATTGCGCGCTCGCAGTTCACAGGCGCGCGATACTCCGGTAAGATTGCCACTCGCTCGCAAACGCCACGCTTAAAGGGATCGCAATGATCACAATCGCATCACTCGATGGCCAAGAGTTCGGGGCCTATTTGGCCGTGCCGCCCAGCGGCAAGGGCCCCGGCCTCGTGCTGCTACAGGAAATCTTCGGCGTCAACGCAGAGATGCGCCGTATCGCCGACTGGTACGCGGCCCGTGGCTTCGTCGTTATCTGCCCCGACCTGTTCTGGCGACAAGAGCCGGGCCTACAGTTGACGGACCAGAGCGCGGCGGAGTGGCAAAAAGCTTTCGAGTTATACAAAGGGTTGGACGAAGCAAAAGCCGTGGAAGACGGTGCGGCGGCGTTGCAATTCTTGCGCGGGCACGAGGCCTGCAACGGGCAAGTCGGCGCGGTCGGTTTCTGCTTGGGCGGCAAACTCGCTTATCTGTTAGCAGTGCGTTTTGCGCCTGATTGCGCCGTCGGCTATTACGGCGTCGCCATCGAGCAAGCATTGGCTGAGGCTGTCAACTTGCGCGGCCCGCTCATGCTGCACATCGCCGGGCGCGATCAGTTCTGCCCGCCGGAAGCACAGGCCAAAATTCACACCGCGCTCGCCGCGCTTCCGCTCGTCACGTTGCACGATTACCCCGCACAGGATCATGCCTTCGCGCGCGTTGGCGGCGAGCATTACGACGCGCCAGCGGCCGAGTTGGCGAACCTGCGCACGCTTGAGTTCTTCATGCGCCACTTGTGCGGCGCAACCGCGAACGCCGCGCCGTCTCTGTCCGACTTGTGGGACGAGCACGTTAAGCATGAGTTTGCCACGCGCGATACCGATGCGACGCTGGCGACGATGGTCGCTGATGCTTACGTCAATCACGTCCCCGTCATGACCGGCGGCGTCGGGCGCGACGAGTTGCGCGCATTCTATGCGGAGCGGTTCATCCCGCAGATGCCGCCGGACACGAGCCTCGTGCCCGTCTCGCGCACCGTTGGCGTTGACCGCGTGGTGGACGAGATGATCTTCGAGTTCACGCACACGATCAAGATGGACTGGATGTTGCCGGGCGTCGCGCCGACGGGCAAGCGCGTGCGTGTGCCGCTCATCGTGGTCGTGCATTTCCGTGCCGGCAAACTCGCGCACGAGCACATCTACTGGGATCAGGCTTCCGTCCTCGTACAACTCGGTCTGCTCGATGCCGCGCGCCTGCCGGTCGCGGGCGTCGAGAGCGCGTTGAAGGTGCTTGACCCGACCTTGCCCGCGAACAAACTGATGGAGCGTGGCTCATGACGACAACGGGCGCGGAGGGCGAAACGGAAACAAATACGCGCGAGCCGGTTGCGCCCGAAGTTCGTTTGAGCCGGCTGCGCCGCGACCTCGGTACGGTTGAATCCTATGCCGCGCTACTCGGCGTACTGATCGGCGCGGGCATCTTCACGGTGACGAGTCGCGCGTGGGCGCTCACAGGCCCCAGCGTGATCCTCGGTTACATCGTACTCACGCCCATCATCCTCGCCACCTCCGTGCCCTACGCCGCGTTTCTCTCCACGCCGCTGGGGCGCGAGCCGGGCGGCGAGTACACCCACATCTCGCGCACGCTCGGCGGCTATCGTCTGGCCTTCATCGGCGTGTGGCTCAAGATCATCTCTTACATTGGCGCGGGCGCGTATCTGGCAAGCGCGCTGGCCGATTACGTGCTGCAATTCGCGGGCGGTCGTTTGTCGCCGGACATGTATCGTGTGCCGTTAGCCGTGGCGAGTCTGATCTTTTTTTATTTTATCCACGTCGTTGGCGTGCGCTGGTTCGGGCGCATACAGGTGACGATGTGCGCGCTCCTCGGTCTCTCTTTGATCGTGCTGGTCGTGCCCGGTCTGTTCGCGATCAAAGTCGCAAACTATCAACCGTTCATCACGCACGGCTTCACGGGCTTCGCGGCGAGCCTCGTGCCGCTGTTTTTTTCCTATGCGGGCTTCGAGTCGCTGGCGCAGACCGCGGGCGAAGTGAAAGACAGCACGCGGCGTCTGCCGGTGATTTTCCTGAAGGGCATCAGCGTGACGGCCTGCATCTATTTGTTGATGTCGGCCGTCGCGTTCGGCGTGCTGCCCGGCACGCGCTTGCAGGCGAGCAACGCGCCGATGGCTGAGGTCGCCTCTGTTTATTTACCTGCGGGGGCGGCCCTCTTCGTCACCTTCGGCGCGATCATGGCGATCACAACCTCGATGAACTCGTCGCTGCTCGTGCCCTCGCGGCTGGCGATCATCCTCGCGCGCGACCGGCTCGCGCCCAACTGGATCGGCGCGATCAACGCGCGCACGGGCACGCCGATCCGTGGTCTCACGCTCACGCTCGCGGCTTCGATCTTCCTGCTCGTCAGCGGTCAACTCGCGCTCGCTTTAAACGTCGCCATCTTCGCGCTGGTGATCCTTTACTTTCTGCACAGTCTGATCTTTCTGCTGCTCCCGCGCCGCAACCCGCAACTCTTCCGCCTGATCACGGTTGCGCTCCCGCGTTCGATGCAGACTGCGGCTGCGCTGCTCTCAGTGGTGGCGATGGGCGCGCTTATCTTGGTGCAGGTCGCGCAGGACTGGCACACACTACGCACGCAGAGCCTCGCGCAAAGGATCGCTGAGCACTCTTTGACGAGCCTTGAGTTGATCGTGGTGTGGAGCCTCGTCGGGGCTGTCATGTACAGCTTGGCTCGTGCGCGCGGCGGGCGCGGAGTGAACGCTGCAACGCTGCTGGCGCACACATTGGAAACTGAGCGGGAGAGCGAAGACTAGGATAGCTGTAGCAGGGGAGAGTACGCACATAATCGCAAGCACACGTGAAGCGGGGCGCAAGGCTTGCGCCACATCGGACTAGAGCTTAAATGGCAGAGGCAACTTTCAATCGGCGGCGCGCGGAGTTTCCCACGCTCGCATCGGGCATACATCTGCTGAGCCACAGTCTGGGGCCTGTGCCGCGCGCGGCGCGTGAATCGTTGCTCGCCTATTACGCGGCGTGGGAGCAGCACACGAGCGAGGATGCGTGGGCGACTAATTGGTGGGAGTTGCAGCAGAGGGTGGGCGACGCAATCGCGCGCATCATCGGGGGCGCGGACGGCTCGGTGCAAGTGCAGCCGAACGCATCGCTCGCGCTCTCCACCGTCACCTCCTGCTTCGACTTTCGCGCGGCGCGGCGCAATAAGGTGGTCACGTCCGCGCTTGATTTCCCTTCGATGGGCTACATCTGGGAGGCGCAAAAGCGGCTGGGGGCTGAAGTAGAAGTTGTCCCAACAGACGACGGCATCGTCGTCCCGTTAGAGCGAATCATTGCAGCGATTGACGAGACGACTTGTCTGGTCGCGCTCGCGCACACCTCTTATCGCAGTTCTTATCGCGTTGATGCACAAGCAATCGTCGAGCGCGCACATAGCGTCGGCGCGCGTGTGTTGCTCGATGTGTATCAATCGGCGGGCGCGCTTGTGTTGGCCGCCGCCGGTTGGGGCGTTGACTTCATGATCGGCGGCGCGATTAAGTGGCTGTGCGGCGGGCCGTCGTGCGGCTACCTGTACGTGCGCCCGGAGTTGCAGGCGGAGTTGCAGCCGCGCCTGACGGGTTGGATCGCGCACGCCGAGCCGTTCGCGTTCGCGCACGATGCGATGCGCTATGCGCCATCCGTGCGCCGCTTCGCGCAGGGCACGCCGAACATCCCCGGTCTCTACTCCTGTCTGGCAGGTTTGCAGATCATCGCGCAGGTCGGCGTGCCAGCGATTGCGCAAGAGTCGCGGCGGCGCACGAGTTGGATGGTCGAGTACGCTTTAGCCCAAGGCTGGCGTTTGAGCAGTCCCACGAACGCAGACGAGCGCGGCGGCTCGGTCATGATCGCGGTCACGGACGCGCCGCAGATGGTGGCCCGGCTGGCGGAGCGGAAAGTGTTTGTTGACTGGCGGCCCGGCGTCGGCCTGCGCCTGTCGCCCCACTTCTTCAACACCGACGAAGAGGTAGGCGCAGCGATGGAAGTCTTAAAGGCAGTGATGAGTGACGAGTGACGCGCAAGAGTTCAAAGTTCAAGGTGCAAAGTCAAAGCCGATTAATCGGCAACTTTACATCTTGAACTTTGGACTTTGGGCTTGTCTTTAACCCGGCACTCGTCACTGTGTTTCATACCGCACGCTGGGGCTGCCGGCAGGGTAGAACGCGCCGAGTAGTCTTAGCTCATCGTCGCCGGTGTTCTCAAGGCAGTGCATTTGTCCTTTAGGTAGATAGATGCACGAGCCGGGCCCGATCTGCGTGCTGGTCTCACCGGCCCACATCCGCCCGTGCCCGCGCAGGATGACGAGCACCTCTTCGTAGTGGTGAAAATGGTCAGGCGCGCGGCCCGGAGGGATCGAGCCGACGAATTGTGTGACCTGTCGGCTGCCGACTTCATCATCTATCAACACGCGATACCAACGGTCGGCGGTGGGTACGGCCTTGCGCTCCGCAAGGCGCACGATGGGCGGGCGGGCGGGCGTCGTCGCTTGCGCCAGAGGGGAAGTGACGGCCACTGTCTCTGTCGTAGTTTGCGGCTCCGGGCACTGTGAGCTAATGAGGACGAACGGCCCGGGCCCCGGATTCTCAACCGTCAACGTCTCGCCCGGGCGCAGATAGACACCGGTCTCGGCCGAGACAAGATGAACCTGACCGTCGATATAGAGCATTGCGCTGCCGGCCAGCACGTATATGATTTCGTCGCAGTCCTCGTTGCGCAGCCCCGGCGACAGTCCCGGCGCGAATTCAAGGGCGCGCAACGAAATGGCCTGCGCGCCCACCGCGCGCCCCACCTGTGGCCAACTGCGCAGCGTCCCCGCCGCCAGCGGTTCACCCTCGCGCAACTCCGTGACACGACAACCACCCTCCAACACAACAGCCATACAATCCATCTCCTCGCTTGAAGCGCAGCAAAGAAAACTCTGCCGTTAAAATCGCTTAACTCACCTACCAAGAATTGGTGGTGATAAAAATGTAAGACAGTGTGTCGCCTCTGCCGCGTAGCGGCCCCGTGACTTTAGCCCGGCGTTTCAACGCCGGGAGCGGATTGTGAGCCCCCCGTCGCGGCAGCGACGCGGGTGCCTCCTGCCGACTGACCGTGCGTTAAAACGCACGGCTAAATTCAAGTCGCCGCTCGCGCGGCGCAGGCAGCCGTACTGTTTGCGCACTCCCCGAAAAGTTATAGCGTAAGCAACGGTATTAGGGAAAGACAAGCGTGACGATTGTGATCGCAGCGGCCGTGATGAGCGCGCAACGATTGATGCGGCGCGCCTTGGCGCGTAGCTGTGCGCTCAGTCGCTTGTCCGCGATGCTCACTTCGCCCGCATCCATGTTGCACGTCCCGCGCGCGGCAAGCGCGATGCAGGTTCGCTCGCGTGCTTGCAGTAGACCCAAGCCAGCTAACCAGACGGGGAAGAAGACGACTAGACGCTCCCAACGTGGCACACCATAAACGACCAGCACGAACGCGACCGCGACACCGACAGTTAACGACACGATACCGAGCAGGCGGCGCTTGCGCCGCTCGCGCGGGCCGATGTTGATCGTTTCAGGCAGCAATTGCATTCTTTCAAGGGGCGTCGGTGCGGAGCGTCGCCAGAGGCTGCCCGGCCGTGACGCGGTCGCCGACGCGCGCGTTGATAACACGCACCGTCCCGGCGGACGACGCGCGGGCCGCGACAATCTGTTCCGCCGGTGTGGCCGCAGATTTTGTTGCCGGTGCGTTGAAGGACGACTGCCGCGCGGTGACGAGACCGGACTGCGCGCCCTGCGCCGCGTCTTGCGCGTGGCGGAAACGTTGCTGCGCGCGGTCGTAGTTGGCGCGTGCGCCGTCGAGTTCGCCTTGCGGCGCTTCGCCCGTAGCGACGAGCGGTGTCAGTCGTTGCACGTCTATCTCTGTGCGCACCACCTCGGCCCGTGCGGCTTCGATCTCTGATTGCGCCGCCGTCACGCTTTTGACGGCGCGAGCCTGCGGGTCTTCGGTCTGCGCTGGCGGCACGCTCGCCCCTTCGTTGCGGGCGGCGATCTCGACAATCGCTTCGCCCGCGCTGACCTGCGCCCCTTCGCGCACCAGCACGCGCCGCACTTCGCCCGCCGTCGGTGCGTTCACGATCACGATGCCGCCCGTCTCGTCTTCTGCCGAGCGCGACTGACAGCTCGCCGTTAAAACGAGTGCGCCGACGAGCAACGCGCAACTGCGGCGCGAAGAGATGCGCAGGAGCGATGGAAATTTAATTAGCACGAGTTGTTGAAGCTCAATTATCACGTGCGCTCGTCTCTTTGCGCGTGGCCGCAGGCTTCGCGTCCGCAGGCGATGACATCTCGGTCATCGCGCCGGCCGCAGCGGCGGAGCGTATCTCAAATTCGTGCGCGGGCGTGTCTGTACGCACGGCGACGTTGTTGGCCGTGAGCGTGTTGCCGGTGGCGTGCTGGAATAGCGCGATGGCTTTGTTGAGATCGGTCTGCGCTTGTAACTCGCGCCCGCGTGCGGCGAGTAGTTCGGTCTGTCGCTGCAAGACTAGAAAGACGGTGGTCGTGCCCGCGTGGAACTGGCGTTGCTCGCTCTCATACTGCTGCTCGGCTGAAGAGCGTGTGGCGGCGGCAGCTGCCAGCCGGGCTTCAGCAGAACGGAGCGCCTGCGTAGAGTTGCGCACATCGGCCTCGATCAATTGTTCGGTCTGCGCGCGTTGATTATGGATGCGCCGGCCTTCCGCGAGCGAGCGGCCCAGATTCGCCTCCGCCGTGCGATTGCGCAGAGGCAGCGAGACGCGCACGCCGATGTGATAGGTCGGAAACTTTGACTCGACCAGATTCGTGAGCGATTGCGGCAGCCCGCCGACCAGCACCGGCGGTACGCCGCTCGTCGTCGTAGTCTGCGGGAGCGGTGGCAAACCGGAGAGCGCGGATAGATCGTTGACGCGCTGAAGCAAGGTGGGGTTGATGCCATTGCGCACGGTCGCCGCGGCGGCGGTGGGCGAGCCGGCGAGACCCGCGGCCGCGTAGGTGCCGACGAGATCGACTTGCGGCTTGGTCAGTTCGCGGAAGTAGCGCGTGTCGATCCGGTTGATCTCGGTGTTGGTTTGCAGTTGCGCCAGTTCGAGCCGGTTCTGCAAGGCTGCGCGCAAGGCCTGTTCGAGCGGCACGCGCGGCGCGTCGAGGTTGACCGGTGTGACGGGCGTCAAAGGCCGCGCCCAGAGCGCGTCCGCGCGGTCGGGCAGGATCAAAGTCTTGACCGTGTTCTCGGCGCGCGTCACAGATTCTTGCGCGGTATAGACGTTCTGCTCAAAAGTCGTCACCTGTGTACCGGCGGCGACGATGTCAATAGGCGCGAGCACGCCCTTGGCGACGAGCCGTTGATTACTCTCGACCTGCGTGCGCGCTTGCTTCACCGCGTCGATCTGCACCTGCAAGTTGCGCAGCGAGAAGACCAAGTCCCAGTAAGCCTGTTCGACCTGAGAAATAATATCGATGGCGCGCTGGCGAAATTGCGCGTCGGTCAAGCTCAAATTCTTTTTCGCGATCTCGATCTGGCGCCGGTTATTGTCGAAGCGCAAACCGCGCAACAAGGGTTGCGTGTAGGTGAACGAGAACGAACTTGGATACTGCGGATTGAGCGTGGTGTTCTGATTGTTGGTGGTCGAGCGCGAGGTGGAAAAATTGAACTGATACGCGCCGCCGAGGGCCGGCGTGAAGCCTGTCAGCCCGGCCGTGCCGGTCTCGAAGTTTTGCGTGACTGAGCCGCTCGCGCCTGCGCCGCCGATGGTCGAAGCGGTCGGCGTCGTGCGCCGCTCAAAGAAATTCTCTGACGCCAGCACGGGATCGTAAACGCCGCGCGCGGCCGTCAATCCGTATTCGGCCATCTCCACGTCGATGCGCGAGGCGTCTATGTCGTTGTTGTTGCGCAAGGCGAGCGCGATGGCTTCTCTTAGCGTGAGCGGCGTCTGCGCGCTGATGTCCACGCCGACGCGCTCGGCGGAAGGGAGCGGGCGCGCGGGCGCTGCAAAGTTCGGCGCGACGGGCGGCGGCGCGGCCGGGAGTTCGGCTGGTGCGATGCCGGCCGCGCCGCCCACGTTCTGCCCCGGCGGTTGCTGCACGCCGGTCTGCGTCTGCGTCTGACCCGGCTGCGTAATTGTCGTGGCGGGCTGCTCCGGCTGCGTCGTGCCGGTGGCCGGCGGTTGCGGCTGAGTGCCCGGTGACTGCTGCTGTGTCGCGGGCGACTGCGGCAAGGTCACAGGCGTTTGCGGTTGCGTCTGCGCGGGCGCAGGCACCGGCGTCTGCGTCGGCTGCGCGGGCGTCTGCGTTTGAGTCTGCGTTTGAGTTTGCGTCGGCGTGGTCGTTTGTGTCTGCGGCTCGGCTGGCGGTTGCGTCTGCGTTTGCGCAAAGCTGCCGTGCGGCGCGCACAAGAGCGACGTTGCGAGCAACATCACGCCTGCCAAGCGAACCGCATACATCAATCGAACACTACGGCGCAGCGTCGTCCGCGCCCGCTCAGTCACCTGAAGCCTGATCTGCATATCCATCATCTCGCTTCCGCCCGGAATGAGTCTCTTTCGGCGTGCGTGGTTGCTGCGCATAAGTGTTGCCCGCCGGGCGCGGCTTGCGTGCGAACGTTGCGCCGGCCGCAGCGTAAGTCTCTCTTAGTCGCCGCCCCACGCCGCCGGTGAAATGGCCGAAGCCTGAACCCGCGTATCCCCACACGCGCGAATCCTTCGCGTCCTCAAAGAGCGAGTAGAAGACCGGCACGGCCAAGAGCGTGAGCAACAGACAGAGCGACTGACCGCCGACGACCAACACGCCGATAGAACGATTTGTGGCCGCGCCCGCGCCGCTGCCGATGATGAGCGGGATCATGCCAGCGACGAGCGCGATGGTCGTCATCAAGATCGGGCGTAGGCGGTCGCGGTTCGCTTGGATGATCGCGCTGTAGCGTTCCATGCCGTGCGTGCGTAGCTCGTTCGTGTGATCGATCTGCAAGATCGCGTTCTTCTTGACGATGCCGAACAAGAGCAGGATGCCGAGCGCGGAGAAGATGTTGAGCCGCTGCCCCGCGATCAAGGTCGAGAGCAGCGCGAACGGAATCGAGAGCGGCAGCGTCAACAGGATCGTCACCGGATGGATGAACGACTCGAACTGCGCCGCCAGGATCAAGTACATGAAGATGAACGAGAGCAGGAACGCAAGCATGAATGATTGGTTCGCCCGCGCCAACTCTTTCGATTGCCCGGTCACGCCCGTGCGATAGCCCGGCTCCATGTGCAACTCGTTAGCATAACGCTGCATGGCTGCGACCGCGTCGGCCTCCGAGCCGCCCGGTGCGACGGCCGCGGAGACCGTGACCTGTCTTTGCCGGTTCAAGCGATCGATCGAAGCGGGGCTGTTGCCCTCTTCGAGTTGCACGAGTTTGTCGAGACCGATGGTGCCGGCGGTCGTGGATGCGACAGTGAAGTCCTTCAGATTGTCGCGCGAGCGGCGAAACTCTTCTTCCGCCTGCACGACCACGTCGTACTGCTCGGAGTTCTCGCTAAACGTGGTGACGCGCTGCCCGGCGGCAAGGATGTTTAGGGCCTGCGCCACGTCGCCCGCTTTGACGCCGAGGTCGGCGGCGCGTGCGCGGTCGATGCGGACGCGCACTTCGGGGCTGCCGGGTTGCAGCGAGCGGTCGGCGTCGCGAAAGTTCGTGTCCTGCTTCACGCGCTCGACGAGCCGTTTCGAATAGTCTTCGAGCTTCTTGATGTCGGGGCCGCTGATGAAGTAGCCGACGCTTGAGCCGCCGCGCCCCACGCCGATGCTCGCGCCGATGGAGGACGTGCCCGACACGTTGACCTGATACTCCTTCGGTAGTTTGCGCTGTTGAATGATCTGGCGCGCACGCTGGATCAGATCGGTCTGCGAGAGGTTGCGCTCCTTGACTGGCTTGAGACTGACGTTGACCGTGCCGGAGTTCGGCCCGCCGCCGCGCCCGAAGCCGGCGAGCGCGAGCGTGTTCTGCACGCCGGGCAGTTGTTCGCGCACGTCGCGCGCGATGCGGTCGAGAATGGATTGCGTGGCGGCGAGGCTCGTGCCTTCAGGGGCGCGTAGAGAAATTTGAAACGCAGATTCATCTTCGTCCGGCAGGAAGTTGTAACCGACGTATTTGTAGAGCGGCCAGATTGAAGCGATGACGACTACGCACAGCACGACGATCACCCAGCGATGCGCCATTGATAGTTTGAGCAGCCACGTGTAGCTGCGATCAATCGGGCGATAGAAGCGGCCGTCTTTCGACGAATGCTTCTGTGGCGCGCCGTGCGCTTCATCTTCCTTTGCGTCCGCGTCGCTGTGTGCGCGGGCCGGGATCACGTGATGGCCGTCCACGTCGCCGCCGCCCGCGCCCGCTGCGTCAACGTTCGTCATGGGCATGCCTTCGGGCGTGAGCAATTCTTTCGGCGGCTTGATCCAGCGCGCCGCGAGCATCGGCGTCAATGTGAACGACACGAGCAGCGAGACGGCGATCGCCGCCGCCGACGTTAAGCCGAACGACGACATGAAACGGCCGACGATGCCGGTCATAAAGCCGACGGGGATAAAGACGGCGAGCAGGGAGAGCGTCGTCGCCATGACGGCGAGACCGATCTCTTTCGTGCCTTCGACCGCCGCCTGATACGGGTGCATCCCTTTCTCTTCGACGAAGCGATAGATGTTCTCAAGGACGACAATCGCATCGTCAATCACGATGCCGACCATCAGCGTCAACGCAAGCATCGTCATCTGGTTGAGCGAATAACCGAGCGCGGCGATCAGGGCGAAAGCGGAGATGATCGAAGTCGGGATGGCGAGCGCGGCGATGAGCGTCGAACGGAAGTTCCACAGGAAAATGAAGACGATCAGCGCGGCGAGAAAGCCGCCGACGATCAGATGCTCTTCGATGGCGTGCAGGCTCGTCTCGATGAACTCCGACTGATCGCGCGTGACGGCGATCTTCAAATCGCGCGGCAGCACCGGCTTGATCTCTTCCATCCGCGCCTTCACCGCTTTGATCACGGCGACGGTGTTCGCGCCCGACTGTTTGCGCACGGCGAGCGAGACGCTGGGCGTGCCGTCGAGCGACGCGGCCGAGCTAGGCTCGACGCCGCTATCTTCGACCCGGCCCACGTCGCTGATCTTGACCGGATACTTGTTCCGCGTCGTGATCACGATGTCGCCGAATTGTTCGACCTTCTCGACGCGCGAGAGCGTGCGCAACGTGACCGTCTTCGCGCCCTCGTTCATACGCCCGCCGGGCAGTTCAAGATTTTGCGAGCGCAGCGCGTTGACCAAGCCCGTGACCGAGAGGTTATAGGCGCGCAGCCGGTCAGGGCTGAGATAGACTTTGATCTCGCGTTGCCGGCCGCCATAGATGAACACTTCGCCGACGCCGTCCGCCGATTCGATGCGCTCCTGTATCTGATGCTGGACGATGTCTGTCAATTCGATGGACGAGCGCGGCGCGCTGATCGCGTACTGGATGACGGGCTGCGAATCCGGATCAGCCTTCGTCACCGTCGGCGGGTCGGCGTTATCCGGCAGCCGGTTGACCACCGTGCTGACTTTATCGCGCACTTCCTGCGTGGCGATGTCCGGGTCTTTTTCGAGATTGAAGGTGAGCGAGACGGACGAGCGCCCTTGCGCAGAGGTTGAGCGCATCTCGTCGATGCCGGGCACGGTGTTGACCGCGCCCTCGATCACGTCGGTGACTTCGGTCTCCATCTCCTGCGGCGCTGCGCCCTGATTGGTGGTCGAGACCGTGACCGTCGGCAGATCGATCTTCGGGAAACGATCCACGCCAAGCGTGAAGAACGAGAACCCGCCGACGACCGTCAACAACAACACGATGACAGTCGCGAACACGGGCCGCCGCACGCATATCTCAGCTAACTTCTGCATAGCGCAAACTCCGCTTTCGATTGCGGAATGCGGATTGCGGATTCAGAGAAACCCGATTTCTTCCAATCCGCATTCCGCAATCACATCTTCACCCGTGCCCCCTCGAACAGTTGTTGCAGATTGCTCGTTGCTACTATTTCATCGGCGTTGACGCCGGAGAGAATTTTTACCGAGTCGCCTTCCTCGTCGCCGAGTTGTATGACGCGCAATTTGGCCGTGTCGTTCTGGATGACGAAGACGCGATAGGACTGCGTGTTCTGATCGGCGAAGACGGCGGCGCGCGGCACGAACACGGCACGCGCGCCGCCTTGCCGCACGATGCGCGCAGTGGCGAACATGCCGGCGCGCAACGTGTTGTCGCCGTTCTCGACCGCTGCTTCGACCGTGGCCGCGCGCGAGACCGGATCGATGGCCGGGTTGACCGCCGATACGCGGCCCGCAAATTTTCGATCTCTATGCGCGTCCACTTCGAGCGACACGCCCATCCCCTGTGACACGAACGGCACTTCCGCCTCGGGCACTTGCAACTGCAACTTGAGCGGGTTGGTGCGCAAGAGCGTGACGATGACAGACGAAGGCGTGACGTATTCGCCCGCCGCGACGGGGCGGTTGCTGACGTAGCCTGCGTAGGGCGCGCGGACGAC
>JBBRYU010000057.1:0-18552 GCA_038237345.1 Pyrinomonadales bacterium
CAGGGCAGGATGCCTTCGTCTGTGCCGGCGCGACCGGTGTCGAGCAGGCGCTGCCAGAGTTGTGCGGCCTTGCCCGGTGCGGCGTAGACCTCGAAGCCGTCCTCGCCCGTGTAGCCGGTGCGCGAGATGAGCGCATCCACGCCGTCAACCTGTCCTGCGCGGAAATGGTAATACTTGATCTCGGCGAGCGGCGTCTCCGTGAGTTGTTGCAGGATGCCGGTGGCGTCCGGCCCTTGCACGGCGATCTGGCAGAAGTCCGCGCTGCGGTTTTGGAGTTCAACCTGTTCGTCGCCGCGTTGCGCGTTGATCCAATCCCAATCTTTGTCGGTCGTCGAAGCGTTGACGACGAGCAGCAGATGGTCTTGGGCGAAGCGATAGACGAGCAGATCGTCTATGACCGTGCCGGCGGGCGTGGTGAACGCCGAATATTGCGCTTGCCCGTCCACGAGTTTGCTCGCGTCGTTCGAGCAGATGCGGTTGACGAACGCGATAGCATCGGGGCCGCGCAATTCGATCTCGCCCATATGCGACACGTCGAAGAGGCCCGCATGACGGCGCGTGCGCAGATGCTCTTCGACCGTGCCGGCCGGATATTGCACGGGCATATCCCAGCCGCCGAAGTCCACCATGCGTCCGCCCGTACGGCGGTGCATAGCGTTAAGCGGGGTCTGCTTCAGCGCGGGCACAGGCAAGCGATCTCCTCGGGCGCGAGACGAAAAAATTGGAAGTGAACTTAGGCGGGAAACCTAACACGCTGCGCGCGAGAGCGTCAAGCAACGCACGCGGCAGGCATGACGAACATAATAAAGACCGCTCGGGCCAGTCGTTTATGTCTTTGGCTTCGGGGCGGAGAGCCAGGCATACTTCGCGCCCGTCCAGTAGATGCAGCCGTAGCCGCGAGCCATCTCTTCAATAATGATGTCGCCATGCAGGTGCGTAAAACTTGCCTTGTAGACGGCAGGAGCATTCTGTCGTGCTTGCACACTTAGGTCACGCCCGACAGCGTTTTTGAGCAGGTAGGTTTGTTGAGCGTCGGGATTGCGCCAGCCCGTCTCCTTGTGGCCGTGTATGACGGTCAATAGTATATCGGCCGCTTGCACGTTTGTGGGTGCGGGGGGCGCGGGCAAAGTCTGTACGGCCTTCGTCGGGTCGGGGAGGACGACTAGATGCGGGTCTTCCAGAATCCAGTTGGCAACTTCGCTGTTGATGTCCGCGAGTTTGTTGGCGACAGGTTTGACGACGATGGCGATGTCCTCAGAGCCGTCGCCGTTGAAGTCGCCGCTGAAAGAGTTCACCTGTTGCGCGGTATCGAGTTGCACTGCGCCCTGGAATATCTGCGCGAGCTTATTGTTGATGTCGGTCGTCTGCGGCGGCGCGAGTGTTGGCGGCACGCCCGGCGTAGGCGACGCGGGCGGCGCGGTTTGCGTGGGTTGGGCCATTGGCACGGGCTGAGTCTGCGCAGGTGGCGGCGCGCTGACAGTCTTAACCTCTTCGCGCGGGCCGGTACATGCATTGAAGCTGAATGCTCCGGCGATGAACAGGGTCAGGCAGATACGTTTTGCGGCAACGGCCCGAAGACGTTTTATCTGTATGTGCTGCATCCTCTGGTACTCCATCGGTGCTTGTCGTAGTTGAGCACGGAAACCGTTTATCTTTAATCGAGAGGCCGGCCGGACTTGCTGCCCGGCCGGCCTCTCGCCGATGCCTCGTAGGTGAGCTTAGCTATTCGTTACAGCGAATTGAGGAACGTGGCGATCTGATTGCGCTGCGTGATGCTGAGCGCGCGGTAGTTGTTGATGACGCCCGTCGCTTCGCCCGCGTGGCTCAGGATCGCTTCGGAGCGCGTGAGCGACTCGCCGTCGTGCATCAGGCGGTCGCGCGTGCGCACGCCCCAGAGCGGCGCAGTACGCATCTTGTTGGCGGTCGCCTGTCCGCCGTTCTGCACGATGCCGTCGCCCGTACCCACGTTGTGCAGCAGGAAGTCGCTGTAGGGGTGGAAGGTCTTGCTGCCGAGCGCGGCGGGGACGGTGAATGCGCCGCCGTTGATGACCGTGCCGGTGGGCGCGGTCGTCCAGTTCGCGACGTGGCAGATGTTGCAGCCGACTTGGTTGAAGAGCGACGCACCCGCAATGGCGTCCGCGCTGTTCTGCGTTTCAGAGTTGCGCGCCGGAGCCTTAGTCGAGCGCATGAAGTTGGCGAAATCGACGATGTCCTCGTCCGGGTCTTCACCGCAATTTTGGCCCGCGTCGCGTGTGCCGGGCACGCAGGGTTGATTGTCAGCCACGGGGTCGAAACCCGAACCGAAACCGACGAATCTGCCGTTCGAGGTGTTTTCCACCAGGTTGAATCGGTTGGTGATGCCTTGCTCGTTGAGATACGCATCGCTGGCGAACGAGAGCAGACTGGCCATCTGATTCTTCCAGCCGAAGCGCCCGACGCGCAGTGCGTTGTTCGCTTCAAACACCGGCACTTGAATGACCTGCCCGGCGATCTGCCCGCCGCTCTGCCCCGGCTGCGCGTTGGCGACGGCGACGATGTTGTTGCTGTCAATCGCTTCGATGAAGCCATCGCCAAGCACGTTCAGCGACGTGCGGAAAGTGCGGACGGTCTCGGCGGTTGACGGCACGCGCTCTTGGATGTTCGCGTTGGTGGCGCGGTCGTTGATAAGCGAGCCGCCCGCCGCATCAATGAAGTTGCCCACGCTGTCGTTGTGCCCGGCGCGCAGTTCAGTGATCTGGCTGATGCCGCCGGTAATGGGGTTCTGGTGGCATTCAGCGCAGGACTGTGTGTTGTAGACGGGGCCGAGACCTTTCGCGATATCGTCGCGCTCTTCAAAGACGAGCTTGGCGGCGTCGAAGTCGACTTGGTTGACGAGGACTCCGTTGGTTAGGTTGTCGAACCCAGTTGGGGCTTCGGTTGCGCCCGTCGCGGTGCGTGTGAAGACCGCAGGGAGCAGGAACGCGGCGGCAAAACCGCAGAGGACAAGTAGTTTAAGCAGTTTCATCCTTTTCTCCTCCAAGTAACTTGGGCTGATGGGTCGGCAGCCCAAGGGGAAACACTGAAGTTACTGGTCGGCTCAAGGAAGTTGAGTCGGTTGCGTTGTCGGGATAGGTGGTCACGTGTCACCTGAGACATCCGGGGCATCGGAAGCTAAAGCGTGCGCTCATGGTTAGGGCGAGCGCGAATTAGTCCATAGATAGACTGCGGGTTAATGCGTGGTCGCGTGCGTGCTGCCGACTAAAGTGAGAGGCGGAGAACGCTTGCTGTTGTGCCGCCTGATCTCTTGGCTTGGGGCAGTCATGAGATCAGCCCTTCTGCGGCACATAGCTCACTGCCCGAAGGCGGTAAACACGGAGTCAAGAGCAACCCAACCGGTGCGCGTTCGTATAAAGATTGAAGTGAGCTGATGACGGTGCTCGTGAGATGCTAGAGCAAGAAACCGGGCGAGACCCGTCAGCAAAATGTGGAGCGGGGGCAGCCTAATTTTATTTCCGATAAATGTCAACAATTTTCCAGGCCGGTTCGACTGGCTGAATTGCTTGACCGTATTTACGCGCGCCGGTTACAGTGGCCATAGTCCATGCGCCGGCTGCTATGTTCGCGCGGGTTTACAGGCATCCGCTAGGCGCTCGCGGGCCTCTAATGTCAGTCGTCTTCGGTTGTGCGCCAAGTTGCCGGCGACCGTGCGCCAAGTTACCAGCGTTTAAGTCAACTGTTGTTTTCATCCGGCGCTACCCCCTTGCTGCCGGTCGTCTATTTCCCATCGCCTGACCCGCGTCTTGAGGAAGTCAATAGTGCAAGAGACGAAGTTCCCCACCCCTGTATTCCCCCGCACTATCAAATTATTGCTGCTCCCTCTACTCTGCCTGACAGTCTGGCTGTGGACGACTGCCGCGCCGGTCGCGGCCGCGCCGCAGCGTCGTGCCGGCGCGCAACGGCGCGCACATGGGCGTTATAACCGCCGCCATGCACGGCGACCCGTAGTGCAAGCCATTGCCCAGCGCGCAGAGCGTTACGACGAGGCGAGCGCGGGCGGCGAAGTGGAGCATGAGAGCGGGGAAGAGGTTGAGCGGCGCGAGGACTGGTTTTTGTTCCAACGCTCGTACCCGTACAGCGCGCCGCCGGTGAACGGTCGCCGTCTGGCTTGGGCGGCGCGGCGGCAGGGCAAAGGTGACGGCGACAATCCCTTGCCGCTCGCGTCTGCTACAAGCCTCCCGGCGTGGCACGCCATCGGGCCTGCGCCGACCACTTCCGCCTTCTTAAGCAACTGGGGGGAGACGAGCGGGCGCATCAATTCCATCGCCGTCTCGCCCGCCGATCCGCAACTCATCCTCGTCGGCGCGTCCACCGGCGGCATCTGGCGTTCGACCGATGGCGGCGCAAACTTCACCTCCGTCAGCGACACACAGGTTGATATAGCGGTCGGCTCAATCGCCATCAGCCGCAGCAATCCGGCCATCGTCTACGCGGGCATGGGCGATCTCTACAACGGCTATCTGGGCACGGGCGTTTTGAAATCAACGGATGGCGGGCAGACGTGGACGCGCGTGAGCAACAGCACGTTGCCCGCGCCTGGCACGACCGTAAAGCTCGAAGTTGATCCCACCAACCCGAACCGCGTCTATCTGCTCCAGTACCAAAATTACGATGGCAACCCGGGCAACATTCTTGCACCGAGCGGAGTATTTATCTCGACGGATGGCGGCATCAATTGGACGCGCACCTTCGCCGGCCTCGTGCGCGACCTCGCGATTAAACCGAATGATCCGAACACGATCTACATCGGCGTGCGCCGCGCGGACGCGCCGAACGTAGGTGTGCCCGGTCTTTACAAATCAATTGACGGCGGCAACACGTGGCTGATCGTTTACCCGTCAACCTTCGGCGCATACACGAACTCGACCCGCACCGACATGCGCATCGGCGTGACGCCGGCCGCGCCGGACACGCTTTATCTGTTCACGGGCAATACCATCAGCCCGTCTGCCGCGCAGTTGCTTGTCGTCGCTTGCACAGACACCGGCATCGTGACTTGTGTGCCGCGCAACTCGACCGGCATTGATTGGGGACAGTTTGGCTATAACGCTTATATCGCTGTTGACCCGGCGAATGCGAACACGCTCTACGTCGGCACGCGCGACGTGTATAAGTCCATAGATGGCGGCCAGACGTGGGCGAGTCTGACAAGAAATTTTGTCTTCAACTCATCGGCCAATACGTTCTCATATAATCCCTTTAACTCGCTCTCGCATCCGGATCAACACTCGTTCGCTTTCGCGCCGAACGATCCGAACACGATCTACATCGGCAACGATGGCGGCATCTCGAAGTCCACAAATGGCGGCGCGACGTTTCAAGCGCTTAATGCGACGCTCGCGCTCGCGCAGTTCACCGGTATCGCTATGCACCCGACCGATGCGACGCGCACTTACGGCGGCACGCAGGACAATGGCACGCAGGTGCGCGCGACGAGCGGCAACGGCTGGCAAGAGTTCGCGGAAGGCGACGGCGGTCATCCGGTAGTGAACGCGCCCGATCCAACCATCGTCTTCAGCACCTACATCTACGGCGCGATTCGTTGGTGGCGCTTCAACGCCGACGGTTCGCGCACTGAACTAGGCCGGCGCACAAGCAGTTGCAATACTTTCAACGAGTGTAATACCAGCCCGCGTATCTCCTTCTACGCGCCGTTCACAAGCAATGGCGTGGACTCAACTCTCTACTTTGGCACGTGGAAACTGTTCGTCAGCACGTCCTACGCTGATCCGAACATTCCTATTAGCCCGACAACCTGGAGCGCGCCCAGTGCGACCGATCTGACTAAGGGCGGCACGGACGTGTTGACCGCTATCGGTGTTGAGCGCAAAGCCAGCGCGCAGGTGATTTACACCGGCTCGGCGCAGGGGCGCGTGATGGTCACGGCCAATGCCGGGCAGACGTGGACGGAGATCACGGCGGGCTTGCCCAATCGTTTCATCAGTTCGATCACGGTTGATCCGTTGAATTCATCAATCGCCTATCTGACTGTGAGCGGCTATGGCTCAGGGCACGTCTTCAAGACGAGCAATCAGGGGCAGACGTGGATTGATCTGAGCGGCAGCGCGCCGACGAGTCTGCCGAACGTGCCCGCCAGCGACATCATGCCCGATCCGCTCGTGCCGACGACGCTCTATGTCGCGACCGACATCGGCGTTTATCGCTCGCTCACGGGCGGGCCGGTCTGGGAGAGTTTCAATCAGGGCCTGCCGCCCGTAGTTGTCTCGGACATAACGGCGAACGCGAGCGGGCAGATACAGATCGGCACATACGGGCGCGGCGCATACGAGCTAACGGCGAATGCGCCGGACGACCCGACCGTGCATTTCAGCGCGGCCAATATACAAGTCGGCGAAGCTGCCGGGCGGGCGACTTTGACTGTCATTCGGGGCGGTGCTAGTTCCGGCGTAGCTACTGTAGATTACCGCACAGTTGATACTGATACGTTCACGGTCGGGTGCGCCGATACGGTTAACAATCAAGGCGGCGCTTACGGGCGCTGCGACTTCGCCGCCGTGACTGGCACGCTTCAGTTCGCCGCGGGCGAGACACAGAAGACGCTGACCGTGCCCGTCCTCGACGATGCCTATCCGGAAGGCAACGAAACGTTCCAAGTCCAACTCAATAACGTTGGCGGCACACCCCTGGGCACACCTGCCACGGCCACGATCACTATTCTGGATAACGATCAACCCGGCACACCGAACCCGATCTACACGACGCAGTTCTTTGTGCGCCAACAGTATCTGGACTTCCTCGCCCGTGAACCGGAACAGAGCGAGCCGTGGTCGAACATCTTGACCAACTGCGCCAACGTCAATAACATCGATCCCAACTCGCCGGCAGCCGGCTGTGACCGCATCAACGTGTCGTTGTCGTTCTTCGGCTCGCCGGAGTTCCAACTCAAGGGCTTCTACGTGTTCCGCTTCTACAAGCTGGCGTACAACCGTTTGCCGGAGTATCTGGAGATCATCCCGGACATGAGTTTCGTGGCGGGCCAAACGGCGGTAGAGGTGTTTGCCCGCAAGGCACAGTTAGCCACCCTATTCACGGGGCGGGCAGAGTTCCAGACCGCCTATGGTAGTTTATCGAACGCCAACTACGTCGCCGCATTGCTCAACCGCTATCAGTTAACGCAAGTGACGACGCCTCTTCCGGCTAATCCAGATGGCACGGAGAAGGTGACGTTAACAGGGGCGGACTTAACCACCCGGCTCGATAATCAGACGTCGACGCGGGCGCAGGTGTTTCGGGCGATTGCAGATAGCGACCAGGTGAATGCCGCCGAGTTCAACAACGCATTCGTGGCGATGCAGTATTATGGTTATCTGCGGCGCAAGCCAGAGGCCGCGGGGTATCAGTCGTGGTTGCAGGTATTGCAGAGTGGCAATCAGCGCACCATGGTCAACGGCTTTATGAACTCTGCCGAGTACCGGCTCAGGTTTGGCGCGCAGTAAAAGCAACGCGACCGGTTAAAGTAGAAAACAGAAACGGGGGAGAAACTCAGTCTTCTCCCCCGTTTACTCTATCTGCGCTTACAGCTTTTTCGCTTTGTTTCAGAAGCTACGATCCGGCACGTTCACCTTTGAGATGGAGAGTACGACACGCATCGTCTGCGGGCGCTGGTCGCGCGCGGCGGGGACGAAGGGCGGCGTCTGGCGGAGCGCGGCTTCGACTTCGACCAGCATGTGGCGATTGCGCGGGGTCTGCACTACTTCAGCGAGCGAGGCGTTGCCGTTGCTGAATACGTCGGCAACGATAGCCATGTCGTCATCGTCAGCCGGCCCTGTCGCTGGCGTGCGCACTAACTTCGCCAGCGCGCCGTTCGGGTTCAGACTCGGCATCAGTCCTTGCAGATCGGTCGGCTGGCCCGGCACGGGGACGACGACGATTTGCACGTCTTCGTAATCAAGCCGTTGCGCGATTGCCATCTCGCGCAGCAAGCCGATGTGCGGGCGCAACGCGCTCGTCACGGCCATGAAAAGTAAGATGGAGGTCAGCGCGCCGATAGTGTAGGGCATGACGCGCGGGCGCACCCAATTGCCAAGGATTTGCGCGAGCGTAAGTTGCGGCTGCTGCCGGCGCGCGGCCCGCTCGATCATGAGCGCGTCGCTAATCGCGGTGGCGAGATTGGCAGCCGGTTGCGGGCGTTCGAGTTGCTTCAGTCCGCGCACGATGGCGCGCAGCTCCGTCAAGTGCAGGCGACACAGCGGGCACTGTTCAAGGTGCGCGCCGACAACTCCGCGCACGCCAGCCGACAGTTGCCCATCGAGGTACGCCGAAAAGTTTTGTTGTGTCTCCTTGCAAGTCATAGCATTAGAGGTCAGAGGTCAGAGGTTAGTAAGAACAGTTTTAACTGATCCTTGACCTCTAGCCTCTAATAACGAGCGAATGGCTGGCCGACCCCGGCTGCTCCTTCCGCAAGGAAGCAGTTCGTAACGGTTTACGCCGCTTGGGCCGCCGCCGAGTGGGACAGATGACGCGCGTGGGCGACACTTTCGACGGGTGTTGCTGGCCGCGTTGTCAACGCCGCCACGCGCGCCTCAATCTCCGCTCGGAGCGGTTGGCCGGTTGCAACCGTGCTTTCTGCTTCCTGACCCTGCTGGCACCGGGATGGTTGTGATCAAGCCGGGGCGGGGCAGCCATTCGCTTCAAAGAGCCGTTAGCTAATAGCAGCTATTAGCTTATCTAAAACCTTCGAGTCGGCGGCGCAGTTCGGCACGCCCGCGCGAGAGTCTGGACTTGACTGTGCCGACGCTGATCTCAAGCGTCGCGGCGACCTCCTCGTAACGCAAGCCTTCCACGTCCCGCAACACGACGACTTCACGATACACGCGCGACAGTGAGCGCAGGGCCTGTGTCAATATCTGTTCACGCTCGCGCGTCAGCGCCGCTTGTTCCGGGTTGACGCTGCGCTCGTCGGGCAGTTGCGCGCCGAGCGGCTGTTCGTGCGCGTCGTCCGTCGCGTCGAGCGAGACCGTGACGTTGCGTCTGCGCCTGCGCCACCAGCGCCAACGATTGCGCGCCTGATTGAGGGCGATGCGATAGAGCCACGTGCGCAAATCCGCGTCGCCGCGAAAATTGCCGACCGCGCGGAAAGCTTGCAGGAAAGTCTCCTGCGTCAGATCGCGCGCCTCTTCCGGGTCTTCCGTCAGGCGATAGAGCAGCGCATAGATGTCGGGCGAGCGCTCGCGCACGAGAAAGTCGAACGCGGCCGCATCGCCGGCCCGGAGTCTGTCAAGGAACTGCGTTTCAGGCGATGTGCATGCCTCGGCCACAGTGACCGCGTGCGCGGTCGACTCCAACTCGGCTTGCCCGCGGAGGGCGATTGGCTCTCCGAAGCTCACAAACGTCCTCCGTCAGCGGTCGGCGCTCTTGGTCTGCGGGCGCACGCCGCACAGTCGCAGCCTTAGACACCAGCCCTGAGCGATTTGTTCCCACACATATTTAAACGGCGCTGAGTTCATACTGAACGAGCCGATTTCGCGTGAATGCCCTTGTTCTTCACCCTCTGCGTCCGGACCGCGCGGGCCGGGCGCGAGCGTAACACGCACCCTGCGGGCGGTCAAACAATCTCTGATTCCGCGCGGCGCAAACAGCCGGAAAGCGCGCCGGTGCTTGCTTGACAACCTTATTGAGCCGTCGTTAGAGTGAACCGTTTCACTCTTACGTCGATTTTTAGAACGCGCACGTCTGTGCGATGTTGCAAGAGAAAAGAACGTGGCTCGATACAATAAAAAACGCGCACGCGAACTCAAGCACGACGCATTCCGCGATAAAACGATCAGCGCCTTCGACCGCCTAGGCGACCGGCTCGAAGGCCGTGGCCGCACGATCCTCTACGCCATCGCGGGCCTCATCGCGCTGGCTATTCTCGCCGGCGTTTTTACGTGGTGGCGCGGCAGACACACGGACGAAGCGCGCCGGGCGCTGGGCCGCGCTATCGAGATCGCCGAAGCGCCCGTCTCGCCCACGCCGCAGGCTAACGCGACGGGGCCGACTTTCACGACGGACAAAGAGCGCGCCCAACGCGCCGTCGAAGAGTTTCAAAAGGTCGAAGCGAAGTATGGCGATCCTTACCGGACACTCGCGCACTATTTCCGCGCGGCCAACCTGTTAACGGTTGATCGCCCGAACGGCCTCAAAGAGCTTGAAGGGTTGACGCAGAGCGGCAATGATGAAGTCGCCGCCCGCGCCAAGTTCGCGCTCGCACAGGCGCACATGGACGACGGACAGTTGGACGCGGCCGCCGCGCTCTATAGCGAGTTGGCGAAAGCGAACAGCGACAACGTTCCGGCCGACACGGCCAATCTGCGCCTCTCCGCTGTCTACGAGAAACAGGGCAAGAAGCAAGAGGCCGCGGACATCCTCTATCGCATCGTCGAGACCGCGCGCAACGCCAAAGACAAGGACGGCAAACCCGCGCCGCAATCAGCCGCCGCGCGCGACGCCGCCGAGCGCCTTGAACGCCTCGACCCGGCCCGCTTCGCCAAACTCCCGCCGGAGCCACCGCGCGACCTATCGTTTTAGAGAGAGCAGAGGGCAGAGATCAAAGATCAGTCTAAAGACTTAATCACTAACCTCTGACCCCTGATCTCTGGTCTCTGCCCTTCATGGACAACGCCACGCATACGCTGGTCGGTTTGCTAATAGCTAAGGCGGGGTTAGAACGTCTGTCGCCGTATGCGACGACGGTGTGCATGGTCGCGGCGAACGCGCCGGATGTGGACGTGGTGACGCGCCTGGGTGGGACGTGGTTCGCGTTGCAGCATCATCGCGGCATCACGCATTCGCTCGTCGGCGTGCTCGCGCTCTCGTTACTCCTCCCGCTCGTCTTCTTCCTCAGCGAAAGATACATCGCACGTCGCCGGCACACACAGCCGCGCATACGGCTACGTGGTCTCATGCTGGCTGCCTTACTCGCGTGCGCCACGCACCCGTTGCTCGATTGGCTGAACAGCTACGGCGTGCGCCCCTTCCTGCCGTGGCAGGAGCGTTGGTACTACGGCGACATCCTATACATCTTTGATCCTTGGCTCTGGCTCACACTGGGCGCGCTGGCGTTCCTGTTAACAGCTCGTGCGCGCTGGCGCGTTTGGGTGTGGGCCGCGCTCGCGTTTGTGTTGACGGCAGCGATGTTTTATCAAACCCTGCGCGCCGGCCCGTCGCTGCCGACTGCGACGCTTATACCGTGGATCGCTGGTATTGCCTTCGTTGTCTGGGCGTGGCATGCGCGTCTGGCCGAGCGGTTCGGCGCGCGCTTGGCGCATGCCGCGCTGTTGTTAGTCGTCGGCTATTGCGTTGGACTGGCGTTGATACAGGCGCAGGCACTGACAACTGCGCGCACGACAGCGACTGCGCTCGCGCGGCAACACGGCGAGACCCTGCTGCGCGTTGCTGCGATGCCGACGTTCGCCAACCCCACTATCTGGCTCTCCGTCGCCGAGACGGATCGCGCGACCTATCGCTTCGAGACGCGCGTACCGGCAAACGCAATAGCAACCGAGGCGAACGTGGCGCGGGTGGAGAAGCCGGAGGGCGCGGCCGGCGCGCAGGTGCAGCGCGCGGAACAGGACGAACGGGCGCAAATCTTCCTGCACTTCGCGCGCTTTCCCGCCGTTCAATTGCAAACGGACGGCGACGACACGCTCGTGCAGTTTGCCGACCTGCGCTTCACCGAACCGGGGCGTGCGCGCAACTCCGGCCGCAGCTTCACCCTCGACGTTCGCGTGCCGCGCGTAACGCAATAAGAGAGTAAGTTTGCGCTGTGCTGCACAGGATTCAGCCGGCGCTGATCGTCTTGCAGAAGAATTGCTGCGCCCTTGCGCCATGACGCTGCGTCGCAAGTGGGCCGGCAAATCACTTTCGCTGCGCGTGGATGAGTTCGCTGAAACTGAGGTTGAGGATCGGATACTCGCGCCAGTCTTTGTAATCGTAGTGCCACCATTCGGGCGCGTAGACGTTGAAGCCTTCGGCTGCCATCGCGGCGCGCAAGAGACCGCGTAGGCGGCGCGCTTCCGGCGGCCCGCCTTGATAGTCTATGTGCGCGCGTTCAGTCATCTCGTCATAAGCGGACGGCATCTCGACAGTGCGCCCGGTCTGCAATTCATAGAGCGAGAGATCGACGGCGCAGCCGCGATTGTGCCGCGATCCCTTAGCCGGGTCAGCGACAAACTCTTTCTTATCCGTCGGTGTTATCTCCCAGAAAATTTTCGTCACCGCCCACGGGCGATAACCATCAAAGACGAGCAAACCATAGCCCTGCTTACGCACGCGCTTGTTCACACGCACGAGCGCCTCTGCGGCCGGCTTTTGCAAGAAGGCGTGCGCCTCTATATAGACAGGTCGGCCGAGGAAGTTATTGGCGGTCGCGTAGCGTATGTCCAACTTGATCGTCTTATCGAGCTTTGGCAACTCGACCAACTCTGATTGCCGGAACGAACCCGTCTCTTGCGGCGGCTGTGTCTGCTGAGCGCAGACGACAACAGCGCAGCAGAGCAATAACGCGAGTGGTAAACTTGGGCGCGTGCTGCTCAGCTTCATCGGCTTTGGCTACCTAATGATTGTCACGTTTTAGCTGGCCCTTGAGAGCCGTCGTTAGGTGCGCACTTCTCCTCTGACCGTGCGGGGAGCGCACATATGAGGCGCATACATGTTAAGGCCCCTAGCGGGTCAGTCTCAAGTTGGGGCACTGATCAATCTGGCTCAAAATTTCAAACTGACCGACTACGCTCTTCGTGCTGTGCTTGCAAATCGCTATAGCCCGCGCGGCAGGTGCGAAGATAAAGGGCGGCGACGAATTTAATAAAGCGACGGGCCGGAAGGCAGGTACTGTTCAAGCCGGCCGAAAGGCGCGCTGGTGAACAGGTGCGCGTAACCGCCGACGAACTTGAGCTTGTGCGCAAACGCGAATCGGATCGCGTCGTGATTGATGCCGGGCACGCGCAAACTGATCGCGCCGGCTGTGTCCAACGCCGCATGATACGCAAGCGTGAGCAAGGCAGCAGCGTGTTCCGGCGCAGACCAACCGGCGGGGGCGATGGCGTCGCCGGTGACGTAGAAATAGCCGATGGGACGATCTTGATGTAGCACCTGGCGTGCGATGATATGCGGCTGCGCGAGCCAGAAGCGATGATCGATTTCGCGCCGCGTCGCGCGTATCTCCGCATCCAGTGCGCAGACGACCGCGAGCGTCGCCGGTTCAATCGCGTAATCGGGTGGCGCGGCGGGCAAGCCCGCAGGTGTGCCGGCGAACGTGAACAGTTGATAGCCGGGCAGCATCCCAAACTTCAAATAGCTGGCCATCGCCGTCTGATCCGGCGACGACCAGACAAAGAACGTGTCCGCGCCCGCTCGCTCGCCCTCCTGCCACACACGGCGCAAGAGCGGGCCGCCCACACCACCGCCGACTAGATCGGCCCGTGTCCAGAAGCCGGAGAGAAACCACAGCCGGTCGCGCACGATGGCATGGCAGATGGCGACGAGTTGATCGTCGGCTTCGGCGACATAGAAGAGGCCGGTGGCGAGTATGTGCGCCCACGTCTGTGCGACGCCGGCGCGTGGTGGCAGCGGCATCTCGATGTGCAGTCGCTCATACATCTGCGCGACGGCCGCCATAAACAGATCGACCGCGGCGGGCAGGTCCGCCGCGGTCGCCGCGCGATGAATCACGTTGGGCATGTACGCTTCCTCGGGTTCGCTAATGGGACTACGAATTGATCTGCGGAGTTGAAAGAGCGCGCGGGAGAGCGTATAAGATTCCGGCATCATTTCCTAGTTGGTTAAGGTTAAAAACTGTAGGGCAATACGGCGCGGTTGTCAGATGTCCTGTCGCTCGTCGGCCGCTATCTCCGCTCCATTCGATTCACACGTATCGGAGGTCTTATGCTGCGCTCCCGGAGTCTTCGCCTCGCCTTGTGCCCGCTCGCCTTGGTGTGCTTCGTCATCGGCGCACGCGCGCAAACTTTCACGCTCGAACAAGTGATGAGCGCGCCCTTTCCTGCTGAGCCGGCGGTCACGCGACAAGGCGACAAGTATGCGTGGGTCTTCGATGCCGCCGGCCGGCGCAACCTCTGGCTCGCCGAAGCGCCCGCGTTCCGCGCCCGCCAACTAACGCGCTCCACGCAGGACGACGGGCAAGAGATCACCACGCTCGTCTTTTCGCCGAATGGCAACCAGCTCGCTTACGTGCGCGGCGGCGGCAAGAATCAAGCGGGTGAAATGCCGAACCCGACGAGCGATCCGGCAGGCGCGAAGCAGGAAGTCTGGCTCGCGGACGTGCGCACAGGCAACTCAGTCCGCGTCGGCGAAGGCGACGCGCCCATGTTCTCGCCGCAAGGCGACGCAGTGCTGTTCAGCCGCGACGAGCATGTGTGGAGTATGCCCGTGTCGGGCGGGAAAGAGAAGAAATTGTTCGAGGTACGCGGCGCGGTCGGCACACCCTCGTGGTCGCCCGACGGTTCAATGCTCGCGTTCACCTCCGCGCGCGGCGATCACTCGTTCATCTCGATCTATGAGCCGCGCACACAGCGCATACGCATGCTGCAACCGAGCGTTGATCGCGACGTCGCGGCGCGCTGGTCGCCCGACTCGAAGCGCCTCGCCTTCATCCGCCTCTTCAACGTCACCGACACATACTCGACCGACCGCGAGCGCATCACGCCCTGGGCGATTTGGGTCGTGGATGCACAGACCGGCGCGGGGCAACAGATTTGGCAATCGGCGCAGACCGAGATGGACTCGTTCTCCGGCTTTGGTGACGACGAATTTTTTCACTGGGTCGCGGGTGACCGCATCGTCTTCCGCTCGGAGCGCGACGGCTGGTCGCACCTCTATATGATCCCTGCACGCGGCGGCGACGCGCTGCTGCTTACGCCCGGCAACTACGAAGTCGAGAACCTCGCTTACACGCCCGACAACACCGCCATCATCTTCGCGGGGAATAAGGACGACGAAGATCGTCGCCACTTGTGGCGCGTCGAGCTTAATGGCAGCCCGGTCGCGCCCGTCACGCGCGGTGAGGGCATCGAGATGGAGCCGCACGTCGTCGGCAATGGGAAGCAACTCATCTTCTTCCATTCGACTGCGCGTGCTCCCTTCCAGCCCTACATCGCCAACCTTGATGGTTCGGCGATGCGGCCGCTCGCGCCGCAGGCTCTCCCCGTTGATTTCCCCGCCGCCCAACTCGCCGTGCCGGAACAGATTATCTTCAAAGCCGCCGACGGGCAGGAGATTCACGGGCAGTTGTTCAAGGCGCGCAATGCGGCGGGCAAGTCGCCCGGCGTAGTCTTCATGCACGGCGGCCCCGTCCGCCAGATGCTGTTGGGTTGGCATTATCTCTACTACTATCACAACAGCTACGCGATGAATCAGTATCTCGCGAGTCGCGGCTACACGGTGCTGGCGGTCAACTATCGCAGCGGCATCGGCTACGGGCGCGCGTTTCGCGAAGCGCAACATCGTGGCGCGCGCGGCGCGTCTGAGTATCAAGACATCGTGGCCGCCGGCAAATACTTGCGTGCGCGCGACGATGTGGACGCGAAGCATATCGGTCTGTGGGGCGGCTCATACGGCGGCTACTTGACGGCGCTTGGTCTTGCGCGCGATTCCGATCTGTTCGCGGCGGGTGTTGACCTGCACGGCGTGCACGATTGGAGTCAGATCGTTGCGGGCCTGCGCGTGCCGCTCGACTCGGCCGACCGCGCGAAGTTGGCGCGCGAGTCGTCACCGATCTCTGCGGTCAATAGATGGAAGTCGCCCGTGCTGCTCATCCATGGCGACGACGACCGCAACGTCGCCTTCAGCCAGACCGTTTTGCTCGTGCGCCGCTTGCGCGACGAAGGCGTCGAGTTCGAGCAACTGATCTTCCCCGACGAGATACACGACTTCCTCCGCCATCAAGACTGGCTGCGCGCCTATCATGCCACGGCGGATTTCTTTGATCGCAAGCTGAAGTGAAAAACATGAATCGTAAAAAGCCGTGAACCGTGAATCGTAAATCGTGAATAGAGGGAATCAATTTTGATCTGTGCACGATTTACGATTCACGGTTCGCGATTGATGAACAAGGAGCCTACCATGCTGAAACGAGCCTCGTTGACTGTGTTGCTGTGCGTCGCCGCGTGTGTGTTTGCGTGGGCGGGTGAAGGGAAGCGGTTGACGGTTGAGGACGCGCTGGCGTTCGTGGACGTGAGCGCGCCGCAGTGGTCGCCGGATGGCAAGTTGATCGCGTTCACGGTCACGGAATGGAATCGCAAAGACGTGCGGCGCGACACGCACATCTATCTCGTCAGCGCGACGGGCGGCGACCCGGTCAAGCTCACGAACGGCGAGCGCGGCGAGACGCAGCCGCAATGGTCGCCCGACGGCACGCGCCTCGCTTTCCTCGCCAATCGCGACACCGCAAACCCGGCCGCGCCGGCCGCCGCCCCGCCGCGTAATCAACTCTGGCTCATCTCTGTGCTAGGCGGCGAAGCGGAGAAGTTGACGGATGAGGAGGCGGGCGTCGCGCAATTTCGCTGGTCGCCCGACGGCAGACAGATCGCCTATGTCGTGCGCGACACGCCGAAAGACAAGGCGGAGCGCGACAAGCGCAAGAAGGATAAGTTCGACGCCATCGTGGTGGACAACGACTTCGTCTATTCGCATCTCTGGGCCATCGACGTCGGCACGAAGCAGAAGCGGCGCGTGACCGAGGGCACGTTCACCGCGTCCGATCCGCAGTGGTCGCCGGATGCCAGGCAACTCGCCTTCGTCGCGGGTAAGCAAGGCGCGCAGGAATCGAGCTTCACGGACATCGCGGAGGATCGCAACACGGACATCTTCGTCGTCCCCGCCGCAGGCGGTGCGGCGCGGCAACTGACGAATAATCCCGGCCCTGACGAGTCGCCGCGCTGGTCGCGCGACGGGCAAAAGCTCGCTTATCTCGCCAGCCCCGATCCGATGTCGTGGGCCGAGAAGACCGAGTTGATGTTGATTGCTGCGACGGGTGGCGCGGCGCGCAGCTTGACGGGCGCTTACGAGGATTCGATCAACGGTGCGCCGAAGTGGTCGCCCGATGGCAGCATGATCTATGCGTCCGGGGCGAACGGCGTCTATGGGCAACTCTTACGCGTCCCCGTGGCGGGCGGCGCGCCGCAGCCTGTGTTCGAGACGCGCGGCGCATACGGCGCAGTTGATCTCGCGCGCAACGGGGAGTGGCTCGCCTTCACTTACAACAATGCGAAAGAGCCGAGCAACATCTGGCTCGCGGCGGCGACGGGGCAGAACGCGAAGCAGTTGACGTTCTTCAATCCGCAGGTCAAAGAGTTCGCGCTCGCGGACACCGAAGTGCTCAAGTGGGCCGCGCCCGACGGGCTGGAGATCGAAGGTCTGCTCGTGAAGCCGGTCGGCTACGTCGCCGGGCAACGCTATCCGACGATCCTCTTGATTCACGGCGGCCCTTACGGGCAGTTCTCGTTCGGCTACACGCGCAACGCACAACTCTATGCGGCGCACGGTTACGCCGTCTTGATGCCGAACCCGCGCGGCTCGACCGGCTACGGGCACAAGTTCGAGACCGCGAACCTGCGCGATTGGGGCGGCAAGGATTATCAAGACCTGATGGCGGGTGTGGACGAAGTGATCAAACGCGGCGTTGCCGATCCTGATCGCCTCGCTGTGATGGGCGGTTCATACGGCGGCTTCATGACTTTCTGGACGATCACGCAGACGGAGCGCTTCAAGTGTGCCATCGGGCACGCGGGGATCAGCGATTGGTACGGCTTCTTCGGCCAGACGGACGTGCCTGACCTGATGACCTATGGCCT
The DNA here is from genome assembly GCA_038237345.1 of Pyrinomonadales bacterium. GTDB lineage: Bacteria > Acidobacteriota > Blastocatellia > Pyrinomonadales > Pyrinomonadaceae > QHXQ01. The sequence continues at coordinate 17,844 of JBBRYU010000057.1, forward strand.
CGGCGGCTTGCCGTGGACAGCGCGCGAGACTTACGCGAAGTGGTCGCCCATGACCTACGTGGATCGCGTCAAGACGCCGATCATGATCACGCACGGCGAACAAGACCGGCGCGTGCCCATTCAGCAAGGCGAGCTTTACTATCGTGCGCTCAGGCGGCGCGGCGTCGAAGTCGTCTTCGTCCGCTATCCGCGCGAGCCACACAGCATTTCCGAGCCGAATCACCAGATCGACTTAGCGAACCGGCAGCTCGCTTGGCTTGATAAGCATTTACGATAGCAACTGAGTGTGCGCCGGCAGCGCGTAAAGTCGCAGAGCTTTCGTGTGTTAATTGGACGGGGCGAGAGTACAAAGGCACAAAGAGGCACAATGCGCAGACTGTCTGCGCATTGTGCCTCTTTGTGGTTAGTTGTGTTAGGTGCGCTAACTACCTTATGAGCAGTCACCGCACCCTTTAACTTTCCCGTGTGGGATTAGTTGAGTTTGGTGGCTAAGCGTCGCCGTCTGGCTGCGCCGGCCAAGCCGGCCAAGCCTGTGCCCAGCAGCAGCATCGTCGTCGGCTCTGGCACCGCCGTCAGCCGCACCGCTTGAATCACGTCGTTGCCGCCCCCGGACATACCGAAAGTGGCCCCAACGGTGAGTACCAAGTTGGGATTAGCCAAAAAGGTAGCTTGCAACTGCGCGGCCTCAGCAGCGTTAAGCCCGAAGATG
>JBBRYU010000058.1:0-18362 GCA_038237345.1 Pyrinomonadales bacterium
GGTGGCTGGTGGCCGCAACATCTAACGGTGCTGTGCGTTGCTACTATCTCAAGCGTTAGCAGTAGCGCGTTCAATCTCATCCGGTTCGACAAAATAGATTTCAGGTGACGGTGACGGGCTGCTCGATGGCGGTGGGCACGGGCAGTTTGTCTTTCGGGGTGCGTGAGCGCAGGCGGACGCGACCGGGGCTGATCTGGCCGTCCGCGCAGGCGGCGGCGAGGGCGGCGACGACCTGCGCGTCGTAACGCGTGCCGACGAAGGCTGTGATGCGCGTGAGCGCGTCGTCGAGCGTCATGGCTTTCTGATAGGGGCGGTCGGTCGTCATCGCGTCGAAGGTGTCGGCGACCGAGACGATGCGCGCCTGCATCGGAATCTCGTCGCCCTGCAAGCCTTGCGGGTAGCCCGCGCCGTTGATCATCTCGTGGTGCATGTGCATGCCGGGCAGGAAGTCGCGCATGGCGGGAATTTGCGACATGATCTTGTAGCCCTTCTGCGGATGCCCCTTCATGATCTCGTACTCTTCGTCGGTCAGCGCTGCCGGCTTCTTCAGAATCTTGTCGTCAATCGCGATCTTGCCGACATCGTGCAGGAGCGCGCTGATGCGCAGTTTCTCCACCTCTTCGTCGGACAAGTCGAGCCGTTCGGCGATGGCGAGTGAGAAGCGTGCGACACGTTCGGAATGCCCGCGCGTGTATGGGTCTTTGCCGTCGATGGCGGCGGCGAGCGCCTTGACCGTGCCGAGAAAGAGAGCGCGATTCTCTTCCGCCGCGCGGCGCAAATCTTCGATGTAATGCTCAAGCTGGTCGGTCATCTGATTGAACGACTCGCCGAGTTCGCCGAGCTCCGTGCGACTGCGCACCTCGATGCGGTGCGCGAAGTTGCCGGCGGCGATGCGCTGCGCGGCGGCGGCCAGAGAGCGCACGGGTTGCGTCAGCTGTTTGGCGAAGAGGAAACCGATCAGCAGCGCGAACGTAGCCGCGAGCAGACTGATGAGCACGGTCTGCCGGCGCATGTCTGTGACTGAACGCAGGGCGGCGCGCTCATCCTGTATGGCGATCACGCCGAGCCGCGCGTCGCTGTCCAACTCGGCGGTCGCATATGAGCCAAGCATCTCGTTCGTCCGCCCGTCGCGCTCAACCGTGAACGGTTCGAGCATCGACTGCACCTGCGTGCCCGTCTCCGTCCAATCCTGCACAACTTTCAGATCGAGCATTGAGCGTTCGGTGTACGCGACACGCGCATCCGGATGCGCGACCGCGCGCCCCTGCGCGTCCACGACGAAGATGACGGGCAGTCCGCGATCAAGCAACTCTTGCTCGCTCTGCGCCGTGGGCTGCTGCACCCACTTGAATACTTCCTGAAAAGAGATCACGGCCGCGACGGCCGCGACCACTTCATCGCCGCCCGCGCCGCCCATTACCGGCGCGGCGACCGTTAATGCCATCTCCTGACTGGAACGGATTAAATGCGGCCGCAAAATGACGACGCCGCGCCCCGTCATGCGCGCGAGCGCATCGCCGACGCGCTCGTCCAGCTCGTCGCGTCCGATCACGTCCGTGCGATAGGCGACGTGCGGCACGCCGCCCACGGGCTGGATGCTGAGCGCGATCATGTTCGGGTCGTCGCTGACGGCGCGTTGCAGCCGCGCATCGCTGCCCGCTTCGCTGAGTGTGCGCACACCGCCCGCCAACTCAAAAGCCCGCGCGAGGCCCGACACCACGTCGCGGTAGCGTTGCCCGTAAAGCTCGATCTGCCGCGCCTTGTCCTGCACGAGTTGCGCTTGATAGCGCCCTTCGACCGAGCGCAGTTCGGTCGCGCTACGAGTGGACAGCAACCAGCCCTCCAGCCCCAGCGGCAACAAGCCAACTACGAGCAGAGTCCCAAGCACGATGTAGAGCAGGCGGACGCGCCGGAAACGTTCGAACATGTGTGATGCGCTGCGGGCGTTGGTGAATTGGAAAGTTGTGCGAGAAGGCCGGAGGTCTCGACTGTCAGGGGCAAGCGCACTCGTTTGAGCGCGCTCAATTTAATAGTACGGGCCGGGCGCAACGGCTGTCAACGCTTCATTTTACGCAGGAAATCCGTAGCCAGGCTCACTTTGCTTTCGGAGGATGCGCAGGCGTAATATTTTCGACCATCGGCAAGGCCGCCGCGTCTAAATGAACGAGTGCGCCGGAGTTTTTGCACGCGCTCGCTGAAGCACCGACGCGGCGGGGCCACGCTGAAGGGAACAGCATGTTGACGGCCGAGACGACCGACGAGCAGATCGTGGAGCGAGCAATAGCAGGCGACGCAGACGCCTTCGGCCTAGTTGTGCGCCGTTGGGAGCGACGCATCTTTGCGCTCGCCTACGGCATCTTGGGCCGTGAAGAGGACGCACGCGACGCCGCGCAGGAGACCTTTATCGCTGCCTTCCGCAACCTCGGCAACTTTCGCGGCGAGGCGAAAGTCTCCTCGTGGTTGCATCGCATTGCGGTCAACCAGTGCATCACGCGGCAACGCCGGGCCAAGGTGCGCGGCGAGACCTCGCTCGAAGTCGAAGCGACGGAAAACGGCGTGCAGTTCGCTGCACCGACAAGCACTTCACCCGCGCGCGTCGTCGAAGGGCGCGAGCGCACAGCGGCCGTCAGGCGCGCGGTAGGCGCGCTGCCGCCGGAGTTGCGCGAGGTGCTAGTGCTGAAAGAATTTGAGGAACTGACGTTCCAGGAGATAGCCGACGCGCTGGACGTGCCGTTAAGCACGGTCAAGAGCCGGCTCTACACGGCGCTCAAGCAGTTGCGGCTGCGGCTCGAAAAATTCAGCGCCGAATCCGCGCACATCTGAGTTGCGCCGGATAGGAAGAGGGTGAAGAGTATGACCGACATGAACAACTGTGAGCGCGCTGCGGAGATCGTCAGCTATTTCTACAACGAAGCCGACGAGAGCGCGCGGCGCAGCTTCGCGCAACACCTCAATGCGTGCGCGCCATGCCGCAGCGAGCTTGCCGCCTTCGGCGATGTGCGCGGCGTTGTGCGCGAGTGGCACGCGGAAGTGCTAAGCCGCGCACCCGCGCTCGCGCTGCCCGCAGTGCTGTCGGAATATGCCCGCAACGGCCGCGCCGCACACGCGCCTGCTGCGGTCGTCGTGCCGCGTCGGTCTGCGCTCACTGCCCTGCGCGAGTTCTTCACGCTGACACCATTATGGCTACGCGCCGGTATGGTCGCCGCGTCTCTCGTCGTCTGTGCGCTCGCTGCGCTCGCCGTCGTCAACGCGGAGTTTCGTTGGGATGGCAATGGCGTGGCATTCAACACGCATCTGCGTGGACGGGTGAGCACGAACTCTCCCGTCGCGCCGCCGCCAGTCCCGCAAGAGGCGACGAATCAGTCTCAGTTAACGCAGGCCGACATGGATAAACTCATCGCCGAGCGCGACGCGGCGCAACGCGAGCTGGCGGCCACACGTGCGCGATTAGACGCGACGCAGCAACAGATCAACGTGCTCAACGCGAGCCTATCGAACAGCAAGGCTGCTTATCGGCAGATGCTCGCCAGCTTGCGCACACAACGCGGCGGTCAAGCCGGCGGCACGATGCGTAACCGTCGGCCTGGCGGCTCTGAATTAGCAGGCATTGACCCGGAAGAGGACGACCTGCGACTCTCGCAACTGTTGACCGAAGTGAGCGCAAGTCGCCCTGCGTCGCAGAGCAAGCCCAACAACCGTTGAGCCAACGCGAAGTAAACTACGCGCACGTTCCCTTCGGGCGACAGCAAATGTTTCGGTGAGGTATTCAGACCGTGAGCCATTCAGTTCTCAAATTCTTCGGCGGCGTACGCTGGCTGCTTATGCCCGCGCTGCTCTGTTGTGTTTTGAGTAGGCAGGCATACGCGCAAAATGACAACGCCAACGCACCCATGCCCGCGCCTGCGCAGGCTGAACAACCGCGCCCCGGCGATAGTGATTTTCAAATGCTGCCGGCGCTTAATCTGACAGACGAACAGCGCACGCAACTCGTCGCCATCGCCCAACAGCATCAGCAAGACTTGGCCGCTGCCCAGATACGTCTACGGCAAGCCCGGCGTGCGCTCAACCAAGCGATCTACTCTGAAAATCCGGAGCAGAGCATCGTCAACGAGCGGGCGCGCGACGTGGCCACCGCGCAGGAGTCTGTGATCCGGCTCAACGCGCAGACCGAGTTTAAGGTGCGGCAGGTGCTGACGCCCGAGCAGTTGAAACGTTTCCGTCAACTACGCCGCCGCCAGCGCGAGGAGCGGCTGGGCAACCCCGCCGGTGAGCAGCGTCGCCTCCCGCGCGAACGCTTCCCCAACCCGAACCGCCCATCCGACACACAGCCAAGCGGCGGTAATAACAACTCGACACCGGCCGAAGTGCTGCGCGAACGCCGCCGCCTACGCCGCCAGTTGCCCAATACAGGCCGCCGGCCTTAAAGCGCGAAACAAAGACAAATTCAGCCCCCCGAAAATGAGAGCCGGCCGCGAAGTGCAGCACATGCATCTCCGCGGCCGGCTCTCATTTTGCACCTCTGTTTGTTAGTGCCCTGCCGTCGTCTTAGCGCTTGTCTCTTGACGCACCGGCTCGTTTTTGCGCATGATAACCCGCTCGCTCATGCCATTTGCAGTTTGCGTCGCGCGCTTAGCCTTGCTGTGCGACAATAAGGCACGGAAGCACATAATGTTTTGTGCCGCCGCGTGCATCGCGCCTGACAAGCGCGCAGATGGGCCGGCATCCAACTATTGTTCATGAATATCGCCACCCGTTCCCTGCTCGAAGTTCAAGAGACGAGTCTCATGGTCGCCCGCGCCGCGCGGCGGCTGTTTCGTCGCCCCAGCTACTTCAACGAGATGATCGCGCAAGCGGACGTGATCGGCGTCGGCTCGTTGACGATCATTATCCTGACTGGTTTCTTCACCGGCGGCGTGCTGACGCTGCAAACCTATCCGACGCTCAAGTATTATGGCGCGCAGGATCAGACCGGCTATCTCGTCGCGCTCTCGCTCGTGCGCGAACTTGGCCCCGTGCTCACGGCCCTGATGTGTGCGGGCCGCGTCGGCTCCGCCATCGCGGCGGAACTTGGCTCGATGGTCGTCTCGCAACAGATCGACGCGATGCGGGCGCTCGGCACAGACCCTGTGCGCAAGCTCGTCGCGCCGCGCCTCGTCGCGTTGCTTGTTACGCTGCCGCTCCTAACCGTGGTCGCCGATATTGTCGGCATCGTCGGCGGCGGCGCGGTCTCGTCCGGTCTCTACGGCATGCCGATGGCGATGTTCTTAACTAGCGTCCGCCACGGCATCACGACGGATGACATCATCGGCGGCGTGCTCAAGCCCATCATCTTCGGTCTCATCATCGGCAGCGTCTCGTGCAACAAGGGCTTGAGCACAGAGGGCGGCACGGTCGGCGTCGGCCGCTCGACCACCTCGGCGGTAGTCACTTCATCTATACTTGTGATCGTCGCCGACTTCTTTCTGGCGAAGATGTTACAGGTTATTCTGGACATGCCCGCCTGACGGGCCGGGCACGCACTTTTTATGGCCTCTACCGAAATTGAGACGCCGCACCGGACGGACGCGCCGCAGGCCGAAGACGCTGATCATCGCGTCAGCGACGCGGCGGCCGACTCTACTTTTCAAGAGATCGAGGACGAGGAGCGCATCGTCCCCGCCATCGAATTTCGCAACGTCACCTTGAGCTTCGGTGACCGCAAGGTGCTGGACGATCTTTCATTCACGGTGATGCGCGGCGAGACCAAGATCATTCTCGGCGGGTCGGGCACGGGCAAGTCCACGACGATCAAGCTGGTGCTGGGCCTGTTGAAGCCGGACTCGGGGCGCGTCTTCGTAAACGGCGAGGACGTGACCGAATACAGCGAGCACGAGATGATGCGCGTGCGCAAAAACATCGGCATGATCTTCCAAGAAGGCGCGCTCTTTGACTCGCTTTCGGTTTACGAGAACGTCGCGTACCGTCTGCACGAGCAGGGCGTGGTCGAAGACGAAGTTGAACAGGAAGTGCTGCGCATGCTCAGATTCGTCAACCTCGAAGACGCGGTGGATAAGATGCCCGCCGAGCTATCGGGCGGCATGCGCCGGCGCGTCGGCATCGCCCGCGCGCTCGTCGGCGGCCCGCAGATCGTTATGTTCGACGAGCCGACCGCCGGGCTTGACCCGCCCACCGCGCGCACCATCTGCGAGTTGGCCATCAAGCTGCGCGATCTGGAAGACGTGTCCTCCATGTTTGTCACGCATGAGATGAACAATGTGGAATATTTGACGGGCGAGTATGCGGCCGTGAACGACGAGGGCGAGGTCATGTTCGAGGAAGAAGGGCAGAAGCTCTGTCTGGTCAACACCAAAATCCTAATGCTCCGCGACGGGCACGTCATCTTCAGCGGCACGGACGAGCTACTGAAAAAGCAGGATGACCCGTACATCAAACGATTTATGAGAGGAAAGTGAGGAAGCAATTAGCGACTAGCTATTAGCTTTCAGCTCAAACAAAGCAGAAGCTAACAGCTAATAGCTAACAGCTAACAGCTACCTATGCCTCCAGCAAAGAAAACTATCGGCATGCGCGAGGTGCGCGTCGGGCTGCTCGTCATCATCTCGGTCGTCGTGCTGATCCTGTTGATCCTGAGCGCGTCGGGCGACATCTCGTTCGCGCGCAAGCTGCGCTTGCAGGCCAAGTTCGCCAGCGCCGACGGCTTGCGCCCCGGCGCGGAAGTGCGCCTCGCAGGCGTGCGCATCGGCAAAGTGGACGAGGTGTTACTGCTGCCCGCGACGAACAATCCCGAAGACCCGCGCGTCTCAACCACGCTGTCGATAGACAGCAAGGTGAACGGGCGGCCCGTGACCGAACTGATCCGCACCGATTCGTCCGCGCAACTCACCTCGCCCAGTCTGCTCGGCTCTGACAAAGTCATCAACATTCTGCCCGGCACGGCCCTAGGTCAGCCCGTCTCGCAGAATTACGAACTGCGCTCCGTGCAATCCGCCGGCTTCGATCAGTTGACCACCAACGGCAACGACCTCGTGCAGCAGCTCAATAAACTATCGGCGCAACTGACCGACATCACCGGCAAGATCAATCAGGGTCAAGGCACGCTCGGCCGTTTCGTCAACGATGAAGCGTTTTACGACAACTTGAACCGCACCGTGCGCGAGTCGCAGGATTTGATCACGCAGATCAGAACCGGGCAAGGCTCGGCCGGCAAACTCGTCAACGATCCCGCGCTCTACAACAATCTGAACGACGTGACCGTGCAACTGAAAGGCATCTCCGAAGACCTACGGCGCGGGCGCGGCACGGCCGGTCGTCTGCTCACCGACGAAGCGCTCTACAACGAAGCGCGCTCGGCTATCTCGCGGCTCAACGTCGCCGTCGATCAAGTCGGCCAGATCACTGCCGACATCCGCGCCGGACGCGGCTCGGCCGGTAAACTGCTCACCGACGAAGCGCTCTACAACGACGCCCGCGCCGCCATCGCCCGCTTCAACACCACAGCCGAGCGCATCGACACCGTCGTCGCCAGCGTCCAACGCGGCGAAGGCTCGGCCGGCAAACTCCTGACCGACGACCAACTCTACAACAACGTCAACCAACTCTCCGCCGAATCAGTCAAACTCCTCTACGACTTCCGGCAGAACCCGAAGAAGTATCTGACGATCAAATTCTCGATCTTCTAGCAACTTGGATTCTTGTTGACCGACTCGCATGCTGCGCTCGCTAATGTGTACTGGCTAGGCGGCTCGCCGTGCGCGGGGAAAAGCTCGATCAGTTCCCTACTAGCAGAGCGTTTTCCGCTCGACGTGTATCATGTGGACGAAGCCTTCGAGACGCATGCACAGCGCTTCGATTGCATACTGCATCCCGCGCTGACGAAGTGGTGCGCGGCCACGTGGGAGCAACGCTGGATGCAGCCGGTGGATGACCTCGTGCGCGAGGTGATTGCGTGCTACGCGGAACATTTCACGCTGGCGCTGGCAGACATTCGCGCGCGGACTGAAAACAAGCCGCTGTTGGTTGAAGGGAGCGCCTTGCTGCCGGGGTTGGTGGCGAGTTTGCTCCCGACGCGGCATCATGCGCTGTGGCTCGTCCCGACCGTCGATTTTCAGAGGGCACATTACGCGTAACGCGCGTGGGTTGGCGGCATTCTGGCGCAGTGCGCTGATGCCGATACAGCGTTCAAGAATTGGATGAGGCGCGATGCGCGCTTCGCACGGTGGGTCGCGGCAGAAGTCGAGGCGCTTGGGTTGGAACTATTAGAGAGCGACGGCACCCACACATTTGCCGAACAAGCGGCGACTGTTGCGGCGCACTTTCAGTTTATTGTCAGTTGATTGCAGGGCCGGCGCACAGTTGACGGCGATGGTTAGTCCAGGTCGAGCGGGTTCTTGTAGGGTGCGCCGGTGTCTTTGTCGGCGCGCTTCAACGCTTCGCGGAATTTCTCTTCCAGCAATCGCTCGCGGTCTTTTTGCGAGCCAAGCTCCTGCGCGAAGAGCTGTTCGCGCAACTGCTTTTGCTTCTCCATGCCCTTCGCCATCTCTTCGAATGAAGCGACGGGCTTCGCCTTCTCTTCATGCGCGAGCAGCGCGCCCGTGCCCGCATCGATCACGAGCGTGGCGTCGCAGCAGGGGCAGATCAGGGTAAAGCGTGAGTTGTCGGTCATAGGCTAAAATCCTTCCAGTCAGCAGGTGTGCTCGCGCGATTTCACTTGGCGGCATTATAACATCATCCGCGCAGGCGGCTGCGCAGACAAGCAGGGCGAATAGCACATCAGACAACAAGCGGGCCGCTGTGGTTTATCCACAGCGGCCCGTTCGCGCATCCGCATGAAAACAAGCTGTTAAGGTGTCACCGCTTTTTTAATGGCGCTGCCTGTTTTCTTTGCGCCCTCAACAGTCTTCTGGCCTACTTTCTTCGCGCCACCGGCCGTCTTCTCGCCGACAGTCTTTGCGCCCTCGCCGGTCTTCTCGATCACGGTCTCGCCGCCTTCTTTCACCGCCTTGGCCGCGTCCACGGTCTTGTCGGCGACGAAGCCGGCCGCGTCCGCGAGCGCATCGCCCGTCGCGTCGAGCGCGCTGGCCACTTTGTTCTCCGGCAAATCCCGCGTCTCGCCCGTGCTGGAATAGACGCGCGCCGTGCGCCGACCTTCGGTCGTCGTCGTCACGACCACACGCTGGACGCGCCCGCCGCTCTTGAAGGTGCGCGTCTCCGTGCGTGTGCCGTTGGATTCCGCCACAGTGATCTCCGAGTTATCGGGGCCTGTGCGCGGCGCGGTAGTAGTCGCGGTTGACGTGGTGGTGGTGCTAGCGGTGCTGGTGGTGTCGTTGTTCGCGTTTGCGGTATAAGTGTTGGTGGTATCCGACGCGCAACTGACAGCCACAAACGAGAGCGCCAGCACACAGAGACTGAGGATAAAATGCTTACGCACGTTCATCTCCTTCCAAACTCGACAAAATAATTATCGTCTACTTGCGCCCAATGCTTGCGCAACCGACGTGCCATGCGCGCATGTGTGCGACAGACGATAAGTGTGAGCAGTTGGCGGGAAATATAGAAATGACCTAACTGCAAGTCGGCGGCATGTGTATGACCGAGATACAGCGCGTCTTTTAATGATACTTGTGGGCAGGCTGAACACTGCATTAACATGCAGACACTTTCGCCTTGCGCGGACGCGATTAGACTGATGCCAAAAGCGACTGCGGCCACGCACACCATTCAGGCGCGCCCTGAACCGGCACGGCGCAGAGATTTCTTGACGAGCGCGCTCATCTTTATCTGCACCGCGCTGCTCTTCCTCACTTCGCACGTCCATCAAGTGGCCGACAGCAAATACTCGCTCTTGCTCAGCCAGAGTCTGCTGCGGCATAGAAGCTTCACGCTTGATGCTTATGGCTGGCCGCCGCGCACCGCACAGCCGCAAGTCGGCTACAACTCATACGGCGAGTTCTACCAGCTAGAGGTTGTCAACGGGCACACTTATTACTTTTTCCCGCCCGGCAGTTCCCTGCTATCGCTGCCTTACGTCGCACTGCTGAATGCAGGTGGCATCTCAGCCGCGAACCCGGCCGGCGCTTACGACGACAGAGGCGAAGCGATGATGCAGGCGAGTCTGGCTGCTTTGTTGATGGCCGGACTGGCGTGCGTCTTCTACTACATGAGTCGGCTACTGCTGCCTGGCAGGTGGAGCGTGCTGGTCGCGCTCGGCGGCGCGCTCGGCACGCAGGTCTGGAGCACGGCGTCGCGCGCATTGTGGTCGGACACGTGGGGCGTCTTCTTGCTCGGACTGGCCATGCTGCAACTCTTGGCCGATGCGACTGCGAGGACACGGCTGCGGCCCGTGTGGCTGGCGAGCATCATGGCCTGGCTCTACTTCGTCCGGCCGACCTATGCCCTCCCGATTATCGCCGTCACGATTTACCTGTGGGTTTATCGCCGCCCACGCTTCAGCGCCTATGCGCTGACTGGAGCGGCTTGGGCCGCGCTGTTCATTGCTTATTCGTTCTATCACTTTGGCCAGCCGCTGCCCCATTACTATAGCGCCAGCCGCTTGCGCTTCGGCTCTTTTCCCCACGCCTTCGCCGGCAACCTCATCAGCCCCTCGCGTGGGCTGTTGGTCTACGTGCCCGTCTTGCTATTCGTCGTCTATCTCTTGCTGCGCTTCGCCCGCGCGTTGCCCTGCAAACGTTTGGTCATGCTGGCGGCTTGCGTGATCGCGGCGCACTTGGTCGTCATCGCCGGTTTCGATCCTTGGTGGGGCGGGCATAGTTATGGCCCACGCTACACAACCGGTCTCGTACCGCTCTTCGTGCTGTTGGCAATTCTTGGATTGCAAGGGATGCTTGCCCGTGAGATGTTGCAACGGGGGACGCGCGGCTGGCGCGTGCGGCGCGCATGCGGCGCGACGCTGTTGGGTTTGAGCGTGCTGATCAATGCGCGCGGCGCGATGTCCCGCGCAACATGGTATTGGAATATTCGCCCCGCCAATGTGGATATGCAGCCCGCACGGGTTTGGGACTGGCATGATCCGCAGTTCCTGGCCCACGAACCTTGAAGCGGTTTACATCTGACATGAGGCAAGGCAGATAACTGTCGCGGCAGAGCCTGTCTCGACTACTACCGCATTATTCAATCTTCTTGTGCCTCGGCAAAACGCGCTTCGACGACTGTGCCGCGCATGACACCGAAGCGGCCGGTGAGATCAGGGTAAGTCGCGTGCTCGACTTCGGCCGCGATTAAATCAAGCATACACTCCGCTTCGATGATCGCCGCCTCCGGCCCTTCGATCTCGACGAACCAGCCGAACGGCAACTCGTCAAGCACTATCTCCGCCCCGGCAAGTTCCCACGTCTCGCGCCGCTTCTCATAGACCAGCGCGGGTTTGTAACCGAGCGCATCGAGTATGGCCGCAATCGCATCGGCGTCCGCCACCTCGCTCTCGTCTTCGCGTTGCCGTTTGATCGCTGCGTCGGATGCGAACCGCTCCTTGTAAGTCAACACGGCCCGCCCGCCCACACGCCGCAGGCGCAGCACACACCGACCCGGCTCAAGCCCAGCACCCGCATATAACGTGTTCACTTCAAACTCAACGCCGCGCGCCGCCACGCCCACGGCCGCCAGACGCGCCTGCAACGCCACAATCTGCGCCTCAGTCACGCGATACTTTTTCTCGATTTCAGTAGCCATAAAGCAAAGGTTAGAGGTTGGAATTCAGCAAATGCATGTTGACTTAACTGCCAATGCCTATTTTCTTACTCCTGCCGTATCCAGCGCAGCATTTCGGGGATGCTGGCGCGCTTGCCGTACATGAGCATGCCGATGCGATAGACGCGGGCCGTCAGCCAGATGAGCAGAGCCACTGTAGCGAAGCCAATCAGCAGCGAGAGCGCGATCTCCCATAAGGGTGGTCGCTCAGCCACGATGCGGGCCATCATCGTGATCGGCGCAGAGAAAGGGATGAGCGAGACGAGCCGCGCGAACGAAGAGTTCGGACTGCGAATCACCGGCACGGCCAGCCACAGGCTCGCCGCCAGCATGAACACGACCGGCATCGAGAGTTGCCCGCCCTCCTGCGTCGTCGTCACCATCGCACCGAGCAGCAGATAGATCGTAGCATAGAGGAAATAGCCCAGCACGAAGAACAGCACCGCGTAGACGACGACCGCCGGCGCGACGTGCGGTAGATGCACATTGCTCCCGGCCAATGCGCCCGCCCCATAGAGCGTCACTAACAGAAACGCGCCGGCCCAGATCAAGAATTGCGTGAGCGCGACGAGCGAGACGCCGAGCAGTTTGCCCATCATCAGCGTGAACGTATCTACGGACGAGAACAACATCTCCGTCAGCCGCGTCGCCTTCTCTTCCACGACCGCGCCGAGAATCACCTGTCCGTATAACAAAACGGTGATGTAGATGAAGAAACCGATGCCGAACGCCAGCCCGAAACTGCCGCCGCCGTCTGACGCCGCCGCGCCCGCTGCGCCCGCCTTCCGCGTCGCCAGACTAAGCTCGCGCGTCGAATCATGCACGAACTGTACATTGATCCCGCGGTCGATCAGACGCTGCTCGCTGACCGCCTCGCTCAACCGACTTTTGAACTGCCGCACGGTGACCACATCGCCGAGATTGCGCGCATAGTATTCAGCCTTGCCTGTGGCGAGAATGTCGCGCGGCAGGATAACGTAAGCGTCAAGCTCGTTGCGCCGCACGCGCTCGTTCAAGGCGCGCTGTACCTCAGCCGGCGCGCGGCCTGCCGGCGCGACCTGTTCCAGCGTGTAGCTCACCTCCGGACTGCGCCCACTCGACTGTGGCGCACGTGCGCCGGGGTCACGCCCGGCATTGGCCGCAGGCGTGGCTGCTTGTTCGGCCGCCTCGCCCGCATCCTCCTCCGCATCCGGATTGCGCAGCAGGGCGGCTTGCACGCGCTCGTACATGTGCCCGGTCTCGTCCACGATAGCGATGCGCACGGGGCCGCCCGCGTTGATTTTGAAGATGAGCGCGGGCACAACCGTGAAGGCGAGCATGGCCAGTGGGCCTAGCACGGTCGCCAAGACGAAGAAGCGCGAGCGCACGCGCTGCACATATTCGCGCCGGATGATCGTCAACAGTTTGCTCATCAGCTTCCGCCCACCTTTTCGATGAAGATGTCGTTGAGGCTCGGCTCGACCTGCTCGAACTTGGAGATGCGCGCGCCCGCCTGCACCAGCCGGCGCAGCAACTCCTGTGCGTCCGCACCCTCGGCCAGCAACGCTTCGGTCTCGTCGCTATGTTGTTTGAGCGAAGCGACCAGCGTCGCATCGTTTAGTATGTCGCCCGCGCCTTCGACGCGCAGCGCGACCGCGTTACGACCGTAGCTACGTTTGACTTCACGCAAGCTGCCGCCCAGCACCTTGCGCGCACGATTGAGCAGACAGATGTCGGCGCAGAGTTGTTCGGCCTGCGCCATGATATGTGTCGAGAGAATGATGGTCTTGCCGGCTGCTTGCAGATCAAGCACGGCCGCTTTTAGCGTTTCGACGCTGACAGGATCGAGACCGGAGAACGGCTCGTCGAGGATCAGCAGCTCGGGATCGTGCAATACGGCGGCGATGAACTGCACCTTCTGTTGCATGCCCTTCGATAGCTCGTCTGTCTTTTTCAACTTCCAGTCCGAGAGCTTCATGCGTTCCAGCCAGCGATCCATCTCGCGCTCAGCATCGCGCCCGCTCATGCCTTTCAACTCGCCGAAGAACCGCAACTGCTCGTTGATCTTCATCTTGCGATACAGTCCGCGCTCTTCCGGCAGATACCCGATGCGGTCGCGCAAGACCGGCGTCAGCTTCTGCCCGAACACTTCGACGCGGCCCGTGTCCGGCGCGGTGATGCCGACGATCATGCGCAGCGTCGTGGTCTTGCCCGCGCCGTTCGGGCCAAGCAGACCGAAGATGCGCCCGCGCCGTGCCTGCAAACTCAAGTCGGCGACGGCCACGAACTCATCAAAACTTTTCGAGACGCTATCCAGCACCAGCGTCGCATCCGACTGACTCAAGGCCAACCTCCAAGTTTACAAGGCAAAGAAAGGAAGCGAAGTAAGACTATGACGTGCGAGCATTATACGGGCGCATCATGTTGAAAGTTCTACGTCCCTCACGCGGACGGGCGCGTGCGTGTTAAGATGCGCGGGTCTCCTCGGACGATACCGCACAGGTAACGCACATGACCGCTCCCGCTTTCCCCCGCCGCACTTGCCTCGCCGTCTCGCTCTGCCTGTGCGCGCTGGCCGCGCACGCGCAACAACCAACGCCCGACCAGCCCGCGCCCGCCGACGAGATCATTCGTGTCAGCACTCAACTCGTCCAGACCGACGTGCTCGTGTTCGACAAGCAAGGCCACTTCATAGACAACCTCCGCCCCGAAGATTTCGACCTGCGCGTGGACGGCCGCGCGCAGACCGTCTCTTTCTTCGAGCGCGTGCGCGCCGGCAGTTTCAACGAAGAGGCACAACTCGCGGCGGCGCGCGGCGGGCGCGACCGCGCCAACACGGGTGGCAATACAGCCGCTGTCCGCCCGCTCGACCGCGGTCGCGTCATCTTCTTCTTCATAGACGATCTGCATCTTTCGGCCGGCAGTCTCGTACGCACGCGCGAGTTGCTGTTGCGGTTCATAGATGAACAGTTGGGCCAGAACGATCAAGCGGCATTCGTCACCGCGAGCGGGCAGATCGGTTTTCTGCAACAGTTGACTGACGAGAAAGATGTGCTGCGCGCGGCGGTCAAGCGGCTGGGCTATCGGGAGTTGACCACGCGCGATAACAGCGCGCCGCCGATGAGCGCGGTGGATGCGTTGAGCATCGAGCGCAACGATACAGGCGTCGTCAGTGCCTTCGTTGACGCGATGCTGCGCTTCTCCCCTACTATCGGTGGCAGGGTCACACTGGCTGACCGTAGCGTTGCCGAAAATCAAGTGCGCGGACGCGCCAATCAACTCCTGCAACAGATCAACGCGGTCAGCACGCGCACGCTGGCCGGTCTCCAAAATCTGTTACGCACCTCGGCGCAGTTGCCCGGTCGCAAACTCGTCTACTTCGTCTCGGACGGTTTCGTGCTCGACTCAGGCCAAAGCGATACGCTCGACCGCATACGTCGTGTGACGGACGCGGCCGTGCGCGCGGGCGTGGTTGTCTATACGCTCGATGCGCGCGGGCTGTCGGCAGCGCTGGCGGGCATAACGGACGCCAGCAGCGGCGGCTCAATTGATCCGAGCGGGCGACTGCTCAGTTCCGGTAATGAAACGACGGCGATGCAGGAGCCGTTGCGTGTGCTCGCAGGCGAGACCGGCGGGCGCGCTCTGCTGAACACTAACTCGCTGACCAACGCGCTCACGAAGGCGCTGCAAGAGACTTCCGTCTACTATCTGCTGGCGTGGCGGCCCGAACAGGAAGAGTCGCGTGGCGGCCGTTTTCGGCGCATCGAGGTGAGCGTGCGCCAGCGGCCCGAGTTGACCGTGCTGGTGCAGCGCGGCTTCTTCACTACGCCGCCCGTGGATGCGCCGCCGCGCAAACGCGACGAGGCCAAACGCGAGGCCAAGCATAACGAAGCGAGCGGCAGCCCCGCCACACCAGTCGTCAAAATCCCGACCACGGACGCGCCGCACCCCGCGCTCTTATCTGCGCTCAAGTCGTTTGCGCCGAAGACCGCGCTGCCGACCGCGCTCACGCTCAACTACCTCAACACGACGCAATACGGGTTGCTGCTCGCCAGTTCGCTACAGATAGAGGTGGACAAGCCCGCGCCCGCACAGAGCAGACACATTGACGTGGTCGGAGTGGTTTACGACGAACGCGGCACGGCCGCTGCTTCGTTCGAGCGGCATCTCACGGTCACGCCCAAAACGCCGGAGCATGCGCCTGACGTGCCGGCATCCGCTCCCAACACGCCCGATCACGTCATCGTCACCCACCAAACGCGCATCGCACCGGGCATCTATCAGGTCCGGATCGCCGCACGCGAGGTCGAGAGCGGGCGCACGGGCAGCGCCACACAATGGCTCACCGTCCCCGCACTCGATGGTGGCAAACTCACGCTGAGCAGCATCTTTCTCGGCGAGCGCCCGCGCGCCACAACCGCAGCCGGGCAAGCCGCGCCGCCCGAGCAGACGCAAGCGCTCGTCAACCCCGCGCGTCTCTTCCTGCGCAACTCCGTCCTGCGCTTCGTGCTCTACGTCTACAACCCCACCCGCGCCGAGCAAACGACGCCCCCCGATGTCGCGCTGCAAATACAAATCTTCCGCGACGATCAGCCGGTCATCACCACGCCCCTGCGCCGCGTGGCCACCGAAGGACTAACCGACTTCGCCACGCTGCCTTACGCCGCCGAAATCGATCTCCAAAATCTACCCACCGGCCGCTACATCCTGCAAGCCACCGCCATTGACCGCACCGCCAAGACAAGCACGAGCCAGCGCGTTAAATTTACGGTTGAATGAAAGTGAAGACCAATGCCTGTACTACCCCTCGCCGCGCATAAGGCCTTCAAGCCGCAAGGAATAAGACCAGCATGAAAAGAATAGTATCGAGACGTTAGGTTGCATGAGTTATTATGCGGCGCGTTTAGTGAGACATCCTTACGCAAATATTAATCGGCCTTTCGGCTCAGGAACCTCTCGACCCAGCGCCTCCGCCGTTTCAATCCACTCATCAATGATTACTTCGACATTAGCAATAGTTTCTGCATATGTAGCTCCGTCCGCCATGCAACCCGGTAACTCCGGCACTTCAGCTACAAAAGCACTATCCTCAGCGCTCCAATAAATGATGATCTCGTATTTATATTTTTCACTCATCGTCTTGACCTCCGAGCCTGTATTTCAAGATAACGCCGCGCACCTGTCTGACTTGATAAGCTTTAGCCTTCGAGCCTAGCGGTTGCAAATTCAGGATTTCCTCCACGCTCTCTCTGCTGAAAATGTGATGGCTGCCACGAATCCGCTCATCGAAACCCAAATGCCTCAGCAACTGGCATAAACCATCAAATGGAACATTCGCATCGGAAGCCCCTCGCAGAATTTGTACCAGCAGCTTCTCGTATTTGCTCACGCCGTGAATTTATCATAGGTTATCACTCAATAGCTGCATAACGCTGGAATTATCGACCGCACCGCCAAGACAAGCACGAGCCAGCGCGTTAAATTTACGGTCGAGTGAGATCAGAGATTAACGTTGACGTTGAACTGATAACGGTGCGGGTGAGGTGAAGAGGAGATCGTCATAATCCGGCATCGTGACCTTCCTCGGCGACTACCTTCTCGAAATCAGCCGCTTGTTCCGGATGTACTAACCGGGGGCTGCCGATGTACGCAGCTTTTGGCATTTCGATGTCAGGCACAATGACATACACCTTTGCCCGCTCCGGCAAGCGGACATTCACGGGGAGACGAACTTGACCGTTCTCCACCACGCCTTCAATAGTAATCACACTCATATCCTCACCTCAATACGCCCGCTCTTTAGCTGAAAGTAACACAAGATTCTTTAGGCCGTCTAACCTTGGAATCGAACGACGGCCCGCACGAAGCATTCAATCTAATCAGGTGGCCGATGATGAAGAGATGCTAACGGGCGAATGACTCGGGTGACTTGTTAGAAAGTGCCGTTGTTATTATCAGAAAAGGTTGCGGTACAAGCCAATTAAGCCAATTGCTAACCCTAGGAGACTGCCCAGACCCACAAAAATTGAACTTATTCGATACTGCCAAAGATAACGCACGGGGTGGCGGTCTTCATCAATGTGGGTACTTTTGAAATTAGCCCATTTAGCTAAATGTTGCATTCGCTTACGTTGAAGATACTAATTAAATTCGGCCGGAGAGGAGCGCCATGCGAGGCGGCCCCAGTGAAAGCAGGCATACAACCCGGCGAGCGACCAAAAGGTAAACCATAAAGATTTCGCTAACGATATTTTCTCCATAGAACCTCTACAACTATGCTTCCAATGCGATGCGGCGCGCGGAGATGATCTGCTCGGCGGCGCGTAGTTCGTTGAGCGTGGCGTCGTCAGGCGGGGCGTCGGTTTCGATGACGGCCATGGCTTCGCCGCCGCGCTCGCGGCGACCGAGATGGAAGCGGCTGATGTTGACGCCGTGCGCGCCGAGGATTGTGCCGACGCGGCCGATGACGCCGGGCACGTCCACGTTGCGCGTGACGATCATATACCCGGCCGGGAGCGCTTCGATGCGAAAGCCGTTGATGTCCGTGATGCGTCCTGCGCGGCCCGCGCCGAAGAGCGCGCCCGCGACCGTGTGCTCATCGCCGACGGTCAGCACGCGCGTGCGGATCGCGGGCGCAGGCTCGCTCGTCGCGCCGCTCAGGTAAGAGGTCTTGACCGCGA
>JBBRYU010000059.1:0-18258 GCA_038237345.1 Pyrinomonadales bacterium
CGCGAGATAACCGGGTGCGAGCGCGGGATCGAGGAAGCAATGAAAGTGTGGCTCGCCCACGAGCGGCACGTCCGCGTAGACCTCTTCGACGCCGACGATCCACGCGCGATTGGTCTCAAGGTCAAGGTCGCGTGCGACGCGCGACTGCGCGCCGTCCGCGCCGACCAGCAACCGCGCCGACACTCTGCGCACGCGCCCCTTGACCTCAAGTTCGACCAGCACATCCGCGTTGTTCTCTCTTGTCTCACAACCGACGTAGCGCGTCTCCGGCGACCACGCGACGCCCGCACGCAGACACTCAGCAAGAAAACGCAGATACAGCCGCCCCATGCGCCCGACGCGAAACTCGTCGTGCGGACTTTCCAGTGCGAGCGCACGGCGCGCAGGCGAGTAGAGCGTGACGCGGCGCACCGCCGGCCCCAGACAATCGGCGGGCAGATCGAAATCTTCGAGCGTGCGGCGCACGAAGATGCCCGTCGTATGCACCGCTTCATCGAGCGCACACTTGCGATCAACCAGCAGCACGCGCACGCCCGCACGCCCCAACAGCCGCGCGCACTGCAACCCACCAAGCCCCGCGCCGATGATAACCACGTCGTACTGTTCATTCACGCGCATCATCGCTGACCCCGTTTCCGCTTGCGCGATGTTGCCTGCGCCGGGGCTTGCGGCGCGAGCTTTGGCGCAACGCGCAAAGCAGGCTGCGGTGCGCCGGGCGCGACGAATTTTATTTGCCCCTGCGGGTCGGGCGTAATCGTTTGGGCAGGCGCAGCAGCCGGCGTTACCTCGTTCGTGGCGGGCGTTATTGTTGTTGTTGTTGTCGTCGTGACCGGCGCAACCGGCGGCGCGCAGGCCCATGCGTGCAGACTTTCGGCCTGCGTCGCGACTGTGCGCCAAGCGTCGCTGCGCGCCATGTTCCACGCGCGCCAGTCCGCGTCCGCGCCCGACCAACGCGCCAGCAGTTCGCGCGCCGCCAGACAGCGTTCGTCCTGCGTCAGACCGGGCAGCGCGCGGATGAGCGCGGGCACGGCGTCCGCGCTGAGCGTAGTCGCATAGTTGGCGTCGAACGCGCGCCCCGCACGTGCGTGCGCGAGATTTGCGCGGACGATGGTCGCATCGGGATTGAGCAAGTGGAGCGCGCCGATGACGAGCAGGGCTGAGACGAGCGCGCCGCAGGCGAAGCGCGCCCGCGCGCCGCGCAGCACCGTCGCCGCAAACCAGACGAAGACGAGGGCGAGCCACCCCATGAAAGCCATCGTGTAGAGCCGTAGTTCGGTCAGACCATACTCGCGTTGGTAGAGCCGCATGCGCGTGATCGCGGAAGCGATGACGACGAACAGCAACACGATCTGTGCGAACGCGAGTGCGCGAAAGATGCGCTGGGCGGTTGCATCATCGCGACGCAGCAGCCAGTGGAAGGCGAGCAGCAAAGGCAGCACGAGCGCAGTGGCCCAGACCAACTCGAAGAAGCCGCGCCGCGCGTACTCAGCGTAAGTCAGCCCGCCGGTTGCCGCCACCCACGCCGCGCCGCCGAACAAATAACGTATCTGCACGCAGACGAAGCCGAGGAACAGCGCGTTGAGCGCACCGAGCGCGACGCCGACTTCGACCGCGCCCAGCGCGAACTGTGACGTGGGCGTGACGGCGCACGGCGCGGACTTGTCGCTGCGCACGCTTTGCCCGCGTTCGTTATGCGCGTCGTTGTCCAGCGCAGCTTTTGTCGCTGCTGGTTGCGGCTGCGCGTCAGGACTCGCGCTGTCGTGCAGCACACTCGGCGCGGGGCGCGGTTCGAGCGGCGCGGCTGTGATGGAGGCAAGCGGCGCAGACGGCGCGCACGCATCATTGCTTTCGCTTGGCTTGTTAGCTAACGGCTGGCTCGCATCGGTTGTGGCATGACTGAACTGCGGCTTGCTGGTTAGCAGTCCGCGCAAGTAACCGGCGCTGACCCACGCGCAGAGGCTGAGCAACAGACCGTGCGAGAAGAGCGCGTCCGCGTCGAACTGAAAGGTGCGATTGATCAACCCGGCGAAGATCGCATCGGCCGCCATGAAGAGCGCGCCGAAGACTAAGAGCAGCGGCACGGCAATGAGCAACCCGCGCGCGACCGCCGCTAAGTGGCGCATCCAACTCGTGCGCGCCAGCGGCAGTTCGCGCCAGCGCACGTCCACAAAGACGAGCGGCACGCCGCCGAAGAGCGCGCTCAAGCCCGCTCCCGCTAGGACACGCGCATACTCGCTCAAACCCGCGAGCCGGACGCTCCTGCCGCGCGCACGCCACCTCAGCAACCCGAACGCGCACCCAACCGCCAGCACGTCGAGCAACTTCAATGTCGGCGAGTCGCGCCACGCGCACGCAGCCGCGCACGCGATCATCGGCAGCAACAGCCAACTGCCCTCGCCCTGCAACGTCGCGCGCCGCCAACATTTCAGCAGCACGACCGCCGCCGCCGCGAGCGCGCACGTCAGCAAGAAGAAGTTCAAGCCCAACCCCGGCGCGCGTAGCAACGCATCGCCCAACACACCCAGCAATAAGGCCGCGGCGATGATGTGCAACCCCTGTCTCGTTCGCTCGTTCATGTCCTTACCTTTCAACATTCTTGCGTCGTCACACACAACAGCACGCCTGACCCGGCCGCGAGTTTCATTTTCATCTGCCGTCGTTCAGCGTGCGCGCTGTCTGCTAACCCTGCGCGCCTAGTTGGAACTCGGTCTTCTTGTGCAGCGGGCTGTTCTCGTGCCCGATGATGAAGTGTGTGATCGTCTCGCCCTCATGAATGAGCAGGCGCGGGGCGGGCGCGTCCGCCGGCAGATCGAAGACGAGTTGCGTCGTGTAAGACTCGCCGGGCCGGAGCGGCGTCGTGAACGGCATGCCCGTCCCTGCGCTCAACTCCAGCGCGCGTTGCCCAGCGGGCGAGACCGTGTACTCGCGCCCCTGCGCGTCCAGCACAGTGGCGATGCGGCTGTTCGGTGTAAGTTGGCCGTCGCCGCGCTGCGCTGAAGTTGTCTGCTCGTCGAAGCGCGTCTTGACCGTCACGACGTAGAAGACGCCCTGCGCCGTCGCCACTTGCGCGGGCGGCCCCAGCGTCTTCGTCTGGCGCACGTCTGCGACCGAGTAGGCGAGATGACAATCGATCTCGCAGAAATGCTTCTCCGCGCCGCGCGCCAGCGCCTTCTCCGCGCTCGCCAGCGAGAAGATAACGAGCACGCCCGCGTAAGCGACACAGATACCGAGCGCAACAAGCAAGACGTTACCCGCCGCCGCGCGTCGTCCCCGCACCAACAGGTACAGCAGGACGAGCGTTGCGCCGCACAACAACAAGCCTGTGCCCAGAAAACCGAGCACGCCGATGGCCGCTTCAAGATTGACGTTTGTGTTCATGACCACTCCTTCCTCATTTGCCACTGCCCCTTACTGCTAACCCGCCGCGGCGATGGGTACGCGCCCGAAACGGCGCTCGCGCGCATGATATTCCGCGACGGCCGCGCGCAGATCGTCCGCGCCGAAATCCGGCCACATCCGGCGCGTGAAATAGAGTTCCGCGTAGGCGCATTCCCACAACAGAAAATCACTCAACCGTTGCTCGCCGCCGGTGCGGATCAAGAGATCGACATCGGGCGCGGCCGTCGCTTCATGCTGCGCCGCGCCGAGCAATCGCGCGAACGCCGCGCGCGAAAGTATCGGCCGGGCAGACTGCGCAAAGAGATGAGACTGCTCGTGCGGGAAGGCAGCAACAGACACGGCTGCATGCTCTGTGTGCAGTTGTGTGCAAGCGCGCAGGATGGCATCGCGCGCCGAGTAATCAACGGCGATGCGCAGGTGGAGCGTGGCGCAGTGGGCCGTCGCCTGTTCGGCCCGTTCGACGGCGGCGCGCAGGGGCGCGGACAGACGGTCGCGCCGGCCGATAAATTGGACGCGAACGCCCTGCGCGATGCAACGCTCGGTCTCGGTCAGCAGATAGCAGCGCAACAGGCGCATAAGCAACACGACCTCACGCGGCGGGCGTTGCCAGTTGTCGGCCGAAAAGGCATAGAGCGTTAGACAGTTGATCCCTAATGCGGACGCAGCCTCGACCGTGCGGCGCACAGCAGTTGCGCCCGCGCGATGACCGGCCGTGCGCACGAGGCCCCGCGCCGTGGCCCAACGCCCGTTGCCGTCCATGATGATGGCGACGTGCAGACCGTCCATGTTCGATTGTAACAAAGCCCTTTGCAGCATAAAGTCCACGGGTAAAAATTTTTCGCGCCGCGCCTAGCCTGCGCGTGTCGCGCGGATGAGCGCTTCCATGTGATTGAGATAGTGTTCGAGCGCGCGGCGGCCCGTCGTCGTCAATTTGTACTCGGTCTTCGGCGTGCGCCCGTCGAAGGATTTCTCGCAGGTGACGTACGCCGCATCTTCGAGTTTGCGCGCATGCACGCTCAAATTGCCGTCGCTCGTCTTGAGCAACTCTTTCAACTCGTTGAACGTGAGCGAGCGATTGGCTGCCAGCGCGCTGACGATGCCGAGCCGCAGCCGTTCGTGGATCAAACGATCCAGCGCGGCCGTTGCGCGGTGCGTCTCAGCGGCCGACTGACTGCGCATCGCGCGGAAGTGCGCCGGCTGCGCACTGCCCTTCGGTGCGGTTTGTTTAAGCGCGTTCTGTTTAGCCACCGTGTCTCCTCGCAATCAAGACGCCGAAGACAATGTGCAAGCCGCCGAAGGCGGTCGCCATCAAGCCGTTCGTCCAAGCCAACGGGCTGACGAGCGCGACCGCGCCGGCGAGCATGAAGCACAGGCCCATCACGGGCACGATCTGCACGGAGAACGCGCCGCCCGTGACCACGCCCGCGCCGTAGAGCAGCAACCACGTCGCCGGGATTAATCCGGTCAACCCGGCGCGGTAGAGCGCGAGCGTCAAGAGCGCGCCGACGAAGACGGGCGGCGCGAAGTTGAGCGCGAGTTTGCGCCCCGGACGTGCTAGCAGCGGCGTCTGCGCCGCTCGCGCCTTCAGCCACATCGTCCCGCCGGAGATCGCGAGCGCGACGAATGCCGCCACCAGCCACACCTTGATCCACGCGCCTGTGATGCGCTGGCTCTCGACCGACTGTCGCGCAGCCACGTAGGCCGCCGCGAGCGCCGTCAGCCCGATGGCGCACTGCCCCCAACCCGACACGGCGGTGAACGACGCCGACGCTTCCATCGTCTCGCGGATGAAACGCAGGTTGTCCATCGCCCGCGCATGCAGGGCGGGCGGTTCTTGTTCTGTGGTTGGATGCGGGCGCGGCAAGCGCACAACAGTCATAGGTCGCACAATACGCCTCATTGATAATTCCGTCAAGCACTTTATACAGCAAAGCCGCCACCGCGCCAACATCTTTATTTGCAAGTTCATGCGTCAATTTCAGCCTATCGCGCGTGCGCGGGCCGCCGATTTACCTCGCGCCGGTTTGTCTGTTAGCATGCTGGTGTTTATCAATTCCCCAGGTTGAGTGCCATGGCCGCGCGTCGGATCAGCTTGATCCCGCCGGGCAAAGTTTAAGACTACTGTTGCCCGCCTACGCCGGGCGGAAAATAAACAGGCGGCAGCCCTACAAGCGCAAATGAGAGAAGAGAAGCAACCGGCCACCGTGCCGCCGGAACAAACGCCCGCCGGTGTCGAGTTCGTGACCGCGAGCGCGGGCATAAGCGAGTACCGTCTGGCGAACGACTTGAAAGTTTTGCTGGTCGAGAATCGCGTCGCGCCGGTCGTGACGTTGCTCGTGCTCTACAAAGTCGGCTCGCGCAACGAAGCGGTCGGGCACACGGGCGCAACGCATCTGCTTGAGCACATGCTGTTCAAGGGCACGCCAACTTTCAACAAAGAGCGCAACACGCAGATCGCCGCGACGCTCCAGAAGATCGGCGCGGATTTCAACGCCACCACGTGGTACGACCGCACCAATTATTTCGAGACCGTACCCAGCGATCAACTCGAATTAGCCGTCCGCCTCGAAGCCGACCGCATGCGCAATTCGTTCATCGCCGATGCGGATCGCCAAGCGGAGATGACCGTCGTGCGCAACGAGTTAGAGCGCGGGCAGAATGAACCGGTGCTCGTGCTGGATGAAGCCGTCTATGCGACCGCCTTCCGCGAGCATCCTTATCATCACCCGACCATCGGCTGGCGCGCCGACGTGGAAAACGTCCCGACCGCGCGCTTGAAAGAGTTCTACGACACGTTCTATCACCCGAACAACGCGACCGTGATCCTCGTCGGCGACTTCGATCTGAATGGGGCACTCGCATTGCTCGCCGCGCACTTCGGCGCGCATACGGCGACGCGCGCGCCGATCCCGGAAGTCTACACGGACGAACCGGCGCAGGAAGGCGAGCGGCGCATCATCGTCCGGCGCGCGGGCGAGTTGGCCCACGTGCAGGTCGCGCATCACACGCCTGCCGTGCTCGGCCAGATGAACGTGCTGGCAAATGAGACGTTGACGGCGCGTGCAGCCAACCCGCCCGCCGCGAACGATAGCTATGCGCTCGTCGTCCTCTCGGCCGCGCTGGCGCACGGGTTGACCAGCCGGCTCTATCAGGCACTCGTCGAGACGCAACTCGCCATCAGCGTCACGAGCAACTGCGATCAGTTCCGCGACCCCGGACTCTTCAACGTCTATGCGACGGTCAAGCCCGGCGTCGAACCGCAGGCGGTCGAGGCAGTGGTTTTGCAGGAACTGCAACGCGCGGGCGCGGCCGAGATGCCAGAGGCGGAGATTGAGAAAGCGCGGCGGCAGATACTTGCGCAGGTCGCCTACAATCGCGACGGCACACATAACGTCGCCATGCAGATGTCCGAGGCCGAGGCGGTCGCCGACTGGCGCTTCTACAAGGACTATGCGACGAACATCGCGCGCGTCGCGGCGGCGGACGTGTGCAGCGTCGCGCAAGAGTATTTTCACGCAGACAATCGCACCGTCGGCTATTTTATGCCGAAAGCAAATGGCAACGGCGCGGCGGCTGAGACTATTGAGACGGATGAGACGGACGATTGATGAGCATGCAAGGTGACAGCAAAACGCCGCAGGCGCAGACGCAGCAGCCGGTCGCGGCACAGGGCGACAAATCTTCTGCTGCCGCGACAGCGAACACGAGCGCAAACGTCGGGCGCACGCACTTCGCCACGCGTGTCGCGCGGGCAGAACTAGACACGGGCGCGACGCTGCTCGTATTGGAGAACCACGCGACGCCGACGCTCGCGCTGCGCGGGAGTCTGCGCGCCGGCTCTTACTTTGAGCCGCGTGATAAGCCCGGTCTCGCGCTCCTCACCGCCGATATGCTGGCGCGCGGCACGCGGCGACGCACGAAACTGCAACTCGCGGGCGATCTCGAAGCGGTCGGCGCGGAGCTTGATTTCTCGACCGATCCGTTCGCAGTCAACATCGCCGGCCGCGCGCTCGCCGCCGACATGCCGCTCTTGCTCGATACGCTGGCGGAGGAGTTGCGCGAGCCGTCGTTTCCAGCCGACGAACTAGAGAAGCTGAAGCAGCAGACCATCGCCGCGATTCAGGAGCAGCAGGCGAATACGCGCGCCCGCGCTTACGAGCGACTCACGCAACTGCTCTTCCATCCCGCAAACCCTTTTCATCAACCGGCCGGCGCACATCTCATCGCCAACATCAACGCGATCACGGTCGCGGACGTGCGCCGCTTTTACGACGAACGATATGGCGGGCGTTCGCTCGTCGTAGCCATCGCGGGCGCGGTTAAAACTTTGGAAGTGCGCGAGCAGTTTCGCGCGGCGTTTGGTGAGTTCAAGGGGCCGGTGCGCATCGAGGTGGACGTAGATGATCCGGCGCAAGCTGAGACGACGCAGCGCGAGATCGTATTCGTCGAAGGCAAAACGAACGTGGACGTCATGCTCGGCTCGGCCGCACCCCTGCGCCGCGCTGCTGCCGACTATTACGCGGCCCTCCTCGCCAACAGCGCGCTCGGCGAGTCCACGCTCTCGTCGCGGCTGGGCTTGCAGGTGCGCGACCGCGAAGGCTTGACCTACGGCATCGGCTCGCGCTTCCGTGCGCCGAGTCTTGCCGCGGGGCCGTGGTATATCGCCGTCTCAGTCAATCCGCAGAACGTGGAGCAAGCGATAGGCTCGGCGTTAAACGTACTGCGCGATTACGTCGCGCACGGCATCCGCGCGGACGAACTGGCGGACGAGAAATCCGCCGCCATCGGCTCGTTCAAAGTTGCGCTCTCGACGAACGCCGGTCTCGCGGAGGCGCTATGGAACGCGGAATTCTATCGCCTTGGTGCGGACTACGTTGATCGCTATCCGCAGTTCATCGAAGCCGTCACGCTCAGCGAAGTCAACGCGGCCATAAGCAAATACTTTCGCCCTGACCGCCTTACCATCGTCATCGCTGGCGACTACGCCGCGCCCGCTTAGTTCAGCAGTTGCCAGTAGCTACCAAGTCTCAGGCGCGTCCGGCGGCCCGATGTCGATGGGCGTGTCCGGCGAGACATCGACGACGCCCGGAATCGCCCGCAGTTTCTTGGCGACCGCGTCGCCGCCGGAGCCGGTGATGACCCCGATCTCGCCGAGCACTTCACCGATGGTGAAGCCGGTCTTAGCCAAATCTTTCTTCACTTCGCTGAGCGGTCGGTCGCCAGACGTGGTGACCAGCCATGTTTTGTCCTTGGCCATGATGTAACTCCCTAACGTAAACGTACCCGCCGGAAGGATGCTTCCGGCGGGCACTATCTTAACGCACGCGGACGGTTTAACGTACTCAGGCGCTATGGCGCTTGGACGAGACCCGCGCCGACGCGCGTCGCCGGGAACGGCAGATGTCTCGCCGTCGCTTGCAGTTTCCGCCACAGGGTCAGGCCGCGCAGATTGGGCGAGGTCTCCGCCCACAGTGCGGCGCAGCCGGCCACGTGCGGCGTGGCCATGCTGGTGCCGCTCTTGATGCCGTAGCGTGTCGGCCGCGGCACGGACGAGAACACATCGCGGCCCGGAGCTGCGATCTCGATCTTGCCGAAGTTGGAGAACGCTGATGGGGTCAGGTTCTGATCAAGTGAGGCCACCGACATGATCGTCGGCGAGTTGGCGGGCGCGCCGGTGTTGGAGGCCGCATTGCCGGCCGCGGCGATGAGCAAGCAGCCGTTGTTCAACGCGGCTTGGCCTGCCGCCGTGAAGGCGGCCTGCACCGGCGATTGCGAGCCGAGCGACATCGAGATCACCTGACAACGATTAGCGATGGCCCAGTTCATACCGGCGACCACGCTGCCGCCGACGCTCGACCCCGAATTGCTCAGCACCTTGCCGGCGAAAATCGAAGCCCGGAAGCCGATGCCGTAGCGCGGCGTGTTGCCCGCCGGGGCCTTCGGGCCGCACGATGTGCCGATGCAGTGGGTGCCGTGGCTGTGCAGGTCTTGCACCGGCTGGCCGACGAAGGTCTGGCTCACGACTGGTCGCCCGACGAAGTCGGGATGCCCCAAGTCCATGCCGGTGTCTAGCACCGCGACCTTGATGCCGACGCCGCTGCGTGCGCTCGGCGGCACCTTACAAGCGGTCAGACCCCACGTCGCGCCGAGTACCAGCGCCCCTTCTTCCCCTGCTTCCGCCGGAGTGGGCATGCCGCCGCCCAGGTCTTTGGCGATTGTCTCTGCCGCGCGGAGGAAGCCCCGCAGATACTCGCCGGGATTGCTGCCCTCAGCCGACCGGGTCAAGCTGCTCATGAACTCGGTCACAGCGTCGTACACGAACATGAAGTACTCCGGCTCGACGACCTCAATCGGACTGTCCGACGCGATCTCCGCATGCGCGCTCATGCTCCGCGCCGCCGCCGCCGCGCCGCTCACGAGCGCGACCCCCACCTCCGGGAACACCACGGCGTCGGCATCCCCGAGACTCTCCAGCGTCGCCGCCTGCCCCTTGTAATCGCGCGCGTCCGCCACACGCATGCCTTGCCCCCGTGCGCCCAAAGACTGGATGCCCTCCTCGGCGGCCCCTTCCTTGAACGTGAGCAGGAAGCGGCCGGTCTCAAGGCTGTCGTCGTTGCGTTCGAGTGCGGCGAGTAGTAGTTCGTCAATCGGGGATGACGTGCGACTGGCGGCTGTGCTGTCCGCTGCTTTGGTACGACTTTTCTTTGTGGCCATAATTGTTCCTCCAATGACTTGGTAACTCTCCCAAGGACAGGGGAGCCTGAGGTTAGGAGAAGAGTTCTTACCCGCTACAGCGCGGGCCGCGAAAAGAAGCTTGCCTTACAACGTGAAGTCGCTTCTCTAGCTATGGAAGCGTTGTCAACGACACCAACAAACGCTCGCAGCTTTCGTCGATCTTTTAGCAATGCCCGTGCCAATGGCTGTCGCGGCCCGCAACCCTAATGAATGGTAATTAGCTACTTAACATAAGCTAGATGATTTATCTCAGCATTACCGCCAGTTCGGCTGAAGGATTGCTACCTTGGCCATTAACCAACTACATCAACTAGATAATTACCATCAGAATAAAGCAGTCGGGTGTCCACGTGCAGCGACACCAAGCGCTTCTTCCGTCCTCAATAGTTGACACAGCTTATGACCTCCTGCTCGTCATACTCTTATCTCTTTGCGTCCGTAGCTCTGTACCCGGCGGCGATGGAATTTAACAGTTCGCCGCGCGCTTTTGTGTTAAGCTGCGCGCCCATAAAGACCGTCGGCGGCGTTGGCGCGGGAGCGTGAAGCGCCGACGCAACAACGACCCAAGGACGACGACGAGGGATGCGACGACGCAGAGGCGATGGCTGCCCCGTAGCGGGCTTGTTGCAGATAGTGGGCGACAAATGGACGCTGCTCGTGGTGCGCGATCTGGCGCGCAGACCGCGGCGCACAACCGACTTGTTGGCCGCGCTGCATCCGATCAGCAGTCGCACACTCGTCGAACGACTGCGCGAGATGGAGCATGACGCGCTTGTCGAGCGGCGCAATCTCGGCGGCAGCCCGCCGCACGTCGAATACGCGTTGACCGCCAAGGGCCGGACGCTCCTGCCTCTGATCGATCTGCTGCGGCAACTGGGCGAGACGCTTGGCTGCAACGAGTGCGCCGACCGCAAAGCGCGGCGCGGCGACTATTGCGACACCTGCCCGCATCAGGCGCGCCCGCCGCAACCCCGGCACGCACCTTTGCGCCCCCGCGACGATTCCATTGTGTTGTTATAAACCGCCCGCCGCGCTCAGCCGATGAAGCGATTATTAACCCGTGCAAGCCTGACGAGCGACTTGGCTGTGCTCGTCTATTTGTCCCTCGCCAAACTCCTCTTACACTTCCTGACCAACGGGCACTACGGCTACTTCCGCGACGAGCTTTATTACATCGCCTGCGGCGATCATCTCGCGTGGGGTTACGCGGATCAGCCGCCGCTCATCGCCGTCGTCGCCCGCACCTCGCGCCTGCTCTTGGGCGATTCGTTGTTCGCGTTGCGCTTCTGTGCGGCAGTCGCGGGCGCGCTCACCGTCTTCGTCGCCGGCTTGATCACACGCGAACTTGGCGGCCCACGCTTCGCCATCGTGATGACCGCGCTGGCGGTCATCATCGCGCCAGTCTACCTGTACCTGCACACCATCCTGACGATGAATGCCTTCGAGCCGTTCTGCTGGACGCTCGGCGCATATCTAGTCGTGCTCATCATCAAGTACGAACGCCCGCGCCTCTGGCTGTTGTTCGGCCTCGTCACAGGACTTGGGCTACTGAACAAACATTCGACGATCTTCTTCGGCGTGAGCATCGTCGCCGGTCTGCTGCTCACGCCCGCGCGCAAATATCTTTTGCGCAAGTGGCTCTGGCTCGGCGGGCTGCTCGCATTCGTCATCTTCCTGCCGAACATCATCTGGGAGATGCAGCACGATTGGGCCACGTTGGAAGTGCTGCGCAACGCCGCGATTAACCAGAACTTGCCGATCTCGCCCGTCGAGTTCTTCACGGGCCAGATCGTGCTCATGCATCCGCTCACGCTCCCGCTCTGGCTCGGCGGTCTCTATTTTTATTTGCGCACGCGCGCCGGTCGGCCCTTTCGTGCGCTCGGTTGGGCGTACCTCTGCCTCTTCGCGCTCATCGTTTTGCTCAAAGGCAAAATCTATTATCTCGCGCCCTTCTACCCGATACTCTTTGCTGGCGGCGCGGTCGGGTGCGAGGATTTGTTTGCGCGTCTGCCTTGGGCTTGGCTTAAGCCGGTTGCGCTCAGTTTGCTGCTTGCCGGTGGCATCATCACTGCGCCGCTCATGCTGCCCGTGCTGCCGGTCGAGACCTATCGCGCTTACGCTCGCGCGCTCGGCTTCGAGGGCGTGAAGACAGAGAAACAGCGCATGGGGGCGTTGCCGCAACACTACGCGGACATGTTCGGTTGGCCGGAATTGACCGCCGCCGTCGCGGACATTTATCACAAGCTGCCGCCCGACGAGCAACGCCGCTGCGCTATCTTCACGCGCAATTACGGCGAGGCCGGCGCGATTGATTTTTTCGGCCCGCGCTACGGTCTGCCCAAAGCGATCAGCAGGCACCAGAACTACTGGCTCTGGGGCCCGCGCGATTACACAGGCGAGTGCGTCATCACCATCGGCGAAAAACTGAGCGGCGTGCAGAAGACTTTCAATCAAGTCGAGCAGGTCGCCACCTTCACACATCCTTACGTCATGCCTTACGAGAACGACCTCCCCATCTTCGTCTGCCGCCAACCGAAGTTCTCGTTGCAAGTGGTCTGGCCCCAAGTGAAATGCTACAGTTGTTGAATTGGCGCTTGGCGGGTTGCAACGCGCTCGTCCGTCTTGACAAAGCGCACGCCGTCTAAGATCATCGCCGCCGATCAAGCTGCGCTCGATCAATCGCCTATGATTGTCTCCTAAAATCTGAGCCGTCCGCTTCGCTTTGTCACCGATGAACGCGATAGGCGATGTGTGTCTGCACCAGCGCACGCGCGGCGACTCAAACATTCTCACCACGCACACAATTAAAAACCGCAACACGGGCCGGCACGCTTACCATGCGCGCGTCGCCCGCACAGACTTTAGGAGGCAATGAAGTGAGCGATACGAACCACTACAACCCGCACGGGCAATCACTGCTCGATTATCAGCGCGGCGACACCGCGGCCGTAATTACCGTCCACAGTGAAGGCGGGCAGACGACGGACGTGCCGGTCAGCCTTTTCTTTCGCACGCTCGACATGTTCCCCTTGGAGCGCACCGCCGTCGAACTATGTCGCGGGCGCGTGCTCGACATCGGCGCAGGCGCAGGCTGTCACAGTCTGGCGCTGCAAGCGCGCGGGCTGCCGGTCGTGGCGATTGATTTCTTGCCGGAGTGCGTCGAGGTCATGCGCGCACGTGGCGTCCTTGCTGCACAGCAAGCGGACATCCACACGTTCGAGGCAGAGCCTTTCGACACGCTGCTCTCGATGATGAACGGCCTCGCGCTCGTGCGCGATCTGGCCGGGCTGCAACCGTTCCTCCATAACCTGCGCCGACTGCTCAAACCCGATGGTCAGTTCCTGGCTGACTCGGTGGACATACGCCGGACGGGCCGCGCGCAGTCGGCCGCCATCGTGCAAACGCGGGAGCGTACCGGGCGCTACTTCGGCGAGTCGGATTTGCAGATGGAATACAAAGGACGACGCGGCACGCCATTCTCGCAACTCTACGTTGATGCGGAGACATTAACAGAACATGCGCGCCAAGCCGGTTGGACATGTGAGGTCGTCGAGCAGGAAGCGACGGGCCGTTATCTCGCGCGGCTCACACCGCGAGAATAAAGGATGAATGATGAGGGATGAAGGATGAATAAGCAGAAAACTTTTCATCCTTCATCTCTCATCCCTGCTTTTCAATCGCCGGCCCGTGCGCTTTCGCTCTTGTTGGAGACGACTTCGCCGTCGGGCATGATGACAAGCTCATGATTGGCCGAGACGCGCTCGCCTTCGATGGTGATCCCTTCGCCGGTCGGCGTGGGCACGGGCAGATTGTCGAGGTAGCGTTCGGCGTCAATCGCGGCCATACAGCCTGTGCCGGCGGCCGTGACGGCCTGCCGATAAAATGAGTCCTGCGCGTCGCCGCAGGCGAAGACGCCGGGGATGTTCGTGGCCATCGAGATGCCGGCCGTTTTAAGATAGCCGACCTCGTCCATCTCCAGCCACCCGCGAAACATGTCCGTGTTCGGTTTGTGCCCGATGGCAATGAAGACGCCTTCGCAAGCGAACACGCTTTCCTCGTTCGTCTCAAGATTGGAAAGCCGCACGCCAGTCACGCCTGTCTCCGGCGCGCCGAGAATTTCTTTGATTTCCGTGTTCCAGATGAAGTCGATCTTCTCGTTCTTGAACGCCTTTTCCTGCATGATCTTCGACGCGCGCAGATGGTCGCGCCGGTGAATTAAGGTGACGCTCGCAGCGTAGCGCGTGAGGAATGTCGCCTCTTCCATCGCCGTATCGCCGCCGCCGACGACCACGATCTTTTTGCCCTTGAAGAAGAAGCCGTCGCACGTGGCGCACGCCGAAACGCCTAAGCCGCCTAGGCCGTGCGGCGCGGGCGCTTCACCCGGCACGCCGAGCCACTTGGCGGATGCGCCCGACGCGATGATCAACGTCTCCGCTTTGACCTCATGATCTTCCGTCTGCACCGTAAACGGGCGATGCGACAGATCGACTTGATCGATCCACGCGGTCAGGAATTCAGTGCCGAAGCGCGCCGCCTGCGCGCGAAACTGTTCCATCAACTCAGGCCCTTGTATGCCCGCGGCGAAGCCGGGATAGTTGTCCACTTCGGTGGTGATGGTGAGTTGCCCGCCGGGCTGCGGCCCTTCGATGACGAGCGGCTTCAAATCCGCGCGGCCAGCATAGATGGCGGCCGTCAGACCGGCCGGGCCGGAGCCGATGATCACGACCTCGCGGTGCAGTTGCTGTTTACTCATGACGCTCTCGTTCGCACTCCTTCAGGGATGGCCCGCGCCCTGCGCACCCGACCGTTGCGCTCGCCGCGTGTAGCCTTTTCGCTTGCGTGTATAGTATAAACTTTTCGCTCTAAGCTAGTCGAACCAGACCAGACGCGCGGGCATGCCGTTGACCACACCGAGCACACACACAGAGACAACGCCCACGATTGAGACCATCGCCGTGCTTGGCGCGGGCACGATGGGGCACGGCATCGCGCAGGTGGCCGCGCTCGCGGGCTTTCGCGTCATCCTGCGCGACGTGGCCCGCGAACCGCTCGCGCGCGGCATCGCCGCCATCGAGCGCAACCTAGCCAAGGGCAGGCAACTCGCCAAGCTCACCGAAGCCGAGTGCGACATGGCGCTACAACACATACGCGGCGCAGTTGATTTAAACGAGACGCGCGCCGCAGACCTCTTCATCGAGGCCGTGCCGGAACAGCTGGGGTTGAAGCACGAGACGCTGCGCGCAATCGAAGCGATTGCCGCGCGCGATTTTATCTTCGCCAGCAACACATCGTCGCTCTCAATTAGCGAGATTGCCCGCGTCGCCAAACAACCGGCGCGCGTCGTCGGCATGCACTTCTTCAATCCCGTCCACCTCATGCGGCTCGTCGAGATCGTCGTCGGCGAACAGACGGGCGAAGCAACAGTCGCGGCGGTGCGCGCGGTCGGTCAACGCATGCGCAAAGAGCCGATTACGGTGCGCGACGTGCCGGGTTTCGCGTCGAGCCGTTTGGGCGTGGCCTTGGGGCTGGAGGCGATGCGAATGCTGGAACAGGGCGTGGCCAGCGCGAAAGATATAGATACGGCGATGGAGTTGGGCTACAATCACCCCATGGGGCCGTTGCGCTTGACCGATCTCGTCGGCCTCGACATACGCCTGCACATCGCCGAATACTTGCACCACGCACTCGGCTCCGAGACGTTTCGCCCGCCGGCGTTGCTGCGGCACATGGTCGCCGAAGGAAAGTTGGGCAAGAAGAGCGGTGAAGGATTTTATCACTGGGAAGCTTGAGCAGCTTTCAGTTTTGCGCTTTCAGTTTTTAGCCGGCACGTTAAGCTGAGAACGAGAACTGAAAATTGCAAACTGAAAACTGAAAACGTAAAACTGAAAACCGACTATGTCCACGCCGAATCAAGACGACAGACGTTTTGCGCTACGTATGGCGTTGCGCTTGCCAATCGTCGTGTCGGGCCGCGCGGACGACGGCGCGGCGTGGAGCGAGCCGACCGAAACGGACGACCTCTCCACCACCGGCGCGCTCTTTCATCTCAACCAGAAAATCAATCGCGGCGATCAACTCTACCTGCGGGCGCATCGTCCCGACGGCGCGCCCATCGAAGCCACCGCCCGCGTCGTCCGCATCGCCTCCGCCATCTACGGCACGGCTCGCATCGGCGTCGCCATCCTCGAACCAACCGAAAACTGGATCAGACTCTTCGTCTCTTGGGTCGCCGACGAACAGGTAAGCACACCAGAGAACGAACAACCATAAAGGACAAGTGAATCGTGAATCGTAAATCGTGAATAGAAGGAAACAGTTCTGATCTATTCACGATACAAGATTCACGCTTGCCGGGGAGAAACTATGGCGCAGATTTATGAGACTTTGTTAGTCGAACGGCGCGAGCGCGTCGCCGTCATCACGATCAACCGGCCCGAGAAGCGCAACGCGCTGAACATCCAGACGCGCGCGGAAGGCGCGGCGGCGTTTGAAGAGTTGCGCACGGACGAGACGGTGCGCGTCGTTGTCATCACGGGCGCGGGCGACAAGGCGTTCGTCGCGGGCGCAGACATCGCGGAGTTCGCCGGGCGTACGGCCGTCACCCAACGCGACGTGATGACCGGCCGCTCGCTCTTCACCGCGATTGACACGTTCCCCAAGCCGGTCATCGCCATGGTCAACGGTTATTGTCTGGGCGGCGGCTGCGAACTCGCCATGGCCTGCGACCTACGCATCGCCAGCCAGAACGCCTCGTTCGGGCAGCCCGAAATCAACCTCGGCATCATCCCCGGCGGCGGCGGCACGCAGCGCCTGACGCACCTCGTCGGCGAAGGCAAGGCGATGGAATTGATCCTGACCGGCGAGATCATCAACGCGCAGACCGCGCTCACCATCGGTCTTGTCAACATGGTCGTGCCCTACGAAGAGTTGGCAGCGAAGACGTTGGAGTTAGCCAACCGCATCGCCGAGAAAAGTCCCGTCGCGCTGCGCTTAGCCAAAGAGGCCGTTAAGACGGCCGCGCGCTCGACGCTCGATGAGGGCTTGCGCCGCGAGATCGATCTCTTCGCGCTCTGCTTCTCCAGCGCGGACAAGGACGAAGGCGTGCGCGCTTTTTTAGAGAAGCGCAAACCGGAGTTCACCGGCCGGTAGCTAAACAGAACGTGCGTGCAGTGCTAATCATATTCGGGATCATGCTGGCGGCGTTGGGCGGCGTCATCGCCTACCGCGCCGCCTTCCTCGCGCCGCACGCGGCGGTCGTCCTCACCGACACGAGCACGCACGAACTGCCGAACTTGTGGCGCGTCAGCGGCGGCCTCATATTGCTCATCACGGGCGCGCTCATCGCCTTCTACACCGCGCGCCGCCGCGCCTGACAGCGCGCTTGACGCTCATTCCCGCGCTACGCTACTCTTGCAACTCGTTCCCGCACCAGTGAACAAAACTTAG
The DNA here is from genome assembly GCA_038237345.1 of Pyrinomonadales bacterium. GTDB lineage: Bacteria > Acidobacteriota > Blastocatellia > Pyrinomonadales > Pyrinomonadaceae > QHXQ01. Next base: position 17,581 of record JBBRYU010000059.1, read on the forward strand.
GGGCCGTAGCTCAGCTGGGAGAGCGCTTGACTGGCAGTCAAGAGGTCAGGGGTTCGATCCCCCTCGGCTCCATCAATAATGTCAATAACTTAGGGGCTATCACGTGGTAGCCCCTAATAGTTTTGTGTGCCTATAGTGTGCCCAGTTAATTAGAGACGAATCCAGCACACTTGCTAACAATATCGTCGGGATGTTTTTGTAAGCTGGAGAATGGTGTAATTCCACACTTGAACCTTTCTGTGGAATTATTCTACGCCTCAAATAATGATTGAGTTCTACTGTGAATAGGGGTAAAAGTCTCCAATGAAATGGTTAGATAGCGGGTGACAGTTATCTGTGAATCAGGAGTTGAAAACTAACAACAACATCGCAAAGGTTAGTTTCCCGAAACAATGCACCATCAAGCCATCGGTTGAACGCACCCGTCCCGCTCTTTGAATATCAGTCTTATCAATCAGCCCTGATGTCTGGACACATTTATAACTCGGCTTCCAAATCGAGCTTACTGTAATGATTGAGCAACTGCCACAGGCTATTATCGCGCGTGAGCAGTTCGACGACGCTTCTGACCACGCTCAACTCGGAGCGTGTCGTGCGGCGCGAGCGCACTCGCCGCAGCCAAACATCTCGCAGCGCGTGCGATTGCAGCGCGCAACCGAGTTTCGTCACAACGGCAAG
>JBBRYU010000060.1:0-18006 GCA_038237345.1 Pyrinomonadales bacterium
GATAACCTCTGTGCGCGTGCCGCAACATTCCGCCGGACTATATCTCACTTCGTCTTGCGGATTGCCGTACAGCTTAACCAGCATCGCATAATCAATATCACAGCCGAACGCGCCCTCGACAGCCTCCACATAAGCCTTGAGTCCGTCCGTCGTTAGCTGTACGCGATGCTTCAAGCGGCTCGCTAAGTCTGTGATGAACTGTTCAGCCGCGCGTGCGTCACGATGTCCGACGTGCCAGCACGGAACGATCTTCGTCTCTTGTTCAATCGCCACCCAAGTCCACACGTCGCCATAACCTAGAATGCCTTCATGCTCCGGTGCGACATTCTTTTTCTTGGAATGACAGAACGACCATATCTCATCACATTGTAAGATTCTGCATTCAAGCCCGCGCAAGTGTTCATCCTGATACTTCGCGCAAGCCGTGCCGACATCTTCCAACAATTTGATAACTGTATTCTTCGCCGTGCCGGTCATACGGACAGTTGAGCGAATGCTACAGCCTTCGACTAAAGCGGCGATTACTTGGGCGCGTCGTTCGTTGTTTAGCTTGTTCATCTTGAAAGTGATTATATGCTTGCGCGGGCAAGAATGCAAGGAAAATCTTCTTATGCGAAGAAAAAGATGCCCTAGCCATTAGATAGCTAGGGCATCTTCGCTTGGTGATGTTTGATGGCTCTAGGTACGGTTTAGATGGACAGTGCGGGGGTCTTCAGAGGAGTTATCCACAACTTGTACGCGCTTCCCAGAGAAAGGCGGTACAAGCTGATAACCGCGCTCGGATACGCCACGCTTCCGCAACTCCTCCAGCAACTCCATGCTTTCACGAAGTTGTCTGGGATCAACATGCGGGTTGTTCCTGATGATTTCCTCTAGATCAACAGTCTGTGGCATGGTTTCCTCCTTCTATTGCAATGCAAAGGGTGTGTAGCTACCAGAAAAGTGGATTGCACCCCTTACTCCAAGTTTCGCCATGTAGTCAGAAAGAAGATCATTGTATCCCCTAATCGCGCCGGATAGATTAGGGTCTGCCCCAAAGTTATCAATTAATAGATTCAAGTCGTTCATAAGTACGTCCATTGATATTCCATGCCCATGAGTATGCCACTTCTTTGTTTCATTTAGATCACGCGCTATATCTTCCGCGCGTTTCATTTTCATTTTCCTTGTTACTTGTAGCCCCCTTGTTGTGGTTTTCTTCCAATTCTTGAACTTATATTTTACAAGCCATTCTATTAGCAGAGCAACAGACAGTTCGCGGGCATGTTCAATTTGATGCAACTCGGCCTGATCAAAACCCTGAATGAGCAACTGTACTTCCGGCATTGTAATGGTTTTCTGTTGGGCTTTCTCAAGAAGTTGATTGTACTTCTCCAGATAGCCCAATGCTGGAACTAAGCGGCCTTTCTGGTTTTCTACTTGAGGGTCAATTGGCCCCAGTCGAGAATAATAGTCCATGTGGATAGCGTCACCCGACATTGCCAATACCGTACCCGCAGAGTAAGCATAGTTGGGGATAATAAAGTCAACCAATTGGTAATGGCTGCGCAATGTTGCAACTATCCTTTGAACAACCTCAATGTATCCTCCAGTTGTGGTAAGTAGGAAGATAAGTTTTCTGCGCGTGGGCAATTCGTTGTGCCGCTTCTCTACAGCTAGGCGGATTATGTCATCAACGCCAGATAGAACTGGGCCGACAAAGCTAATTGCATGCGCCCTGTATTGCGACTCAATAGCCTTAATCCGCTCATCGAGTTGTTGCTCAATGAACTCGTTCGCGTTTCTTGGTAGCAGACTTGCGGGTGTGGCGCGTGCCTCAGCTTTATCCATAACAGCCCTTTCGTGAGAATTGCGGGGTCTTATATCAGACAGCGAGGGACTTGCCAAGAGGATTACGGCTTATTCCAACGTGCCCCTGCTGCCTTCTTAGCTATCTCTTTACGTTTTTTGGCAGACAAGCTCAAGGCGCGAGCCTGCCCGCCCTTGCTCGCGCCTAACTTGCCCAAAGCTACAGCCGCCGGATTCTTCTTCGGCGGCTGTATCTTCTCAGCATCGCCGGTCGTCACATCCAAGATATACTTGGCGAGTTGGTTTGCGTCGCGTGGCGGTCGCTTGCTTGCGCGGGTAGGCATGGACAAGGATATAGCACAGACCGGATCGGATTGCACTACTATTCTGTTTTGTTCAACAATGAAAATGACCCACTACCTAGCCGCGCGCCTTGCCCCAAGCGCCGCGCCCGCCGCCGGTCGGCACATAAACATGTTAGGCTAAATATGTTAAGCGCGGTTGCCGGCCGCAGCCGTGCTAAACTAAGTTTTTCGGCCGAACCACGTATTGATAACCTCTTGCGGCACACGTAAGATGCGCCCCGTTACCCTCGTCCTCACTGATGGGTTAATCCCTCACAGTCGCTTTTAACCCGTCAACGCAGAGGGGCATGGTGCTGCAAACACTCACAGCTTCTCCTCTTCGCTATGGAGCGCGCGCGCCGTTTATGGCACCCGCTCCTTTCCTAGAACCTGAGCCGGCCGCGCTCGTCGGCAACCGCTTGCCGCTCGCCGGCATTGACTGGGCGCACGGTGCTGCTCGCTCTGTCCACACACTGCCGCTACTGCACCGCGAGCGCGCCGTTCTATCAGCGACTGGCGCGGGCGCTGGCCAGCCGCCCCGACACCAAACTGCTCGCCGTGTTGCCGGAAGAGTTCGAGGAGGGACGACGCTACCTGCAAGCGTTGGGGGTGGCCGGGGCAGACGCGCGGCAAGCGAGGCTGCCGACCATCGGCATTCGCGGCACACCGACACTGCTCGTGTTGGACAACAAAGGTGTGGTCGTTAACGCTTGGGTAGGCGAGTTGAATGCCGCCGACGAGTCCGAGGTCTGGCAAGCGCTTCAATTGACGGGGACGACCGCGCGCCGGAGCAGACCAGCGCACCGCCGGGCATCGAAGCGGCGCAGCTAAACGACGCGCTGGCCCACCGCGAGCAGGTGCTGTTGCTGGACGTGCGCGAGCGTGTAGAATTTGCCCGGCAGCACATCCCCGGCGCGAATAACATCCCGCTTGATGAGCTCGGCGTGCGTGCGCCGAATGAACTGGCGCATACCGGCATGATCGTCGTCTACACAGACTGTGCCGGTTGCGCCGGCGCGGGCAAGAGCGTTAACGCGCAGCAACTCATGCTCGATCTCGGCTTTCGGCAGACGGTTGTCCTGCGCGGCGGGCCGGGCAGTTGGACACAGGCGGGGCTGCCGCTCAGTAAGCAATAGCGCGGCTCACGTCAGTACACGGAGCGCGCCTGCAAGCTGCGCGGCGCGTCAGTCCAATTCGAGCGGCGGCTTATGGAAGCGGGCGCGAATGCGATTGATCGTGCGCAGGACTTTGGGGCGGCCGACGATCTTGATCTCAAGTTTGCGCGTGCCCGGAATGTCCAGCAGCATGATGCCGATCAGGATCGTGAGGATGCCCTGTCCCGGCACGCCCGGCAGCGACATGAGCACGCCGATCACGAGATGCACCACGCCGAGCAGATTTTTGCCGATCAAGCCGAGGGCGCGCACTGCCGGCGCACGGTCGGCGAAGAACTCGACGTTGTGCGATGCGCTGAAGTAGGCGGCCGGCAGTTTGACCAGAATCCACGCGGTCTCAGCCAGACTCAACGAAAAGGTGATAAGAAAGAGGCCCACGCCCCACGCCGCGCCGCGCCAAGACATACGCGAGGTCAAAGACTCAAGCCAGCCGCCACTCAGCGCGAGCGCGCACGCCCGCAAGAAAAAAAAGGTCATCAGTTATGTTCCTGCCCCGATCTGTCTAAGCGCGCCCGCGCTGCGACGAGCGCGCCGATCATGTCGCTGACGACTGCCCGCGCCACCCCAGCCAACCCGAAATCGCGCTCTGCCGCCCCCAGCCAGAATTCGTCCAACTCACGCGCGCCCGCGCGCTCGAACACGAATGCCTGCGCCAGCAAATCGATCACGTCCGCCGCCTTCACCAAACGCGCTTCCAAGCTCGCACGCATCTCATACTCTTCGTGCCACGCGCTGTACGCACGCCGCAACTCATCGCCCAAGGCGGTGACCATATCATCAAATGCCGCGCGCTCAGCCGTGCGTCGCGCCGCCGCGCCAAAGTACTCCGCCGCCGTGCGCGGCAGATCGCCCACCCGCGCCTCCGCCCAATCATGCACCAGCGCAAGCCGCAGCACACGCTCAACGTCAACTGCGCCGCCCCGCGCACGCACCTCATCCGCCAACAGCATCGCAGTGACGGCCACGCCATACGTGTGCGCGCCCACCGACTCCGCCCCCGGCGCAAGCCCGCGCAACACCCACCCCGTGCGGTCGAGTCGCTTCAAGCGTTGCAGTTCAAGTAGGACGGAAAGCATAGAAGAAGCGGGCAGCTAGGACTAAATCGACGAGAATTGTTGTCGTAAGGGCCGATACCCGTTACCGAGTTGCTACACCGGAATCAATCGCCTTGCTCGATTCGCTGACACTATCCGGTCTGTGTACGGGAAGGCACGGCCCATCGCCCCACATCGATGATAACAGCAAAATCAGATCGCCACTCCTTAATGGTTCAAACGAACATTTTGCCGGGATTCAAAATGCCGTTTGGATCGAGCGCATGCTTGATGCGTTTCATCGCGGCGACGGTCGCGGCGTCGAGCGCCATCTCGATGTAGGGCGCTTTGACGTAGCCGATGCCGTGTTCGCCGCTGATTGTGCCGCCCAGCTCGACGGCGACGGCGAAGGTCGCGCGCACGGCGGCGCGGGCGCGGCGCATCGCGTCTGCGTCGTCGCGGTCACACATGAAGTTGACGTGGATATTGCCGTCGCCCGCATGCCCGAAATTGACGACGAAGGTGTCGCAGCGTTGCCCGATCTCTACGACTTGTTCGATCAACTCCGGCACGCGCGAGCGCGGCACGACCACGTCCTCGTTGAACTTCATCGTGCCGAACTTCTTAATCGCAGGCGAGAGCGCACGGCGCACGTCCCACAGCTTTTCTTCATCCGCGCGCGTCGCCGCCGCCAACACGTCGTAGCCGCCGCCATCGCGCATCACCCCTTCGACGATCTGCGCCGTGCCTTCGACTTCACTCGCCGCACCGTCCACCGCGACCAGCAGCAGCGCACCCGCGTCCGCGTCCAAGCCGAACGCGAACTCCGATTCGACGGCGCGGATCGCGTTGCGATCCAGCACTTCAATCGCCACCGGCACGACCCGCGCGCGATTGAAGCGCGGCACGCAGGCGCACGCCTCGCGCATCGTCTTAAACGTCGCACGCACGGTGCGCGTCGCTTCCGGCAGCGGCAACAGTCGGAGCGTCGCTTCGGTGATGATGCCGAGCATGCCTTCAGAGCCGCAGATGAGACCGGTGAGATCGAAGCCGACGACGTTCTTACTCGTGCGCCCGCCCGTGTGTATGATCTCGCCCGTCGGCGTGACCACTTCCAAGCCCAACACGTAATGCTTCGTCACGCCGTACTTCGCCGAACGTATGCCGCCCGCGTTCTCTGCGATATTGCCGCCGATGAAAGAATTTTTGTACGACGCGGGATCGGGCGGATAGAACAGCCCGTGCGCTTCGACCGCCTGTTGCAGCGCGTAAGTCGTCACGCCCGGCTCGGTCACGGCGTAGAGATCGTCCACGTTGATCTCGCGGATTTGATTCATGCGCTCCGTGCCGATGACGATGCCGCCGTCCACGGGCACTGCGCCGCCCGTGTAGCCGACGCCGCCGCCGCGCGCCGTCACGGGAAAGCGCCGCTCGTTCGCCAGCCGCATGATGGCCGCGATCTCGGCCGTCGTCTGCGGCAGCACGACCGCCTCAGGCGGAAACTTCTCCTTCACCGCATCCTGCGCGTAAGGCTCGACCTTGTCGGCGTCGATCAAGACATTGTCCGCGCCGACGATCTCGCGCAGCCGCGCCAACACGTCCGGCTCGGACGCCGTCGTCGTCGCGCGCCCCACGCGCATCGGTCTATCGTGATGACGACTCATAATTTTCGCAGCCCCAAACGCGCTTTACTTTAACGCGCGCGCCGGCAACTCATCAACTGACTGCTTAAAAATGCTCGGGGCGGGCCGCCACGATTAAATGACAGCCCGCCCTATTTCAGCAACCGTTGTCTATTCCGCTAGCGGCTTTCCTTGACCGCTTCGATGATGCAGAAGGGGGTCGTGGTTGGGATGATGCGCGTTAGACGGAAGCCAGCCGCGGCGAGCAGCGCGCGGTACTCGGCGGCGGTACGCTCGATACCGCCGGGCGAGGCGAGCATTTCGAGGTCGAGCAGTTTGCTGTAGTGCGGTTCGTTGCCTTCCGGCACGACTGTCTCGACGATCAGGACGCGGCCGTCGGCGGGCATCGCCGCGTGAATATTTTGCAGAATTTTGGTGGCGCGCTCGTCGTCCCAGTCATGGATGATGTGCTTCATCATGTAGGCGTCCGCGCCCGCCGGGACTGACGCAAAGAAGTCGCCCGCCACTTGTTCGACGCGCGCGGTTACACCTGCATGTGCGAGCAGCGCGCCCGCGCCGGCGATGACCGGCGGCATGTCGAACAGTATGCCGTTCAGGTGCGGGTTCGCTTGCAATAACTGCGCGAGCAGGTAGCCGTGCCCGCCCGCGATGTCAACCAGCGTCCGGCAATCGTTGAAGTCGTAAGCCGCGACGACCGCTGGAGCTGTCGCCATCGACATGTCGGTCATGGCGCGGTTGAAAATCTCAGCCTCTTCTGTGTGCGTGCCGAAGTAGTCGAAGACTTCCGCGCCGTGGGTGTGTCCCCACGCGGTCTGCCCCGTCCGCACGCTGTGCAGCAAGTCGCCCCAGACATGCCAGTGCCAGTCCGCGCCCATGAAGATCGCGCCGTTGCGCATCGAGTTCGGTGCGTCCGCACGGAGCGGCTCGGCGAGCGGCGTGAGCGCGAAGACTTGCGGCTCGGTCTCTTGAAATACGCCCGCACTCGCCAGACTGCGTAAGACGCGATAGAGGGCGCGCTCGTGTGTGTCGGTCGCCGCCGCCAGTTCGCTGACGGATTGCGGTTTAGCCGCGAGCAGATCGGCGATGCCGAGTTTGGCGGCGACGTACAGGGCTTGCGTCATCAGCGCGCCGAACGCCATCTGCGTTAAGACGGCTTCGGGCGGCGGTGTTTGGACAGGGGCGGTGGCGTGGCTTGGTGTGTCCATGATTGCTTATCCTCCTCGTCAAATTTCTCGGCGGCGTCGCTAACGCGCCGCACGCCTCGACTTCGCGGGCAGGGTATTAACCCCGCCCTTGACCAGAGGGAACATCGTTCCCTCTGGACTCCCATCTTTTCTATTCGGCGACCCCGCAGCAAGCTGACGGGGAATTTAAGATTAAACGTAACCAGCAAAGGTTGCGTACCGAGCATGCGCCGCAGACCGCGCAAGGGAGCGGCGCGCGGGTCGCAGAACGTGAGTTGCGGATGGTCGTGTCCGGCTGGATACGCAATTACCGGCAACAAGCGAAAAACTTACGGCAGGCGCGGCTCGCTGCCCGCCATCATGCTGTCTGGGCCGACGGCGCTTTTAGCTAATGCACGGCGGGTCGAAAGCGATCAGTCAGATCGTCCGCCATCTGCCCGCGCGCCGCGCTTGAGATGGCGTGCGCACATCCAATTTGCAATTCATACTTCCATCCGCTCGCCGGTGCGAACGCTGTGCGTCGTGCGTCGCCGCTGACTCGCTTCCGCCAATTGCAGCGCGATGATCGGCAGCACCAGGAGTGTAACGAAGGTGGAGAGCGTGAGACCGCCGATGACGGCGATGGCGAGCGGGCGTTGTAGCTCCGCGCCCGCGCCGAGACCGACGGCGAGCGGCAGGAGACCGAAGATCGTGCAGAGCGTGGTCATCAGGATGGGTCTGAGGCGCACGCGTCCCGCTTCGCGCAAGGCTGCGGCCGGCGACACGGCGCGCTCTTGCCGCAACTTCGCCGCGTAGTCGAGCAGGATGATGCCGTTCTTCACGACCAAGCCGATCAGCATGATGAGACCCATGAACGAAGAGATGTTGAGCGGCGTGCGCGTCAGCCACAGTGCGATGAGCGCGCCGACGAGCGAGACGGGTGCGGCGCAGAGAATGACAAGCGGCTGTGTGTACGAGCGAAACTGCACGACGAGCACGACGAAGACGAGCGCAAGCGCAAGCGCGAAGACCATGAGCAGCCCGCGAAACGCCGTCTGCTGACTCTCGTACTGACCGCCGATCTCATACGACACGCCGGGCGGCAATTGCGTGCGCTTGAGCAAAGTCTGCACGTCGCTGATGGCCGAGCCGAGACCGCGCCCGCTCAAGCCCGCCGTGATCGCGATCATCTGGCGTTGATCCTGGCGTACCAGTTCGCTCTGCCCTGCTTCACGTTGAACATCGGCGAAGGCGATGAGCGGTTGCGTCACACCACTGGGCGTAGTGATCGGCACGTTGCTGATCTTGGCGAAATCGAAGCGCGTCTCGTCGGGCAGACGCACGCGCACGCCCGTCAGCCGGTCGCCCTCGCGTATCTGCGTCACGCGATGACCGACGAGCGCGCTGTTGAGTTGCGTCGAGATCGCCTGCACGGTTAGCCCCGCGCGTCCGGCGCGCACCGGATCGATGCGCGCGACAAGTTCCGGCGAGCCTGCGCTCACGCCGTTATACAACTCGACAACGCCGGGCAGCTTTTCCACGCGTGCGCCAATCTCGGTCGCCGTGTGTTGCAGCACCTGTAGATCGTTGCCGAACAGTTTGATCTCGACCGGGCGCGGTTCGCCCGCGAGATCGTTGATCACGTCTTCCAATAATTTTACGAACTCGGCATGCGCTTGCGGCAGACGACTCTCGATCTGCGTGCGCAAGTCGTCAATGATCTCTTCTGAATCGCGGCGGCGCGCATCTTTGAGCCGCACGAGGATGTCGCCCTCGTTCTGCTCGGTGGCGAAGAAGCCGAGTTGCGAGCCGGTGCGGCGCGAGTAGGCGGCGACCTCCGGTGTTGCGCGCAGGATCGTTTCGATCTGCGAAATGACCTGATCCGTCTCTGCGAGCGACGTGCCCGGCGGCAGACGATAGTCGAGCACGAAGCCGCCCTCGTCCATCTCCGGCAGGAAGCCCGTCTCCAGACGCGTGTAGGCCAGCGCGCCGACCGCGACCGCAACGAGCGTGCCCGCGACACTCGCGCGGCGGTGCGCAAGCGCCCAATCGAGCGCAGACGTATAGCGCCACTCGATGCCCGCGATGAAGCTTTGAATGCGTCGCGCCAAGCGCCCACCCGCTTCATGCATCGCGCCCGCTTCGTCTTCCAATTCGATTTGATGGTCAGCCCGCGCAGACAATAATGCCGGGTCGTCGTTCCGGTCGCGCGGCAACAGTTGATCCGCGAGCAACGGAATGAGCGTCAACGCCAGCACGAGCGAAACCAGCACCGCGACCGTGAGCGCGACCGACAACGCCGCAAAGAACTGGCCCGTCACGCCTTCGAGCAACGCGAGCGGGAGGAAGACGACGACGGTGGTCAGGGTCGAGCCGATGACCGCCGCCGTCAACTCGCCGACGCTGCCATAGATCGCATCGCGCCGATGCTCGACCGTCCGGCGGCGTAGATGCCGGTCGATGTTCTCGACCACCACCACCGCATCGTCAATCACCAAGCCGATGGCGACGGCGATGCCGCCGAGACTCATCAGGTTGAAGGTCTGCCCGAACAGCCACATGAAGAAGAACGTGATGAGGACGGTGAGCGGGATCGTGGTCGCGGCGATGATGGTGATACGCACGTGCCCGAGAAACGCGAGCAGCACGACAACGGCGAGCAAACCGCCGATCAGGATCGCGTCGCGCACGTTGGCGATGGAGGCGCGCACGAGCGCCGCTTGATTATAGACGCGCTCGACCTGGACGCCGCGCGGCAGTTGCGGGCGCAGCGCGGTCATCACCGCGTCCACCTCGTCGGCGATGGCGACGGTGTTGCCGCCGATCTGGCGCGTCACGCTGACAATCGCGGCAGGCACGCCGCCGCCGGTGAAGATGCTGGTGCGATCCTCCGCGCCATACTTCACCTCCGCCACATCGCCGACGTGAATCGGTGTGCGATCCGCGCCATTGTCTTCGGGCGCACGGCCGGTCGAACTGGGCGTGGCGACGACGATGCGGCGGATGTCTGCCAGCGAGAGCGCCTCGCCGGTGGCGAGCACGTTGTACTGCTGATAGTCGCGACTCACGCGCCCGACCGCAGTGACCGCGCTCGTCTGCGCGATGGCGTCTTCGATCTGGCCGATGGTCAGATGATTCGCCGCGAGTCGCGCGGGCGTGATGACGACTTCGATCTCGCGCACGTCGCCGCCTTCGACGCGCACCTGCGCGACGCCGGGCAGACGCGCGAGGCGCGGGCGGATCGTGTAGGCAGCCAGATCGCGCAAGACGACGGGCTGTGCGCCGGTCAGGTTGTAGCTGCTGATTGGAAAAACCGAAGGCGTGAGGCGTTGCACGTCCAACTCGATGCCGGGTGGCAGCGTCGGCTGTACCTCGGCGACTTTCGCTTGCACGAGTTGCAATGCGAGTTGCATGTCCGTGCTCGGCGCGAACTGGATCGAGACTTCGGATGAACCGCGCAAAGCGCGCGACGTAATGCGCGCGATCTGCACGCCTTGCAGCGCGCTCACTGCATCTTCGAGCGGGCGCGCAACCGCAGTCACCATGTTGCGCGGCTCAAGTTGTACGCCTTCCGCGACGACGACGATGCGCGGGAACTCGACTTCCGGATAGATGCTCGACGGCAGTTGAAAGACGCTGTACAGGCCGGCGACACACAGCAGCGCGACGACCAGATAGGTCGCCTTGTGATGACGGTCGGCGAAGCGCGCGATGTTCATTCAACGGCCTTTAAGAAACTAAGACGCATGCAGGCGATGTGCTGTGTGGCTCCGCCACTTCGATGTGCGGAAAGGCTGCGCCTTTCCGGAAAGCGCTCTTGTTTTAATTGAGCGGCTACGCCTCGTAGTTGGTCGAGGCATAGCCTCTCCAGAAAATAAGAATGTTACTCGGAAAGGCACAGCCTTTCCGCACATCAGGCGGCCGTAGCCGCAAAATCAATGCTCAGGCTGCTCTTTCGCCGGCTCGACCACTTTGATCTGCGCGCCGTCGCTCAAACCGAACGCGCCCGTCGTGACCACGCGCTCGCTCTCCTGCAAGCCGTCCGCGATCTCGACGCGCCCGCCTTCGCGTATGCCGATTGTCACCTTGCGCCGCTCGACCGTGTCGCCCTCTTTATCTGCGTGCCGCACGACGAAGACGAAACTCTCGTCGCCATCCACCACCACGGCCGCCTCCGGCACAACCAATGCGTGCGCATGCGTCTCGACCGCGATGCGTGCGGCGGCGAACAACCCCGCTTTCAACTCGCCGCTCTCATTCGGCAGCCGCACGCGCACCGCGACCGTGTTGGTCTGCGGATCGACGGCCGGTGCGACCTGCACCACCCCGCCCGTGAACTCGCGCTCAGGAAACGAATCGGCGCGCACCACTGCGAGGTTGCCGGTCTTGACGCGGCCGAGATATTGCGCCGGCAGATTGGCGACCAGATCGAGCGCGCTTGACTCAATCACATCGAACACCGGCGTTGCCGGATCGACTGCCTCTCCGTCGTTGATCGCGCGCCGCGTCAACGTGCCGCTGATCGGCGCGCGGATCGCGGCGCGGGCAAGCTCGGCTTGCGCGACACCTAACGCCGCCGCCGCCGCTTCGACGCCGCCCGCCGAGACGCTCGCCTGTGTGCGCGCTTCACCCACGCCGCGCGCTGCGCCGGCCCGCGCCGCATCGAGCGCCGACTGCGCTTGCACGACCGCGCCGCTCGTCACCGTCGCTTGCGTCTGTGCCTCTTCCACTTCCCTGCGTGCGGCGATGCCCCGCGCGAAAAGTTTTTGCACGCGCGCGAGATTGTTCTGCGCCTGCGTCTGATTGGCGCGGGCCTGCGCGAGCGCAACTTCCGCCTGTCTGATCTGATCCGCCGCGAGCGTCTGGCTCTGCGGGCCGGCGGCCGTGCGCGCTTGCGCCGCCGTCGCCTGCGCTTGCTTCACGGCCGCCGCCGCTTGCCCGACCTGCGCGACCAGCACACTGCGATCAAGTTCCGCCAGCACCTGCCCCGCGCGCACATGGTCGCCAACCTGCACCAGCACGCGCGTGACCTTGCCGGCCGTCGCCGCGCTAAAGCTCGCTTCGTGGCCCGGCAGCGCGTTGAGCGTGCCCGCCGCTTCGACATACTCGCGCATCTCCGCGCGTGCGCTCGGCACGACTTCGACCTCGACTACGGCCACGGTCTCTGTCTCTTCTTTAGCGCGGCCGCCGACGAGCCACGCGATGAGCGCCAGCGCAACGACGGCCACGGCCGCGACCGCAACCGGCCCGACCCGGCGCGGCCGGCGGTGCGCCGCTTGCTCATGCGCCGCGCCAGCGTGCGCGGGCGTTCGCGTCGCGCCGTCTTCGTGTGTTGCGTCGCTGCCTGTGCGCGTCTCGCTCATCTCAGTTCCACTCCGGCCGCTCCCTCCAGATCGGCCAGCGCCGATTGATAATCAAAGAGCGCCTGCAAATAACCTTGCCGCACTTCGCGTGCGCTGCGTTGCGCGTCGATCACGGGTAGTAGCCCCGTCTGCCCTGCGCGATAAGCCTCTTCCACCAACTCGCGCACCTGCTCCGCATCGGGCAACAATTTGGCTTCGTAAAAATTCACCTGCTCGCGCGCTGCGTCCAAGCGCAACGCGGCCTGACCGATCTCCGCGGCGATCCGCTGCCGTGTCGCATCGCGCTCAGCCGCAAATTGGGCGACGAGCGCGTTGCTGCGCGCGATCTCGCCGCGATTGCGATTGAAGATGGGGAGCGGCACAGTCACCTGCATCTTGAAGCCGTAGCCATGCGGCAGGCTCGGATCGACACTCTCGATGCCCGGCTCAAGCAACAGATCGGGAATGCGCTCGGCCCGCGCGAGGCGCAGGCGGCTCTGCTCGGTCGCGAGTTGTTGCTCGGCCGTGCGCAGTTCGACGTTCTGCGCGAGCGCGCGGCCGATGAGACCGGCAGTTCTGACTGGCGTGGGTGTGATGAACAGAGAGTCCTGCAAGTCGAGCGGCGCATCGGGTGCGCGGTTGAGCTGTTGATTGAGCGCGGCGCGCGCGATTCGGGCAACATTCTCCGCGCGCGTCTGCTCGTTCGCGGCCCGCGCGCTCGCCAGCTTCGCTTGCAGCACTTCAAACTGCGCGATGTCGCCGGCCTCGAAGCGCGCTTGCGCCAGTTCGACCAGCTTGTTGGCCTGTTCGACGGCCTGCCGATTGAGTCCGAGCGTGTCGCGCGCAAGTGCGAGATTGAAATAGGCCACGCGCACGTCGCGCCGGAGCGTGCGCAGCGCCGCCGCTTCATCCAATTCCGCCAGACCGACTTCGCCGCGCGCAACCTCCAAACGCCGCGCCCGCTTCCCGCCCAACTCGACGGGCTGCGAAACAGAATAATTCAGGCGCGGCTCGGAGCGCGTGTAGCCGGTGATGAATTCCGGGTTCGGTCGCTGCCCGGCGATCAAGACACCGGCCGCCGCGACCGCGCGACGCCGGCGCACCGCATTCACCCCTAAGTTATCGCGCGCCGCCTGGGCAAAGACCTGCTCAAAGGTCAGACCGTCGCTCGTTGTTGGCTGCGGCACAGGTGGAGACGCGACCGGGACTTGCGCTGTTAGCGCGCAAACGCATGTATGCGCGAGCAACATGACGCTCAGCACTGCGCCGGCCGCGCACAAGCAGCGGGCAGCCGACATTAGACCGGCCGCAAATGTAGAGACGGAAAATTTCAAGCGCATTCCTGCCGCGCGTTGCGCGCAGCCGCCGGATGTGGCTTATTGGTTTAGCTGCGTCGCCGATGCCGTTCGCGCCGCTCCTGCTTATGCTCGCGCGCTTCATCGGTCGGGGTCTCGGCCTTCACGGCCAACACGTTGCCTGTGTGCGCGTCCACATGCACTTCCTTGATCGCCGCGCCCGTGCTGATGTCGAAAGAATAGATGAGGTGCCCGCCCTCCCGCTCCAACTCGCTCGACTTGATGCTGCCGCCCGGCACTTGCGCCAACGCGGTCGCCGTCGCCTGCTGCTGCGTGATCTTCGCACCCCGCTTCTTTGTCTTGCTCTCGGCGCTTACGCCGCACACCAACAACAAGGCGACCAACAAAATGTGTGTTCTCATCATCATTGACTGCTCCTTCTTCGTTATGCTCACACGCAGTGCGCGGGCATGATAGGCACAAACGAACCCGCGACAATTCGACTGTGAATCATCGCGGGCCGGTCGTTGCACATGAGTTTGGCGGTTCAGCGGCAACCGTCGTGTGCGCAGCTACAAGCGATGTCGGTTACGCCGGTCTTATGCGCATCGCGGCAATACTCACCGCAAAAGTCGTCGTCGCCCGAGACCGTGCAGTCGCAATTGCCATGCTTACACTTGCGTGTTTTGTCGTCTGCCATGATCTTGTCTCTCCTTCGTCAGTGGAGCAGCTACGGTTATTGGGGGTCTGGGATAAGCCTAAGTGTAACGCGCGCGGGGCACACGTCAAGGCGCGGGACGAGCGCATACGCCGTGCCCGCGCTCTCAAGGCGCGGGCCGGACGACGATCACCACCCGCTCTTTGCCGACGAGAATGTCAATCGGATTGTCGAATTGTAACGGCAGCGTCTTGCCGTTGATGTTGATCTCAAGCCGTTGCGCCGTGCCGGCCGCGGGTGCAGACGCGGGCGGCGGCGTACTCGTCGGTGCGGGCGGCGGCGTGTTGGCGGGCGCTGCGTTGCTCGCGGGCGCAGACGCAGGCTCGGCCGGTTTGGCCACATCGGCCGTGCGCGTCAACAGGTTCAGGGCTGCGAGTCGCCAAGTGGTCGGCGTGCAGGTCAGGCGCAGGCCCGGCGTGTCCACTTCCGCTTGCTCGCCCGGCGCGAAGGCTTCGAGTTTCCACAGGCCTTCGCCGCAACGCACGCCGTCGGCGGCATAAAACGTGGCGTAGCCGGAGACGTAGTTGTAGAAGAACGCGCTGCGATTCTCGACGACGACCGCGACGTTGCGCACGGGCGCGTCCGCCGTGCCCGCCAGTTGCGTCGTGCGCAAACGCCCGCCGAGCGCGACGCGCCCCAACACATCATAAGCGACTGCCTGCTCGGTCAACGCAACGCGCGGCTCGTTCGTCACCCCCGCCGTGTTCGTCGTCGGCTGCTGCGCCCGCACACTAATGGCAAAGACACAGGCCAACACGATTAACCATGACACTTTGATCTTCATGTTCACTCTCCTCTTCGCGTTCCTGCTTCATGCACTTTGCGGCGCAACTCACGGTCACCCTACCATGGACGCCAACGCGCAACCGGCGCAAGGTAGTTGGATATTATTAGGCATATGACATGTGGGTTAGGCAGTAAGCGGATAGACTTGCCCAGTTAAAGGATCGGTATGATTTACGTAATTATGTTTCCGTAACTTATCAGGGAAGATGACGAGTATCTTCTGATCGGATAGCTTGGCGGAAATTGTAATAAAGCTTTCTAGCTTAGGGATGCCATAAAGGGCCGCACCGAGTTCCTGCGTCGGCGCAATGCCTGTGGGCAGGCTGATTGACGTATGCGGGCCGCGGTATTTATAGCCGCGCCAATCGCCTGTTAACTCTTGAGCGTTGGTATCGAAAATCGCTTGTTGAGCTAAATCGGTCAGATCGGCAACGTAGCTAAGATTTACCACTACGTTCAGCACGGTCACCGAGCGGCGTGGGTGCGACACAACACCAACGGCTGAAGTCGGCGAGCCAAACAGCGCCTGCGCCTCAAAGAGGGTAAGCAGATGGTTCTCAGCTAGGTAGAGAATCGGATGCGCGGGCATGGTCGGGCTGGCGTCGTTGAATCGGCCGGGCACGATCCTCGTATGCGCAGTGCTGAGCGCAGTGGTTAGAAAACTCGGCGGGATGGCGCGGAACCAAGTGCGGGTTTCCGGCTTCATTAACAGTCGCGGGGTAATAATGAGCGCCGAGGGAATCCTCATGTCGTCATCCCTAATTTGATCGCTTCTAATAGATCGCTCACCTGCTGCCGCTTATCAGCGTTTGCAGCGAGCAAGTCTTTAGGCTTCTTACCGCGCAATTGATCGTTGGGCGTATCGAGCCAAGTTTGCGGCTCAGGAAATATCTTGTTTATATCAGCGACTAGCTCATCTTTGGTCGGTGGCTGATAAGTTTGTGTACTCACGTAGCGTACCTCCTGTGCGCTGGCGGCGCGACGAAACGGGGCTGCGGTTAAGTTAGGCCATGCACCCAGACTAGTGCAAGTTGCTGGCGTAAGCCTCATCCTGTAACCGGCACGACCGGCATGTAGCGTGCGCCGAGCGGCATGATGTAACCGGGTGCATGACTGTCCACGCGCGCAAGCGCTTCATCGAGCGTGCGGGCTGGCTCAAGGCGCATGTGGCGCACGTCGTTGTCCGACAGTTGCGAGACGAGCTGTACGTGGAAGCGCTCGGCTTTGGTGAGCAACGCCCAAGCGGTCTGCCCGTTGACGGCGTAGTGTTCGAGCAACTGCGCGGCGAGGGCGCGCGAGTCGGCGGCGGCGAACCACTGTGGGAAGTCGGCGCGGCCGAAACCGTCCGGGCATGCGGCCAGCAGGATGATCGTGCCGCCATCGGTGCAAGCGTGCGCGGCCATGTCGAGCGCCTTGTGCGCCTGCGTGAGATTGATGTCGTAAGGTGCGCCGCCGCAACTGACAATGACGAGCGGACGCTTCTCCGCGATCTTGATTGTGTGCCCGGTCGCATACTCTGCGCAGGCCAGCCGATGCGCCGCGCGCCAGTCGCCCGCGTAGAGCCGCACAGCGCGCCCGCGCTCGTCCACCACCGTGTTCAAGAGAAATGACGGCGCGACCTCGGCCGCTATTCGTTCGCACTCTTCATGCACGGCGTTGCCGGCGAGGCGGCCCGTGCCGACGCCCGCGCGGCGCGTGCCGTGTTCGGTGTCGAGCGCGAACAGGTGTGTCGCGGCCACGGTGTGCGCGGAGGCGAGGCCGGGGCAGATGCTTTTACGCCCGCCGGTGAAGCCCGCGAAGTAATGAAAACTGATCCCGCCCGTGAGGATGACGTGGTCGTGCTCGACGAGCGCGCGGTTGACTTCGATGGGTGTGCCGCGCTCGGTCGTGCCGAGATTGACGTGCTGCGTTGCGTCGCTCGCATCGTGATCGAGCGTGCGCAGGCGTTGTGTGATGAAGGGCGTGAGTAGTTCGTTCTTTTCCTGCGCGGTTGGCGCGCGGTGTATGCCCGTCGCAAAGATGATGCGCAGATCAGCCGGCGCGACGCCGAGTTGAATCAAACGCCGCGCGAGCAGGTTGACGACTTGCGCGCTCGCGGTCGCGCGCGTCGCGTCCGAGACGACGACCAGCACGCGCTCGCCCGGACTGATGATCTCTTCGAGCGGTTGCGAATCAAGCGGATCATCAATCAGCGCACCTAATTCTGCGTCCGACAGCGGGCGTTCGATTTCGGCTTCGTTCGGCGCAAGCACTGTGTAGCGCGTCTCGTCATAGTCAAACGCGACCCGCCCATGTCCGTAACCGAGTTCGATGTGAGTCATAACAACTAAGACTATCTCAGACACCGAAGCGCGCGAGCGCTTGTTCGATTCCGTTGAGCGCGGCGAAGTCTGGGCCGCCAGCAGCGTGGGCCTCGACCAGCCAGAGGCGTACGCGGCGCGCCTCGGCGAGCGTCGCGATGCGACACGCGCCCGTCAACGCCAGCGTCACCAGTTGATCCGGCGCGCCGTGCGTGACGAGCGCGGCTTGCAGCGCCGCCTGCTCGCGCAGGTCAAGTGTCAGTAGTAGATTTATTTCCATGCGAAGCAGATAGCGATGAGCTGTCAGCTAAAGACCAAAAGCCGAACGCTAACAGCTAACGACAAATCGCCGCTTGAGCGAAAACAGTCCGTGCCCTCATGACAGAAGTAGAGCGCGCCGACGCCGGCGGCGGCCCCC
>JBBRYU010000061.1:0-17990 GCA_038237345.1 Pyrinomonadales bacterium
CAGGAGTTATTCACCCGGCTACTTGCCAAGCAGCGCTTTCAGTATTATCTCGATGCCAATATGACGGACGCCGAGATCGAGTTTGAGATCTCGCAGCTTGAACTGTCTAATTTGCTGAAACTTGAGTTGTACAAGCGTCATCCCGAGTCTTATCGGCTCGCGCGCCGCATCTCTAAAATCGTGCAAGCGAGCGCACGCTTCCGCCGCTGCGATGTGAATAGTGTGGGTGTGGCGCGGCCGCGGCGCTTGGGCGATCAGTTTTATGGCTTGCGCGAATGGCCTGCGGACAAACTCCGCCGCCCACTGCACGAAGTTGAACACAGCGTGCAGGAGTTACCCGTATGCACACGCGACCTGCGCGTGGTTGGCCGCACCGGGGACGTACAGGTCATCATTAGCAACCCCGACCTCGAAGCTTTAATCGTGCGCGTGTTGACGGTGCTCGATACACCGGTTGACGTGCGCGACATCCGCCGCCTCGTCCTGTCGCGCCTGTCGGTGCAAGACATTTATCTAGTCCCGCTCGACGGCGGTTCTAACGAGGATGAGTTAAGGAAATCCCCCGGACTGGTGGATGGACGGGCGAATCCCGAACAGGATTATTTACGGCGCGAGGCGGAGACTACCGCAAGCGCGGCCATCGAGCAGTTCATTCAGGGCTTATACAAAGCTGTCCGTGGCAATGCCCGGCGATATGACTTGATGCTTAACATTCTATGGCATTTCTACCTGAGCGCGGGGCGTATGAATCAGTTGGCCGCCGCCGCGCATCTGGGGGTGTCAGATACGTTGATTTACAACTACCGCCGCCAGATTGAGCAGCAATTGCGCGCCCTCGGGTTTGCCGACATCGAGTCGGCGCGGCGGTTTGAGACAGCCCTGAGCGAGCGCGTGGAGCTATTAGTCCAGGGCAGCATATCCGCGCGCCGCGCCGTCGGCTCTTGAAGGGCTAGGAAAGAAGGGGTGTTTGATGAGGAAGGTTTTGTCGATCATTTTGCTCCTCTCGTTGGCCGGTGGGGCGCTACGTTTGTCTGCGCAGGCACAGGAGGGCCAGTCTACGCCGATGAAGGGGCAGCGTGCGGCCGATACGACGCCGCCACAGGTGATCACGGGCCGGCAGCGCGCCCGCAAACTCGCAGCAGACGCCAAATGGTATTACGAACTGGGGGAGGAATTAGGCCACGCCAAAAAGTATTACGAAGCCTCCAAAGCTTTCCGCCGCGCCTTGATGCTTAGGCCCGACTACGCGGACGCTTACTTTGGCCTCGGCCACGTCTACGCCGATCTGGGTCGTTGGCAAGAGGCCGGCGATGCCTTCGAGCAAGTGCTCCGCCTTGACCCGAAAGACGAGGCGGCCCGCGCTTGGCTCGGTGATGTTTACCTCAATTTGCGGGCGCGGAAGGAGACTGTGCCCGCGCCCGCTGCTGGTGCAGGGGCGCTAAGCGACACAGACAATCTGTCGGAGGTCGCCGCGCCATCGTCCGCGCGGGCCGTTCAACCCGCCGCCCAAGGATCCATGCACGCTCTGGGCACAACCGTCGCCGCAATTGCCACGCCGCATGTTACTTCAAAGGCGGACCAGCCATTGATGAATCCGCTCGGGGCCAAAGTGATGTCCGCCGTGCTTGCGACTGCTGAGGAAGTAGCCGCAGAAGAATCGACCGCACACGCGGCCAGTGTGCCTACTGCCGCGGCGGGCCCCGAAGGGCCGACAAGCGTCTACCGTGTTGGGCCGGGTGACGTGCTGTGGGTGCGGCTACTCAACGCGCCAGTGCGAGAGCAACCGACCCTCTACAACGTCTTCGCTAACGGACAGCTTGATTACCCTCTAGCTGGCGCGCCGCAACAGGTCGCCGGTTTGACGACGGATGAAATTGCGGCACAACTGGTAGCAGCACCAATGCTGCGTACCATCTCAGAAGCTCCGCGGGTGTTAGTAGGTGTGCATGAGTATGCGAGTCACACGATTAGTGTCGGCGGCTTAGTGAACGATCCGGGGGAAAAAGTGATGCGCCGCGAAGCGCTACCGCTCTACGTCGTGGTGGCCGCAGCGCTACCTCAGCCTGAAGCCGGGCAGGTGCTGATCGTAAATCCTAAAGACGAACGGCGGACTGTGCCGTACGACCTAAACAGTCACGAGTTCCTGAGTCTCCTTGTCTATCCGGGCGATCAAGTAACGGTCGCAGCCGCACCGCCGCAATTCATCACCATCGAAGGAATCGTCACGCAGCCGGGCCAGAAGCATTTCCATGTCGGACTTACTCTAACGCAGGCCCTGCTTATGGCCGGCGGGGTACAAGCGCTGCCCCCAAACGCCAAAACATTCAAGCATGCGGTGCTTGTTGGCGGCCTGCTCGGCACGCGCCGCGCTATATATAAAGTGATTCTAACGCGCGCTATCGGGGGGCAACCCACAACGCGCAGTGTCTACAAGCTGCAAGATATTGAAGCCGGGAAGATACCTGACCCGCTGCTACAACCGGGCGACAAATTAACTGTACAAAGCTCATGACACACCGCAAGCTAAACGGAGTGATATGCGCCGCGCGATAGCGGTTGGCAGTTGATACTTATGCTTATCCGCTGCGATGGATTGGGGCAGTTGCCGGAGGGGTAATAATGGACACCGAGCAGTTGATAGAGGCTAGCGAGCATGGCGACGTAGCGGCTATCGAAACGCTGCTGGCGACGGGCGTTAATGTCAACACGCGCACAATTAACGGTGAGACCGGATTAATGCGCGCGGCCTCAATGGGGCACACCTCCGCCGTTGAGATGTTGCTAGCGCACGGGGCAACTATTAACGCTTGGCGGCAGGATGGTTTGACCGCGCTGGCGCTGGCGGCTTTCTTCGGGCACGCCGAAGTGAGCACAATCTTACTGCGCGCTGGCGCGAATCCACATTTGGTGGACGATGTCGGGTTTACAGCCGCGAAGTGGGCTGCGGCGCGATGCCATGTTGAGATAGTAGAAATGTTGCAACCCCCCGCAGCCGCGGCGAGCAGCACCGGGCCGGTTGCTCCGTCGCCCCTATGGCAAAGGTTAAATCAGTTAAAGGTAACATCCGCCGAGCATACGCGTGCGCTGACAGAGAGTCCGGTCGCTGTTGGCGCGTTGCGAATGAAGCAGGAGGGCGCAGCAGTGAGCAGTCTAGCGTTTGGCTTGACTGCCGCAGAGTCGCGCTTAGTTACCAACCCCGAAGCCGGGAGCGCAAACGTGCGCTTCGGGCAATTAGCTAAACAGAGGATAGCGCACAACTTCGACCGTATACGCCGTGATGCCTTGCGTGCGCGCACACGCATCAGCAAGCACAAGCGAGCAGCACCGGCGGGTCGTGTTGTCGGCGCGCAAACTTCGCCTAGTCCTCTTAAGCTAACGCATCAGGACCTGCTGCCCTCTGCGCCCGCTCAGCACACACCAACCGTACTGAATTCTGATCTTCAGCCGGAACAACAGGGTAGCAGCATGCACCGCCGCCGCGCTTCTCCTCGGGTCATCGGAAGTGTGGTGTTGTGGCTCGCAGCTTACAGTTGTACGGTTTACTTAGGTGCGCGAATTTTCAAATTAGACTTGGGTGTTAGCCGATTCGTAACGACCAGTATAGGGCAAGGTCGGCCAACGCTCCCCCAGCCTGTTCAGCCTAACACTCCTCCTATGGCCGATTCCGCAAAGGAAACTGCGCCACCAGTGCCGACCACGCCGGCCGCTGAGCATAAGTTAGCAGGCCTAGCGCCGAGGGAATTAGGACATGCGTCCACCGAGAGGCTGATGAGCGGGGCAAGAAGCATAGAGATGGCGAACATACCGGACGTACGCGCCGCTAATAAAGCGCAGCGCAACGCCAAGGCCGCACCGCTATATGAGATTACTAGCCGGGAGGCAAGTGGCAGGGCACACGCTGATAAGGATCCGCGCCTGATTAGTGAGGTACAATTAAATGAGCCGTCCAAGGTAAAAGCTGGCGGTGCTAAGTCAATCCAGAGTAATAAAATTGAAAGCCCGCGCGGGGAGCGGGTGGGGGCCCGCTTCATCATGCCGCTACCGTCTGTGACAGGGGAACCGCCAGCTAAGCCGCCCACGAAAAAGGTGATCCCGTGGCCGTGACGACACAGCGCGGCCCGTGCCGGCGATGAGCGCGTGCGGGTCTATGGCGTGCGCTGCTTCGAGACGCCGACGAGCGTGGCGACATAGCAAGTGAAGTAGATAGTGGGCAGAAAGAAAACAGCCGGTTGAACATTGATCTAGCTCTTGAGTGATATTCAACCGGCTGTCTGCTATTAACTCTGAAATGTGCGGTGTGACCGTGTGCGTATTCGCATAGCAATCGTAGCGTAGGCTAACCTGTGCCTTCACGGCGCGCCGGAATTGCGCCCGCCCCGCGCGGCCTTACGGGCTTGCCCCGTGCGGCGCAGTTATCCGGTCTTCAACGCACGGGCTTCAGCGTGAAATTACCTTTCAGCCAAATCAGATCGAACACTTTGTTGCCCGCCTGATTCGTCACCACAATGGTCGTGCCGAACCTTGGTAGCTCATACTTAAGCGCCGGATCAAAAGGCACGGGCAGAGTGGCTTTGGTAACGTCGCGCCATTGCCCTTGGCCGTAGCGGAGAAAGACAAGTTTCGAGCTGGTGTGCGCGGCGCGCGGCTGGCTTGGGTCGGGGCCGACGAAGCTGACTGCGACGAGGTGCGTGCTGGGGGCCAACGTAAACAGGGCTACGGCGGTGCGCGCGGCCGTGCCGGACTGGAAGGAGAGATAGCCGTTCTTCACATCAACGATTGTGCCGCCGCTGGTCAGCACCTCCGCGCGCTGTGCCGCGGGCACGGCTAGATATTGTTCCGGCAGCCAGATGAAATAGTCGCGCACGTTCTGCATGTTGGCCGGGGGCACGCGCTCCGGCATTGCGTTGCCGGTTGAGTTCGCCGGTGCGGGACTGATCGCTCGGGTGCCGCTTGCGCTCTGCGCGCGGCGGCGCGCCAGATCGGCAAACTGTCCGTCGGGGTATTTAGCCAGGTAAGCACGGAAGTCTTCCGGGTCGGCGCTGTTCTTGATCGTGTCCCAATAACTTAATTCGATGGCGAGCGACGTAACGGGCGCGGCGCTAACAGGCGACTTGGTCGCAGCCACCGCGCCCGCATCGCCCACCTTCACCTTGACGAACACGAAGTCGCCGCTCTCATGCCCCGAATTCCTGAGCGGATTGTACTCCGGCGTCTGCTGCGCGCTGCCGGCCACTGCTTCCTCGACGTAGGAGCGGAACAACTCGGCGGCCGTGAACTGCCCCTTGTCCATCTCCCGCAGCCCGCGCAACAGCGCCGCCGCAAACACCGAATGCCCGCCGCTCCCGCTGTCCGCCACCGGCTCATCGCCGCCACTCGCCATCAACGTGCGCGAGCGCCCCGCCGCCATGCGCTGTAAGAACTGCGCGCGCTCCGTCGGGCGCGGCAGCAACTCGCCCAAGCCGCGCGTCAACGTGCCCGAATAGCAACTGTCGGAGACGACCAGGACGTGCCGCGCCGGCACCGCTCTGATGCCCGACGTGATCTCGTCGGCGATGATCCAGTTCGCCGAATCCTCCCGCGCCGCATCAACGGGCAGCCAGTAGGTCTTCTCCGTCTCCTTATCGTTGTAGCCGTGCCCGGCGTAGTAGATGAGCAGGTTCGCCTCGCCGGTTAACTCGCGCCGGTAAGCGGCGAGCGCCGCGACGATCTGTGCGCGCGTGGCATTGATGAGCAGCTTGGTCTGAAAGCCGTAAGCCGCCTTGAGCACCTGCTCGACTTCGCGTGCGTCCGCTGCCGCCGTCTTCAACTGCGGCAGCGCGGTGTAAGCGTTGTTGCCGATGACCAGCGCGTAGTAGCGTGCGGGCGTTTGGTTCGTCAGGTTGAGCCCGCGCGCCTCGGTCTGCGCCGGCACCGGCGGCAGCGCCGCGAGCAACAGGGCGGGCGCAAGCAGTACGCGCCCGCTGAGCAGAAACTGCAGGCGTTGGCGGTTGAGCGGCATATAACTTGATTGGCTGTGCAGTGGAGTTACGGCAGTAAGTATCAGGCAGCAGCGCACGGCACGTGGCGGACAGTCGATGAGGGGTAAAGTAGCCTGCTCAGTATGATGCTGTCAATCCAGTTGCCATGCTGGGCGCAAAGAAGGCTATCGGCGCGTCCGGGCGCACGACTCGTTATGCCGCGCATTAATACTCTTAAGCAGAACGGCTTGGACCTGACCGGCGCGCTGCTAAGAGTGGGGGCAATGCAGCCCGCAGTTAATATGTAAAAATCAGAACTTGATCTTGCAGAATGCGCTGTCCGACAGGTAGTGACTAAAGACTTATTTCTATCGGTGCGAAGCACCCAAATTTCTGCTTGCGCTGTGTGTGCGCCGTGAAAAAGTGTGCATTATAAAATCCAACAAGGCAAAATACTGAGCATGAAACTGAATAGCAAAGATAGCTCCCGAAAAATACGCCGCGAAAGAAGCGCTCGCCGTTGGATAGCGATGCCTGTCTTTGTGGCCCTGCTGATCAATTCGTATCCTGTGGCAAGCATCCAAGGACAAACCGCACAGACGGCCCTGCCGGGAAACTCTGCGCTGAGCGAGTCCTCTCCGCGTATCATGCCGCCGGACGGCGCGATGTTTATCGTTGACCAGCGGTTTGATATTCGTGCCGAAGCGCCGCCCGATGCGCACGGCGCTTTGCGCGTCACGCTTGACGGGCAGGACATCAGCCAATGGAACAACCGTAATCATCTGACAAGCAAAGGCCTTGAGCAGACGCCGCCGCCGCCGTTGAATGGTAGCGTTGCCTTTCTTTCTCGTGCGTGGTCATTTCCAACTGCCGGACGCCACACCTTGCGCGCGATAGCGGACGGCGCAACGCCGCGCGAAGTTTCGTTTGAGATCGTTGACTGGCGGGGCACGGGTGCGCGCGTGCGTAATGTGATTTTGCTGATCGGAGACGGCATGGGCGTCGCGCAACGCACTGCCGCGCGCATCGTGTCGCGTGGGCTGACTGAGGGAAAATACCGCCACGGTATGCTGGAGATGGATCAAATGCCGGCGACCGGCCTTGTCACCACTTCGTCGCTCTCCGCCATGGTCACGGATTCCGCGCCGGGCGCAAGTTGCTATGCGACCGGCAACAAGGGCGCGAACAATGAAGAGGGCGTCTTTCCAGACAACACCGACAACGATGCCTTGAAGCGCACCGACCCGGAGAGCGACCGCTTCTTCGACAACCCGCGCGTCGAGAACATCAGCGAGTTTCTACATCGCACGCGCGGGCTTAATCTCGGACTCGTCACGACCGCCGATGTCACGGATGCGACGCCCGCCGCATTCGCTGTCCACACTTCCAATCGCAACGCTTCGACGCGCATCGCTGACGATTATTTTGAGCGCCGCGAGCAAACCGGATTGACCGTCTTGATGGGCGGCGGCAGACAGTGGTTTGAGCCGAAGAAGGCTGGCAGTAAAGAAGGGCGGCGGGGCACGCCGACCAATCCGGGTGTCAACACGGCGCGCGACCTGATCGGCGGCTTTCGTCAAGCCGGCTATGCGTTCGCCGACTCCGCAGAATCTTTGCGCGCGTTGAAAGGGGGCAAGCCCGCGCGCTTGCTGGCATTATTCGCACCGAGTACGATGCCTGCGGCGTTCGACAAACTCGGACGTGGCGCTGAACGCATCAGCAAGGTGCCGATGCTTGATGAGATGGCGCACGCCGCGCTCAGTTCGCTCGCGGCCTCCAGCCCGCGTGGTTTCTTCCTGATGATCGAAGGTGCGGCAATTGACAAGCAGGCACATCAAATGGACGCCGACCGCGCGATCTGGGAGACGATTGAATTTGACCGCGCGGTCGGCGTCGCAAAGGTTTTCGCCGCGATGACTAACTTCGATAATGACCCGCACAACGACACGCTGGTGATTGTCACCGCCGACCATGAAACCGGCGGCTTCTCTCTGATCGGCGCACGCAATCCCGATCCGCGCATTCCCCGCGGCAGCCGGGATGCGGCCCGCGCCTATCGCGGCTTCACCGATTACAAGGATGCGGACGACGACGGCTACCCGGACGAAGCTGACCCACCGAGCAAGCTGATCGTAGGCTTCGGCGCGGGCGCGGATCGCTATGAAGACTGGCACAGCAACGCACGTCCTTTGCCGTCGACGATCATGAAGGACGGACGTGCCGTCGCTAATCCACACCGCGATGGGCCGGAGGATGCTGATCCTGCTGCAAGAAAAGGGACGCTGATGAGCGGGCAGGTCGAGAATGGCGAGTCATCATCAATCGCCACTGATCTTGACGTTGAGCCGATGATCACTGCCGTGCACACGGCGACGGATATTCCATTAACCGCGACCGGCACTGGCGCAATGCAATTCATCGGCGTGCAGGACAACACGGCGGTTTTCTTCAAGATGATGCGTGCCTACGGCGGCTCGTTCCCGCGCGTCTACTATGATGGGCGGCCGGCCACTCCGGCGCGTCGTGCCCCAAGGCGATGAACGAAGTCCGCCGCTCTCGCTTTTAATTTTGGTATTGTCGGCAGGCGACTGAATTCGAGCGTTAAGCGTGCAGGAGGAAGTTTTTGCTTGGAGAGCGCCAGCATGTTCTAGCGGGGGCGATTGAAGGGGGCGGCACTAAATTCGTCTGCGCTGTCGGCAGCGGCCCGCACGACTTAGCCCGGACAGAGTTCCCGACCGGCGACGATCCGCTTCGAGTCTTAGCCCAAGTTACCGATTGGCTCAGCGAGCAGCAACGCGCACGTGGCGCTTTACAAGCCCTCGGGATCGGATCGTTCGGCCCGCTTGACCTGCACGCCGGCTCCCCGACCTACGGTTACATCACCTCGACTCCGAAGCCCGGCTGGCGTAATACCGATGTGCTGGGCGCGGTTCGGCGCGCGTTCCCGAACATCCCAATCGGTTTCGACACGGACGTGAACGCCGCCGCCCTCGGCGAGTATTTCTGGGGCCACGCCGCTGGCTTGAGCGACTTTGTTTACGTCACGATAGGGACAGGCATAGGGGCGGGCGGGGTGGTCGGGCGACAGCTTGTACATGGCCTCGTCCATCCCGAGATGGGCCACATGCTGCTTCCGCGTGTACAGGGGGATACCTTCGCCGGGGCGTGCCCGTATCACGGTGCGTGCTGGGAAGGGCTGTGTTCAGGCCCGGCGTTACTCAGGCGTGCGGAGATGCCCGCGGAGAGGTTGCCACCGGAACACGAGGCTTGGGTATTGGAGACGCAATATATCGCCTATGCGGTCGCTAACATCGCCTGCCTGCTGTCGCCGCAGCGGGTAATCATCGGCGGCGGCGTCAGGAAAGCAGGCAATCTCGGTCAGGAGCAGTTCTTCCGGCTGATACGCGAGAAGACGCAGGCAGCGTTAGGCGGCTACATCGCATCTCCGGCGCTGGGCGCAGAGATCGAGAAATACATCGTCCCGCCGCAACTAGGAGACAACGCGGGCATTTGCGGCGCGCTCGCACTGGCGCAGATCGCGCTGAATGACTCATAGCGTCAGGCAGTGATGCTAAAGCGGAGCACATTAAAGAAGTTGCTCGACAAAAGTTAGATAGTACGATTTAATGCCAGTCCATCAGTCAACGCCTATCTTGCCGCATCAGGTGAATATAATCATGGCACATGTTGTTAGGTCTAAACCGGCATCTTTCATCACAGCACTCATGTTCCTGTGTTTCACTTTTAATCTGAGTGGGGCGCTGACTGCTCTTGGGCAAGAGCCGATTGATGAGGTCAATCCGATGATCGGCACCACCGGCCCGAGTATCTACGACTATGGCGGGATGATTCCGGGTGTCACGACGCCCTTTGGCATGACGCACTGGACGGCCATGACACGCGAGAACAAAATAAGCGTCTATTCATACAATTACAAAGACACGACGATAGAGGGTTTTCTGGGCACGCATCAGCCCGCGATCTGGATGGGCGACTACGGCTATGTGAGCTTGATGCCATCCACTGGCGAGTTGCAGCCCGCGCGCAAATTGCCATTCAGCCATCAAGGTGAAGTATCAGCGCCTCATTACTATTCCGTTCAGATGGATGATGGGGGCAGACCACTCAAAGCCGAGATGACTGCGACGACCCGGGCGGGCTTTTTGAAGTTCACGTTTCCCGCATCTCAAGCTGCCCACATCGTTGTCACTGCGAGTCGTTCCAAGAAATTCGAGGGCTTTATTCAAATCAACCCAAAGGATCAGGAGATCATCGGCTATAACCCCGACCGGATGTCCGAAGAGTTGGGCCCGCAACTGCCCGACTTCAAAGGCTACTTTGTGATTCAGTTCAGCAAGCCTTTCGCGTCCTCCGGCACGTGGGAAGATGACAACATTCATCAGGGGAGCAAGCAACAGAGTGGTCATCGGATCGGCGGTTACGCGACCTTCCCCACGACCCAAGGTGAAGTGATCGAGGTCAAGATAGGCACGTCGTTCATCAGCATTGATCAAGCGCGCGACAATTTGAAACGAGAGATTCCCGCTTGGGATTTCGACCGCGTGAAAACGGAAGGCCGGCGGGTCTGGAATGAAGCGCTCGGCAAGATCAAAATTCAAGGCGGCTCAAAAGATGATCGCGTCAACTTTTATACCGCGATGTATCACACGCTGTTATTCCCCCGAATCTTCTCGGAGTATGGCCGCTACTACAGCGCCTTTGATGACCGCGTACACAATGGCGTCTCTTACAACGACTATTCGCTCTGGGATACCTTCAGAGCAGAACACCCGCTGCTTATATTGACCCAACCTGACAAAGTCCCGGACATGATTACCTCGCTCCTGCAAATGTATGACGAGGGCGGCTGGATGCCGAAGTGGCCCAATCCGACGTATAGCAATATCATGATCGGCACACACGCCGACAGCGTCATCGCTGATGCATATGTCAAAGGCATCAGAGGCTTCGATCTCAAGAAAGCTTACGCGGCAACGTACAAAGATGCCATGATGCCGCCAGACGGAGACGCTAATAACAGGTGGCTTGATCGCGCGCCCTGGACAGCCTTTGAAGGCAGAGGAGGCTTAAGCTGGTACAAGTCTCTCGGTTACGTGCCGCAAGATAAAACGGATGAGTCCGTTTCCCGCACGCTTGAATTCGCCTACGACGATTTCTGCGTCGCACAACTCGCGCAAGCTATGGCTAAGCAGGACGACTTCGAACTGTTGATGAAAAGAAGCCGGAACTATAAGAATCTGTATGATCCGGCAGCGGGCTTCATGCGCCCGAAAAAGGCGGACGGGACATGGGACGAAGTTAGTTGGGCTTCACACGAAGATAGAAAACCGGGATTCACCGAAGGCAGCCCCTGGACATATCTGTTCTGCGAGATGCAGGACATTCCCGGCCTGATCGCTTTAATGGGCGGCGAGCAGAAATTCGCCGCCAAGTTGGATGAGAATTTCGCCGGAGACCATTATCGCCACGATAACGAACCGGGTCACCATTACACTTACCTGTACGACTATTGCAATCAGCCCTGGAAAACTCAGGAGCAGGTCAGAGCGACGATGACCTCGAAGTATCACAACGCCCCGGACGGTTTAAGCGGCAACGATGACTGCGGGCAAATGTCCGCCTGGTATATTTTCAGCGCGATGGGTTTCTATCCGGTGACGCCGGGCAGTCCGGTTTACGCTATCGGCAGCCCGCTCTTTGCAAAGGCCACTATCATCTTGGATAAGCCTTACACAAAAGGGCCATTTACGGTCATTGCGAAGAATCAGTCACCAGCGAATAAATATATTCAATCTGCGACACTCAACGGGCGGCCGTTAAATGAGCCATTTATCAAGCACGCTGATATTGCCAATGGTTCAACCCTCGTCTTTGTCATGGGCGCACAACCAAATAAGAAATGGGGCGTAAGAAAGAGCGCGCCGCATTGAATAGTAAGTTCAGACACAAGAACGCCCTAACGAGATGCGCCGCAACCGGCAAGGGCTAAACGTTGGGAACCCGGTTGGAGCGCAGACCGGCGAGAAGCAGGTTACGCGGGCTGGCAAAAAGCCATCGAGCGCACATTGAATTGAATTGACGTTAATTGATGAAGGATACGCCGCGTTAATCGAGAACATCGCGAACAATTCTGCGGCGGACAGGAAATGAGGAGAGCGCATGGCACATGCACGGAGAAACTTTCTAAAACTTCTCGGCACGAGGGCCGGAATCGCTGCGATAGAAACCGCATCGTTCGCGCACCTGTATCACCCTTATTGTTGATGCTATTCTTACCGCAGAGACACGGGAGTTAAACGCGACGTTCTATCTCTCGCCCAACGTTCTTATCCTATTGGCTTCAACCAGCGGCGTTTGATTGATAGCACCGAGACGGGCGCGAAACTTGGTGCGGTCGCCGCGATAATAATCAAGCGCGTACTCGACGGGTGCGCCTTTGGCGTAGCCCGTGCGCGTGATAAGCAGCGCCGTTGCGGGCGATAATACTGTAAGCAGTTGCGCTTCCGTTTCATCAAGCATCACGGCTTCAAATGTCTGCGACGCATCATCAGGTTTAAGTCCGTAGCTTTCGTCCATGATTTCATAAACGGATTTATGTTCGATGTCGCGCGCGAGAAAGTCCGGGAAGAGACGCTGCGGCAAGTAGGTCGTGGCAATAACCATCGGCTGCCCGTTGCTTGTGCGCAGGCGGCGGATGAAGATGACATTTTCGCCGACGGATAAACGAAGCGCGACGAGTAAGGGCGAATCAACGGAAGTGACTTGTTGGATTTCAGCGTCGAGCAACTGCGAGCCGGGTTTCATGCCGCGATACGCCATGAATTCGGTGAAGCTGAAAAGCTGGTCTAAGTCTTGATCAACTTTCGGCTCGGCGACGAAGCTGCCGACGGCGCGGCGCGAATACGTTAAGCCTTCATCTTGCAGCTTGGCGAGCGCGCGGCGAATCGTCGCACGCGCGACGCCAAACTTTCTCATCAACTCTAATTCCGAAGGAAGTCTGGAGTGCGGTGGAAGCTCGCCTTTGACGATGTCATGGCGAAGCGCTTCGGTGATTTGTATGTAGACGGGAAGTTCCCGGTAAATGCGTGTCGTCGCAAAGTCTTGCATAGACGCTACTATGCCAAAAGGTGGGAAGCGAAACAAGTGCTTGTTGCCGCAGCCCTGTTCGATCCGCACCAAACGAGAAGGGGGAAACGCCCCTCGCCTTGTAGTCATCGGGCTTCTAAAGTTCGATGAAGTGTCCGGTGCGCCCGCGTATGATGTCCGGCATCTTGCCTGCAAGATGTCGACGTTCCAACAAATTTAGAAAGAAAATTTCAAGGCGAGCTGAATTTGCCGCGCCAGAAACGTGCTGCTGATGTTTCCGAAAGCGGAACTGGTAATGTCTGCATTCGCCGCTTGAAAATTCGTGTGATTGAACAGATTAAAAAACTCGGCGCGCAATTCAAGGCGCGTCGCTTCGTTAATCGGCAATTTGAATTGTTTATGCACGCCTAAATCGAATTGGAAAAACTTGTCGCTGCGCGCGATGTTGCGGCCGGCGTTGCCGAAAGGAGCATTCAGCGGCGGAGTCGTCAAACAAGACCGCACGAAATAACCGGTCGTCGGGTTGGGACGGTTTTCACGGTTAATCGGGTCGCAGGTAACATTCGGACGAAGTGCCACGCCGCCTAAAAATGACGGTAAGTTATTCGTTACGGGCGACGGTCCGTAGCGAAAGGTTATCGGCTGCCCGCTCGTCATTGTGTTCACGCCGCTTAACACCCAGCCGCCGAGGATCGAGTCGAGAACCGGATTCAAATCGCTACCGAGCCACCGCCCGCGCCCGAAAGGAACTTCCAAGACGAAACTCGTCGTGTTGTTAAAAGGCTGGTCGTATGCTCCGATGCCTTTATTGGAAGCGATGTCATAAACATTCTGCGGCGTGCCGGTGTTGCCGCTCGGCTCTTCCAAAACCTGCGAAGCATTGTCGAGAGTTTTCGAATAAGTGAACGAATTCAAAAAATAAAGCCCTTGACTGAAACGGCGTTCGAGCTTGACTTGCAGGGCGTTGTAATTGGAAAAACCTTGGGGCAGAACCGCCGAGATTGACCCGAAGCCCTGAATCGGACGACGCGCTTGCAGCGAAGGTCTTTGTGCGGCAGGCAGCAGAAGCTCGGCGGCAGTAATCGGACGCGCTTGATTGAAATCGGCGAGGATAACTAAATTTTTCGCGCGGTTGCCGACATACGCTACGTCGAGCACCATATTTGCAAAGAGTTCGCGCTGAATCGAAAGCTGGTAGTTTTGAACGCTCGCCGTTTTGTTGTCGCGCGGAACGTAGAGCGTGACGTTGTTCGGCAAACCGCTGGTCGGATAACCTTGCTGAGTGGTGCGAAAGCAATTAGCGGCAAAAGTGTTTCCAACACAAAGCGGATTGAGCGTTGGGTCGGGCGCACCTTGCGCGACGGCGGCGCGGGTGATAAACGGAAAGTTCGTTCCCAAAATGTCCGCGCTGCCAAGCCTGTTCAGATAGTTATAACCCACTCCGTAACCGCCACGAATCACCGTTTTGTCGAAAATGTTGTAAGCGAATCCGAGCCGTGGCCCGAAATTATTGTAATCCGGGTCAACCAGAGCGCGGTCATAAAGCGAGCCGTCTTTTGCCAGGAGAATCGAGTTGGTCGTCGGGTCGTAGTTCGACAAACGATTGTTCTTTTCGTAATACGGCGTGCCGAATTCGTAACGAAGTCCGAGATTGAGCGTCAGTTTTTGATTGACCTTAAAATCATCTTGAATGTAAGCGAAATGAAAACGCTGGCGCATTTGGGCAATCGTCAGATTCGCCAATTCGTATTGACTTCGCAAGCCGAAGAAAAAGTCCGCCAGATTATTTAAGTTGCTGCTGGCACCGATGCTGCTGAATCGTCCGCTGTATGTATCGAGTCCAAGCAGCGGGTTCGTGTCCTGCACTTCCGTGTTGACCGCGAGATATTCATAACCCGTTTTTAAACTATGCCGACTGAGCGCGAAAGCGTAACTCGCGCGGATGTCGTTGTTCGTCGGATTTTGAAATTGCGGGTTGGTCGCCTGTCGTCCGAGCTGCGAAAGGCCGGTGATGGTTTGCGTCGTCAAACCACCGTTGATTTCCGGGTCGTTCGGAAGTCCGGTGATGCCGTAAAGCTCAAACGGGCTTGGCCCGCCGATGAGCGGCGGTCTTTTTCCAGCGTCAATTATCGAACGCGAAAAACGAACATCCAAAACCGACGCATTTTCAAAAGCGTAAGTTGAGCCGACGACTAATTGTTTATTGAGAATATCCACGAAACCGTTTTGATTGCTGCCCGAAGGTCCTGGAATATTCGGGGCTTCAAAAGCGTTCGATTTGCGGTAACTCCCGCGTCCGAAAATGCTGAAGCGGTCGTTGAAATTATGGTCAACGCGCACATTGTATTTGTTGTTAAAATTGCGATTCAAAACCAATTCCTGATAGTTATTGCCCGGCACTCCGATCAAGTTCGGCGCAGGCAGTTCGTTCAATACTTTTTGGGCAAAGGTGGTTAAAGGAATCGGCGTTCCCGCCGCGTAGGTTATGCCGGTCAGCGGATTGCGAACCGCCACGCTGAGAATTCCTTGTCTTTGCGCGAGCGTCGGAATGTTGCTGAAGACCAAATTTTTCTGAATTTGCCGAAAACCTTCGTAATCGCCGAAGAAAAACGTGTGGTTTTTAATAATCGGACCGCCGAAGGTAAAGCCGAATTGGTTGCGATTAAGCGGCGGTTTCGTGCCGCCGTTCGGTTTAAAAAATCCGACGGCGTTCAGAACCGTATTGCGGTTAAATATCCACGCCGCGCCGTGAAATTCGTTCGTCCCGCTGCGATACGAAGCGTTGATGACCGCGCCGCCGGAGCGTCCGAATTCCGCGCTGTAAGTGTTCGTTTGCACTTTAAATTCGGCAATCGCATCGGGCGAAATTTGAACGACCTGACTCGAAAAACTCTGATTACTCGTGCCGTAAGCGTTGTTGTCAATGCCGTCGAGCAAAAAGTTATTGAAAGTCGCCCGCAGACCGTTGACGTTAAACGCCGCTTCGCGCCCGCCGCCGCCGATGCTGCTGTTCGTGCTCGATTCGCGCACTCCCGGCGCGAGCAAAGCCAGATTCGCGTACGAGCGACCATTAAGCGGCAAGGCAATAATCTGTTGGCGCTGGACAACCTGCCCGACTTCGCTCGAATCGGTTTGCAGCAAATTCGCCGCGTCTGTGACGATGACGGTTTCGTTGGTCAAAGCAACCTGTAAAGTTAAATCAACCCGCTGACGGGCATTGACGGTGACATTAACCTGATCGGCGACCGTGCGGCTAAATCCGTTGGCTTCGACCGTCACTTGATAATTTCCAATTTTGACGTTGACGAATTGGTAATCGCCGTTTTCATCGGTCGTCGTCGTTTGCGCGATGTCGGTGGCAACGTTTTTCAAAGTCACGGTCGCATTCTGAACCGCCGCTTTATTTGCGTCGTGCACCGAGCCGAGAACGGTTGCGGTATCAAATTGGGCGAAAGCCGTATGATTAAATAAACACACGGTGAAAAGTGTAAGCGCAAGACGAAACAATGCTTTCGCTAGACGAATATCCCTGTTCATAACAATCTCCTCTAAAGTTTCCTGATTTATTTGGGCGTAAACTCACAGCGAATCGCCACCAACTGACTCACGCGCTCAATCACCGCGCGTTGCTTGTTCGCAGCGTTTTGTTTAGTCGTCGCTTCGCCGTTGCGAAACGTTTGCGTCAAGGCAATATGATTTTGATACTCCTGCATCTCGGCTGCCGTGCGCTCCGGCGACCAATCGAGTTCCTGGGCGAGCAATGAAGCGACGCGCGCCGCCGCGCTCTGTCCTTGATCTTGACAGAAGCCGAGTAGCGTGCGACGCAACAGAAAATCAACGAGTCGCGCGCATTGCTCTGTGCGCACCGCGAAGACGACTTGCGCTGCGATGTCAGGCGCATGCGGCGACAAACGTTCACGCAAATATTCGGATTCAGCGGCGAGATTGATGACTTCCGTCGCGCGGTTGCCGTAGAGGTTGAATAAATGCGCGACTGTTTCTTGAGTCACTCCGGCGGGCGGCGCGTTCGTCGCATCTGTTACGGCGCGCTCTCCGCGTGTGCCGGGCAACGGCGTTACTGCCGTTTGGCAAGAAGCGGTGACTTTAAGTTTCGCGCAGACTGCATCAGTTGCCTCTTCCGCTATCGCGCGGTAGCCCGTGATCTTTCCGCCAAGCACGGAGATCAAATTACTCGCTCCTGAGCCGGCTCCGTCCACGATGCGGTGCATACGCGAGACGGATGACTCTGAGCCTTCCTCCTTAACCAACGCACGCACGCCCGCGTTGCTGAAATAAATTCGCTCCGTATCGAGCGTCGGGAAATAGTCCTTGACGGAACGCAGCATGTATTCAACGTCTTCTGCGTTTGTCTGAACCGTTGCCGGGTCGTCTTTGAAATCCGTGTCGGTCGTGCCGAGCCAGCTATATCCGAGCCAGGGGATAACGAACATCAAACGTCCATCAATCGGCGAGAAAACGACAACGGCGCGCTTTGTGACGGGTGGGCAGGTGATATGCACGCCCTTCGTCGTGCGGATTTGCTGGGGCACAGCCGCGGTCAAGATTCCAGCGACGCGGTCAAACCACGCGCCGGAAGCGTTGATGAGGACGCGGCTCTTAACCTCAAATACCGTTTTGTCGTCGCTCAACAAATCACGCACACGTACGCCTTGTATGCTGTCGCCGATGCGCAAGGCTCCAGTGACTTCGGTGTAATTGAACGTTTGCGCGCCGTGTTCGCGCGCATCAATGATGTTCTCCAAGCAGAGTCGTTCAGGTGAATTGGCTTGCGCGTCGAAATAAACCGCCGCGCCTTGCAAACCCTGCTGGCGTAAGTTTGGCTCAAGCTCTTTGAGTTCTGAAGCGGAGAGAAAGCGGTGGCGCGGCAAGCTCTTGCCGTAGCTCAGCAAATCGTAAAGCCTCATC
>JBBRYU010000062.1:0-17813 GCA_038237345.1 Pyrinomonadales bacterium
GCCGGAGGAGACGCGCGTGATCGCCGCCGCGACGCAGGGGCGCGTCGAGCGCGTGTTGGTTGAGCCGGGCACGCCCGTGTCGGCCGGCACGGTGCTGGTCGAGTTGAGCAACCCGGAGTTGCAGCAGTCGGCGATTGACACCGAATACCAACAACGCGCGGCCGAGGCGGACATGAACAACGTCAAGGCGCGTTTGGAGAGCGAGCGCATGACGCAGCAGTCGGCGACCGCGCAGGTGCATGCCGAATACGAGCAGGCGAAACTGCAATCCGACACCGACGAGATGCTGGCTAAGGACGGTCTCATCCCCGCGCTCAATTTGAAACTCTCGCGCGTGCGGGCCGCAGAGTTGGCGAACCGTTACGCCATCGAGCAACGGCGGCTCGAAGGCATGACGAAATCGTCGCAGGCGCAGATCGCTTCGCAGCAGGCGCGCATCTCGCAGTTGCAGGCGTTGCTCGCGCTCAAGCGCAGTCAGGTTGCGACGCTCAGCGTGCGCGCGGGCACGAATGGCGTGCTGCAAGAAAAGTTGGTCGAAGTCGGCCAGCAGATTCAGCCGGGCACGAACCTTGCGCGCGTCGTCGAGCCGCAACATCTGAAAGCGCAACTCAAGATCGCCGAGACGCAGACCAAAGACATCGTCATCGGCCAGCGCGCCGACATCGACACGCGCAACGGCATCATTCCCGGCCACGTCAGCCGCATCGATCCCAGCGCGCAGAACGGCACGCTTACAGTGGACGTGGCGCTCGACGGCGCGTTGCCGCAGGGCGCACGACCTGACCTAAGCGTGGACGGCACGATTGAACTGGAGCGGTTGGATAACGTGCTCTACATCGGTCGCCCCGCCTTCGGTCAATCGGGCGCAACCGTCGGCATGTTCAAGGTCGAACCCGACGGGCATGAGGCGGCGCGCGTGCAAGTCAAATTCGGCCGCAGTTCCGTCAGCACCGTCGAAATTTTAGATGGCTTGAAGGAAGGCGACACGGTGATCCTCTCGGACACCTCGCAGTGGGACGCCTTCAATCGCATACGCTTGAATTAAAAACACCCGACTGTTTTTAGGAGAAACTTATGGCTGCAACTGTCCAACCCCTGCTTCGCCTCGAAGACGTGAAGAAGGTCTTCTACACCGACGAGGTGGAGACGCACGCGCTCGCGGGCACACACTTGAACGTCGCCCCCGGCGAGTACATCTCGATCACGGGCCCGTCGGGCTGCGGCAAGTCTACGCTGCTCTCGATCATTGGCCTCTTAGACACGCCGACCGACGGCAAGTACTGGCTCAACAACCAGCCGGTCTCCGAACTCTCGGCCAGCGCGCGCGCGCGCATACGCAACCGCGAAGTCGGCTTCATCTTTCAGAGCTTCAATCTGATCGGCGACTTGAACGTCTATGAGAACGTCGAACTGCCGCTCACGTATCGCGGCTTGAGTTCCGCCGAACGCAAGGAACGTGTGACGGCCGCGCTTGAGCGCGTGGGCATGGCGCATCGCGCGAAGCATCTGCCGAGTCAACTCTCCGGCGGTCAACAGCAGCGCGTCGCCGTCGCCCGCGCCGTCGCCGGGCAACCGCTCATCCTGCTCGCCGACGAGCCGACCGGCAACCTCGACTCGAAGAACGGCGAGGCCGTGATGGACTTGTTGCGCGAACTGCATCAGGGCGGCGCGACCATCTGCATGGTGACGCACGATCCGCGTTACGCGCGCTTCGCCGACCGCGCCATACACCTCTTCGACGGGCGCGTCGTCAAGGAAGAGCTCGGCAGCATCGTCACAACTGAAGAGGCGGCTGAGGTCGCTTGAAATCATGGGCACGCTCTGGCAAGACCTACGTTATGGCTGGCGCATGTTGTGGAAGTCGCCCGGCTTCACGCTCGTCGCCATCCTGACCGTCGCGCTCAGCATCGGCGCGAACACCGCGCTTTTCAGCGTGGTGAACGCCGTCCTCCTGCGCCCGCTCCCGTTCGCGCAACCGGCGGCGCTCGTCAACCTCTGGGGCACAGACCCGCAAGCCGACTCGACGCGCGATAGCGTCTCCTTTCTCACCTTCGCCGACTGGCGCGAGCAGCATCACGTCTTCACGAGCGTCGCGGCCTACAGCAACACGTTCGCCACGCTCACCGGCCACGACGCGCCCGAAGCGCTCGACGGCCTGCTCGCCTCGCCCGAACTGTTTCAGACCCTCGCCGTGCAGCCCGTCGCAGGCCGCGCCTACACCCCGCAGGACGCACAAACGGGCGACGCCGCTGTCGTCGTCATTAGTTACGAACTGTGGCAGCGGCGCTTCGGTGGTCGCCCCGACATCGCCGGTCAGCCCATCACGCTCGACGGCCGTCCGCGCGCGATCCTCGGCGTGTTGCCGGCGCACTTCACATTCCCGCTCGACGCTGGCAGCACTAAAGATTTCTGGCAGCCGCTCGATCCAAACGAGGTGATGAACACCAAGCGCGGCGTCGGCTATCTCAACGTGATCGCGCGGCTCAAGCCCGGCGTCACCATTCAGCAAGCGCAGTCCGAGATGGACAACATCGCGCGCCGCCTCGCCGCGCAGTACCCGGAGCACAACGCCGGGCACGGCGTACATCTCATCTCGACTTATGAAGAGACAGTCGGCAACGTCCGCCCGGCGCTGCTCATGCTGCTCGGCGCGGTCGGGTTCGTGCTGCTGATCGCGTGCGCCAACGTCGCCAATCTGCTGCTCGCCCGCGCGACGAGACGGCAGCGCGAGTTCGCTGTCCGCACCGCGCTCGGCGCG
This sequence comes from Pyrinomonadales bacterium, assembly GCA_038237345.1. GTDB lineage: Bacteria > Acidobacteriota > Blastocatellia > Pyrinomonadales > Pyrinomonadaceae > QHXQ01. The sequence goes on from JBBRYU010000062.1 coordinate 2,759, forward strand.
TCGCGGTGGCGCGTGGTGCGGCAACTGCTGACTGAAAGTTTGCTGCTCTCGTTCATGGGCGGCACGCTTGGTTTGCTGCTCGCGTTGTGGGGCGTGGACGCGCTCGCGGGCGCGCTGCCGGAAGACGTGCCGCGCGTGCGCGACATCGCGCTCGACGGGCGCGTGCTCCTCTTCACGCTCGTGGTCGCCGTCGTGACCGGCCTCGTCTTCGGTCTCGCGCCGGCGCTCGCCGCCTCGCGGCTCGACGTGAATGAAGCGTTGAAAGAGAGCGGGCGCGGCACGGGCGGCGGCTGGCAGCGCAACCGTCTGCGCAGCTTTCTCGTCGTCGCGGAGATCGCGCTGTCGCTCGTGCTGCTCGTCGGCGCGGGGCTGCTCTTGAAGAGCTTCGTCCGGCTGCGCGCGATCAATCCGGGCTTCGACCCCGACGGCGTGTTGACGCTGAGCGTGGCGCTGCCCCAGGCGAAGTATGCGACACCCGCAGCGCAGGCGGGATTCTTCCAACAGTTTCTCACGCGCACGGCCGCCGCGCCCGGCGTCGAAGCGAGCGCGGGCGTCTTCCCGCTCCCGTTCTCCGGCGACAACGCGCGTGCGAATTTCGAGATCGAAGGGCAGCCGGCCGCGAGCGCAGGCGAAACGCCGAATGCGCTCTCTTGCATCATCACGCCCGACTACCTCCGCGCGCTGCACATTCCGCTGCGCAACGGGCGCGCGTTCACCGAGCGCGACACGGCCAGCGCACCGCGCGTCGTGCTGATCAATGAGACCTTTGCGCGCCGCTTCTTCGCGGGCACAGACCCTATCGGCCGGCGTTTAACCGTCGCCTCCTTCGCCGATCTGGCCAAGCCCGCGACGTGCGAGATCGTCGGCATCGTCGGCGACGTAAAGCACAACGGCCTCGACGATGAGGCCGAAGCCGAATGCTATCTGCCGTACCAGCAGGCGACGCTCTCTTTCATGTCGCTCATCGTGCGCAGTAAGAACGGCAACCCGACCGCACTAGTCGCGGGTGCGCGCGAGGCGGTCGCGCAACTCGACAAGGATTTGCCCATCACCGACATCAAGCCGATGACCGCATGGCTGGCCGCGTCGGTCGCGCCGCGCCGGTTCAATTTGTTGCTGCTCGGCGCGTTCGGGCTGCTCGCGCTCTGTCTGGCGACGGTCGGCATCTACGGCGTGATGAGTTATGCGGTCGCGCAACGCACGCACGAACTCGGCATCCGCCTCGCGCTCGGCGCGCAGCCGCGCGACGTGCTGCGCCTCGTCGTCGGGCAGGGCCTAATGCTGACTTTGCTCGGCGTGGCCGCTGGTCTGCTCGGCGCGCTGGCGTTGACGCGCGTGCTGGCGAGTCTGCTGTTCAGCGTGACCGCCACCGATCCGCTCGTCTTCGCGGGCATGGCGCTGTTGCTCATGCTGGTCGCGCTCGGCGCGTGCTATCTGCCCGCGCGCCGCGCCACGAAAGTCGATCCGCTGATCGCGCTGAGACATGAGTAAAGCAGTGACGCGTGACCAGTAAGAAGTTTTAACTTGTCACTTGTCACGCATCACTCTAAAAGAGATGAGCATAATCCTTCAAGACCTGCGTTACGGTCTGCGCACGCTGCGCAAACAGCCCGGTTATACCGTCGTCGCGGTGCTCGCGCTCGCGTTGGGCATTGGTGTGAACACCACAATCTTCAGCGCGATCAACGCGCTCTTGCTCCACCCGTTCAACTTCCGCGACGTTGATCGGATCGCGGCCGTCTGGGAGTCGCGTGCGGAAGGCAACGGGCGCGACGCGGTCGCCTTTGCTAACTTCCTCGACATGCGCGAGCAGCGCAGCGTGTTCGAGTCTGCGGCCGCCTGGTCGGGCTGGAACGCAAACCTAACCGAAGGCGATCAACCGGAGCGCGTCGAAGGCATCGCCGCCTCGCCGCAACTCTTTAGCGTCGTAGGTGTACAGCCGGCCACAGGACGCGCATTCAGTCTCGATGAAGAACAGCCCGGTCACGATCCGGTCATCGTCATCAGCGACAGCTTATGGCGGCGGCGCTTCAACGCCGATGCGGGCATAGTCGGGCGCAACGTCCGCATCAACGAGCGCACCTTCACGGTCATCGGCGTGATGCCCGCCGACTTCGCTTTCCCGCGCCGCAATGTCGAATTGTGGACGCCGCTCATCGCCGACAAAGAGGATGTGACGGAGCGCGGCAGCCATTACCTGCAAGTCGTTGCGCGCCTGAAGCCGGGCGCGACCATCGCCGCCGCGCAGGCTGAACTGGATGCGCTCGCCACGCGGCTCGCGGCCGATTACCCGCAGACGAATGCCAGCCGCGCGTTCAAGGTCGAGAGCTTGACTGACTCGGTCGGGCGCGGCCCCCGCCCCTTCCTGCTTATCATGCTCGGCGCGGTGATGTTTGTGCTGCTCATCGCCTGCGCCAATGTCGCCAACCTGCAACTGATGCGCGCGACTACACGGCAGCGCGAGATCGCCGTACGGCTCACGCTCGGCGCGTCGCGCTGGCGCATCGTGCGGCAACTGCTGACCGAGAGTCTGCTGCTCGCGTTAGTCGGCGGCGCGTTGGGTCTGCTGTTCTCGGTCTGGGCGATTGATGCGCTGGCGAAGGGCATACCGGCGAACTTCGCACGCTTCGTCAACGGCTGGGAGCGGCTCGGTATCGACTGGCGCGTCTTCGGTTTCACGCTCATGATCTCGCTCTTGACCGGCGTCGTATTCGGGCTTGCGCCCGCGCTGCTGGCGACGCGGACGAATCTGAACGAGGCTTTGAAAGAAGGCGGGCGCACGGGGCTGTCGGGCGGGCGCGGACGCATGCGCGCCGCGTTGATGGTCGCCGAAGTTGCGCTCTCGCTCGTACTCCTTATCGGCGCGGGGCTGATGGTGCGCAGCTTCATGCGCATGCTCGAAGTGCATCCCGGCTTCAACGGGCAGAACGTGCTGACGATGCAACTGTCGCTGCCCGCGCGCAAGTACAAAGAGCCGGAGCAGGTCGCGGACTTCTACATGCGGCTTGTCGCGCGTGTCCAGACCGTGCCCGGCGTCGAGCATGCGAGCGCGGTCAACGTCATCCCGCTCGACTTCAACGACGCAAGCAGATTCTTCCAGATCGAAGGGCGCACCCCCTTCGCGCCCGGCACAGAGCCGCTCGCGGACTTCCGCGTCATCACGCCCGACTACTTCGCCACGCTCGACATCCCCTTCCTGCGCGGGCGCAACTTCAACGAACGCGACGTGCGCAACACACCGCGCGTCGTGCTCATCAGCGACAAGCTGGCGCGGCGCTACTTCGCCGATGAGAACCCGCTCGGTCGTCGTCTGCTGCTCGGCACAGAGCAGCCTTACGAAATCGTGGGCGTCGTCGGCGACGTGCGCTACAAGAATTTCGTGAATGAAGCACGCGACGAACGTCTGCGCCCCGCGGTTTATGTGCCGCAGACGCAAACCGGGTGGCGCGGGATGGGGCTGGTCGTGCGCGCCGCAACGGGCGACCCCGCCGCGCTGACTGCGGCGGTACGGCAAGAGGTCGCGGCGCTCGATAAAGATCAACCGGTCTTCGACGTGCGCACGATGCCGCAGGTATTCATCGAAGGCATGGCCCCGCAGCGCCTGTCAGCCTACATGTTCGCCAGCTTCGCGCTCGTCGCGTTGTTGTTGGCCGCAGTTGGCATCTACGCCGTCATCGCTTATTCAGTCGCGCAACGCACGCACGAGATCGGTATCCGCATGGCCTTAGGCGCACAGCCGCGCGACATTCTCAGGATGATCGTCAAGCAGGGCATGACGTTGACTGCCATCGGTGTCGTCGTCGGTCTGATCTGCGCCTTCGCGGTGACGCGCGCCATGGCGAGCATTCTCTACGGCGTCAGCGCTAACGACCCCGTGATCTTTGCGGGCGTCGCGGCGCTGGCAGCCAGCATCGCCTTCGTCGCCTGCTACGTGCCGGCGCGGCGCGCGACGAAAGTCGATCCGATGGTCGCGCTCAGGTATGAGTGAAAGGGATAAAGGATGAGGGATGAATAATACGACAACGCGCTTTGTCTGCTTCATCCCTCATCCTTCATCCTTTCTGAAATCGGAGGTTTCATAGTGGGCAACTTGTGGCAAGACTTGCGCTATGGCGTGCGGATGCTGTGGAAGAGTCGGGGCTTCACGGCCATCGCCGGTCTTTCGTTGGCCCTCGGCATCGGCGCGAACACGTCGATCTTTAGTTTCGTTAACGCCGTGCTGCTGCGGGCGCTGCCCGTCGCCGAACCGGGGCGGCTCGTCTATGTGTTTGGCGGCAACCGGAACAGCCCGTACAACGTTTCGTCTTACCCGGATTACCTTGACTATCGGGACAGGAACGAAGTCTTCAGCGATTTGATCGCTTACGCACCGGTCACGCTGAGCCTGAACAGCAACGATCAGGCCGATATGATCTCCGGTCTGCTCGTCACGGGCAACTACTTCGCCGCGCTCGGCGTGCAGCCAAAACTCGGCCGCACGTTTCTGCCGGAGGAGGACACGACGCCCGGCGGACATCCGGTCGCGGTCATCGGGTACGGATTGTGGCAGAGTCGCTTCGCGGGCGATCCGCAGATCGCCGGCCGGCAACTGCTATTGAACGGCCAGCCGTTCACGATTGTGGGCGTTGCGCCGGCGGACTTCAACGGCGCGGAGACGGGCCGGACGAACGACATCTACGTGCCGATGGCGATGCAGGCGCTCGTGCGCCCGCCGCGTGGCGGCTACTCCGGCGAGATGCATCCGGACTTGCTCGCGCGGCGCGGCCCGCGTTGGCTCGACATAGTCGGGCGGCTCAAGCCCGGCGCAACCGCCGAGCAGGCACAAGCCGCGTTGAGCACGCTCGCCGCGCAACTGGCGCAAGCTTATCCGGACACGAACCGGGAACAGATCGCCACGGTCTCGCCGGTCAGCAAGGGCGATCCCACGCAGCGCGGGACGCTGCTCTCAGTCGCCGGCTTGTTGCTGGCCGTGGTCGGCCTAGTCTTATTGATCGCGTGCGCGAACGTAGCGAACCTGCTGCTGGCGCGGGCCGCGAGCCGGCGCAAAGAGATCAGCATCCGGCTGGCGCTGGGCGCGAGTCGCGGGCGCTTGATCCGGCAACTGCTGACCGAGAGTGTGCTGCTCTCCCTGCTCGGTGGCGCAGGCGGACTGCTGCTTGCGATCTGGCTCGTCGATCTCATGCGCACGTACTCGCCGCCGGGCAATTTCTTTCCGGTGGCCTTCGATTTCAGTCTGGACAAAAGCGTGCTCGCGTTCACGCTGCTGCTGTCGGTCTTGACCGGCCTCGTCTTCGGCATCGCGCCCGCGCTGCAAGCTTCAAAGCCTGATCTCGTGGCCGCGCTCAAAGACGAGACGGCGCTCCTGCCGGGTGCGCACGGCTCGGTCGCGCGCCGCTTCTCCTTACGCAACTTGCTGGTCGTCGCGCAGGTCGCGCTGTCGCTGGTGCTCTTGATCAGCGCGGGTCTGTTCCTGCGCAGCTTGCAGCAGGCGCAACGTATCGATCCCGGTTTCAACCCGGAGCACGTGTTGACGATGCCGCTGAACATCAACCTGCTGCGCTACACGAAGACGCAGGGGCAGGAATTCTACCGGCAAGCGTTGGAGCGTGTCGCGGCGTTGCCGGGCGTGCAAGCGGCCACGCTGACGCGGACGCCGCCGCTCAGCGGCGCGAGCCGGCAGAGCAGCGTGATGATTGCGGGGCAGGACGTGCCCGACCGCGCCCGCAACAGCGAGAGCACGGGCGGCGGCAGCGAGGATGTGGCCAACAACGTAACGCTTGCTAGCTCGGTTGCTTTGAATTACTTCCAGACTCTAAGCATCCCGCTCCTGCGCGGCCGCGATTTCAACGCGCAGGATGTGGAGAGCGCGCCCGGAGTCGTCATCATCAACGAGACTTTCGCCAAACGTTACTTTCCAAATCAAGACCCAATGGGCCAGCGCGTCAGTCTGAACGGCGCGCAGGGGCCGTGGCTGGAAGTCGTGGGCCTCGCGCGCGACGGTAAGTACATCACGCTCGGCGAAGCGCCCGCGCCGTTTCTCTATCAGCCGTTGGCGCAACGCCACGAGAGCGGCATGGTCTTACTGGTACGGACGAACGGCGACCCGGCGAGTTACGTCGCAGCCGTGCGCGGGGAAGTACAGTCCATCGAGCGCAACTTGCCGCTCACGAACGCGCGGACGATGCCGGAGTTGCTGAGCACTTCGCTGTTCCCGGCACGTATGGGGGCGGTCTTGCTCGGCGTCTTCGGCCTGCTGGCGTTACTCCTAGCCGCGGTCGGACTATACGGCGTCATGTCCTATTCGGTCTCGCGCCGCACGCGCGAGATCGGCATCCGCATGGCCTTGGGCGCGCAGCGCGGAGATGTGCTGCGGCTCGTGCTGCGCGAAAGCATGACGCTCGTCGCCGCCGGCATGCTGCTCGGCTTAATTGCTGCCTTCGCCGCGACGCGCCTGCTCGCCGGTTTTCTCTACGGTGTCAGCCCGACCGACCCGGCCGCGTTTACCGGCATCACCGGCTTATTAGCCGCCGTCGCGCTCATCGCCAGTCTCGTCCCGGCCCGGCGTGCCGCGCAGGTCGATCCGATGGTCGCACTCAAATACGAATAAGGAGGGGAGAGCAAGTGGGGACGCTATTTCAGGACGTGCGTTATGGCGTGCGCATGCTGTGGCAGAAGCCCGGCTTCACGGCCGTCGCGATCATTACGCTCGCCCTGGGGATCGGCGTGAACACGGCCCTCTTCACCGTCTTCAACGCCTTCGCGCTCCGTCCCTTACCGCTTAAAGACCCGACCGGTCTGGTCAACATTACCGGGCGCGATCAGCAAGGCGCGCAACAGAATCTCTTCTCCTATCTCGACTACGTAGAGTACCGCGACCGCACCGGGTCATTAAGCGGCTTGGCGGCGATGAACAAAGTCGCCGCGCCGTTGGGCGACCCCGTGCCCGGTAGTGATGACGCCGTGTTGGCCGGCGACGCCGAATACGCTTTCTTGCAACTCGTCTCGGGCAACTATTTTTCCGTGCTGGGCACGGAGATGACGTTGGGACGCGCGTTCCTGCCCGAAGAAGATCGCACGCCGGGCACGCATCCGGTCATCGTCCTGAGCCACTGGTTCTGGCAGCGCCATTTCAACGCCGATCCGCATGTGCTGGGGCGTACGCTGCGGCTGCGCGGCGAGACGTTCACCATCGTCGGCGTGACCGAGCGCGGCTTCATCGGCACGACGCCGGATGCGCCCGCCGGTTGGGTGCCGCTCATGATGCGCGATCAACTGTTGCCGGCCGGCTTCTGGCAGCACAAGAGTTGGTTGACCGACCGCGCCGCCGATTCATTCGTGCTGCTCGGCCGCTTGCAGCCCGGCGTTGCACGCGCGCAGGCACAGGCCGACATGAGTCTCGTCGCGCAGCAACTGGCGCAAAGTTATCCCCACAAAGAGCGCAAGGCCGGTGTGACGCTCACGAGCGGCATGGCGTTCATTAACATCAGCGCCGCAGAGTTGCCGTTCATCACGCCGCTACTATTGGCGGTCGGCCTTGTCTTGCTGATCGCGTGCGCGAACGTGGCCAACCTGCTGCTAGCGCGGGCGGCAACGCGCCAGAAAGAGATCGGCGTGCGCCTCGCCTTGGGCGCGACGCGCGGGCGGCTCATCCGGCAGTTGCTGACCGAGAGCGTGTTGTTGTCAGCGTTGGGCGGCGCTGCCGGGTTGCTGCTTGCGGTCTGGACGCTCGGCGCGCTCTACCCCGTCGTCATGTCTGCGCTGCCGCTGCCCACAGGCCTGAAAGAGTCGTTCACGATCAACCTCGAACCCGACTATCGCATCTTCGCGTTCACCCTGCTGGCCTCGTTCGTCGCCGGCATCGCCGCAGGTCTCGCGCCGGCCCTGCAAGCGACGAAGCCCGATCTCATCTCCGCGTTGAAGGATGATGGCTCGACGCTCAGCCAACATCTGAGCCAGTCGCGCCTGCGCAATGCGCTGGTCGTCACACAGGTCGCCATCTGCCTGATGCTGCTCGTCGGCGCGGGTCTGCTGGTGCGCAACGTGCGGCGCGTGCAGACGGTTGATACGGGACTTGAGACGAAGCACGTGCTCGCGGCGGCCGTGAGTCTGCGGGGGATGAAGCACGAGGGGCGCGACGGCGCGGCAGCACGCCGCCTGTTGGTGGAAAGGTTACGCGCGCTGCCCGGCGTGACCTCCGTGAGTCAGGCATACAGACAACCGTTGACCGGCGGCCCGGCGACCACAGCCGTCGCGCTCGTCGGGTATGACACAGCGGCCGCGCAGCCGTTGACGGCCAACTACAACGTGGTCGCGCCGGATTATTTTGCCACGCTCGGGCTGCGCATCTTGCGCGGGCGCGCCTTCACCCAACAAGAGACGGATGCAGGTGCGCCGGTCGTCGTCATCAGCGAAGCAACCGCGCGCCGCTTCTGGCCCGCCGCGGACGCCATCGGCCAACACATCGGCATCGCCGCCGCGAGCGCGGAGACGAGTGGCGCGCCGGTAGCCGCGAATAAGCCGGCCGGAGTCTTCCCGTCGTTTGAAGTTATCGGCATCGCCCGCGACACGCGTAGCCGTTGGGTGTGGCACAAGGACGAGACTTATCTCTACGTCCCGCTGCGCCCCGCCGACCAACACGACGCATACATCTTCGTCCGCACCGCAGGCGAGCCGCAGGCTCTCATGCCGGCCGTGCGCCATGAAGCAGAGGCCAGCGGCGATCTGTTGATCTCCGTGCGCCGGGTGGATGACGCGCTGGCCGTGCAACTAGCTCCGTTCCGCGCGATTGCGCTGGTGGCCGGCGCGCTTGGTCTGCTCGCCCTGTTGCTCGCAGGCATCGGGCTGTACGGCGTGATGTCGTTCGTCGTGCAGCAACGGACGCGCGAGGTCGGCATACGCATCGCGCTCGGCGCAGAGGCGCGCGACGTGATCAAGCTGTTTTTGCGACAGGGTTTTCGTCTGGTAGCGCTGGGATTGATCTGCGGTCTCGGCGGCGGTCTCATCGTCGCGCGCTTGCTCGCGGCCGTGTTGGTGGACTTGAGTCCGCTCGACCCGTTGGCGTTTGGCGGCGTGGCGCTCTTTCTGGCCGGCGTGGCGCTCGTGGCTTGTTACATCCCTGCGCGGCGCGCAACGAAAGTCGATCCGATGGTGGCGCTCAGATACGAGTGAGGAGACTCTAATGCAGACACTCTGGCAAGACCTGCGTTACGGCGCGCGGATGTTGAGCAAGACGCCAAGCTTCACGGCCATCGCCGTGTTGTCGCTGGCGTTAGGCATTGGCGCGAACACGGCCCTGTTCAGTGTGGTGGATGCGGTGCTGCTGAAGAAACTGCCGGTGCAAGAGCCGGAGCGGTTGGTGCTCTTCAAATCGCTGGCCGGCCCGAACTTCAGTCCCGGCAATTATCACGGGAACGCCCGCCGCGAAGAGTCGGGGCTGATGGGCCGGACATCATTCCCATATCAAACTTACGCGCGCGTCCGTGCGCAGCAGAGCGATGTGCTGTCAGACGTGTTCGCCTTCGGCGACGTCAGTCTGAACGTGAACGCGGACGGGCGCGCGGATGTCGCCAACGGGCAGGCCGTGTCGGGCAATTACTACGCGGGCTTAGGCGTGCCCGCGCTCGTCGGGCGCACGTTCACCGACGGCGACGACAAGGCAGCGGCTCCGCCCGTCGCCGTGCTCAGTCATCGGTACTGGCAGCAACGGTTCAATGGCGATCCGCTCGTCGTAGGCAAACAAATCAATCTCAACAACGTCGCGTTCACGGTCATCGGTGTTACGCCTGCCGGCTTCGACGGGACGATGCAGGTCGGTTCGACGACCGACGTTTCGATCCCGATTGCATGGGAGTCGCAGGTCATCACCGAACGTTCGAGTATGGCCGGCGCAGGCACGTGGTGGTTGCGCTTGATGGGCCGCTTAAAGCCCGGCGCGACGGCGGAACAAGCGCAGACGAGTTTGGCCGGCGTCTTTCAACAGTCCGTCCTCGAACAGCGCACCGCGCGGACGGCGTTGGCACAGGCGCAAGGGGGCAAGCCCATACCGGCGCTCAACCCGCAAGATTACCCACGCTTCGTCGTTGACCCCGGCAGTCGCGGCGAGATGAACACGCGGCAGTTCTATCGCCGTCCGCTCTACCTGTTGCTCGGTGTGGTCGGGCTTGTGCTGCTGATCGCATGCGCCAACGTGGCGAACCTGCTCTTGGCGCGGGCGGCGGCGCGACAAAAGGAGATCGCCGTGCGGCTCGCGCTGGGCGCGAGTCGTTGGCGCTTGATCCGGCAACTGCTGACCGAGAGCGTGCTGTTGGCGAGTCTGGGCGGTGCGCTCGGCGTGCTGCTCGCATTCTGGATCAAGGACGGCCTGCTGATAGCGAGCGATTGGAGCGGGCGCACGAGTGTGCTCAGCCCGCAACTCGATCTGCGCGTGCTCGGCTTCACGCTCGCACTGTCGCTCTTGACGGGCATCGTCTTCGGCCTCGTGCCCGCCTTGCGCGCGACGCGCGTTGACCTGACGCCCACACTTAAAGACGGTGTGAGGAGTTCGAGCCTTGCCTCGCGCTCGTGGCTGAGCAAGTCGCTCGTCGTGGCGCAGGTGGCCATATCGCTATTGCTGCTCGTCGGTGCGGGGTTGTTCGTGCGTACGCTCGTCAACCTCGAACGGGTCGAGACCGGCTTCAACGCGCGCAACCTGCTGTTGTTCCGCGTCGAGCCGAACTTGATTGGTTACAAGGAAGAGCGGCTGACGAATCTGTACCGGCAGATGGCGGAGCGCATCGAAGCCGTGCCCGGCGTGCGTTCCGTCACATTCTCGCGCACGCCGCTGCTCGCACGGGGGGCGAGTGACCGCGACGTTTATCTAGCCGGGGTGAAGGCTACGGCCGACGGCAAGGTCGCGCCGAAGGTCGCGCCGAACGGCAACGTCTATTTGCATCAAGTGCGCGAAAACTTTCTGCCGGCGATGGAGATTCCGCTGCTCGCCGGGCGCAGCCTCACGGCGCAGGACGACGCGCACGCGCCCAGAGTGGCCGTCGTAAATCAAGCGTTCGTGCGGCGTTTCAGTCCCAACGAAAACCCGATTGGCAAACGCTTCGGCTTCGATCCGGACACACCCAGCGAAGTCGAGATCGTCGGCGTCGCGCGCGATGCGAAATACACGAGCCAGCGCGACGAGATTCCGCCGACCACGTACCTGTCTTGGTTGCAAGAAGTGAGCGCCATCGGCTCTGTGACCTTCGAGGTGCGCACGGCAGGCGAGCCAAACGCCGCCGTCAACGCTGTCCGGCAAGCGGTGCGCGACGTGGACAGCAATCTGCCGCTCAAGGACATCAAGACGCAGATCGAGCAAGCCGACGAAACGCTCGCGATGGAACGCCTGTTCGCCAAGCTGTTAAGCCTGTTCGGGCTGCTCGCGCAACAACTCGCCTGCATCGGGTTGTACGGCGTGCTGGCGTGGTCTGTGTCGCAGCGCACGCGCGAGATCGGCATCCGCATGGCCCTGGGCGCGAGTCGCACCGATGTGCTGAAAATGATCTTCCGGCAAGGCATGACGTTGACGCTACTCGGCATCGCGCTAGGGCTGGCGAGCGCCTATGCGTTGACCAAATATCTGGAGAGCTTGACGCACATGTTGTACGGCGTGCAGCCGGCCGATCCGTTGACGTTCGGGGTCATCGCGACGTTCCTGACGCTGGTCGCGCTCGTCGCGTGTTACATCCCTGCGCGGCGCGCGACGAAAGTCGATCCGATGGTGGCGCTCAGATACGAATGATGGCGGAATGCGGATTAAAAACGAGAGATCTGTAATCCGCATTCCGCATTCCCAGAGGGGGTACAGTGATGAGCAATCTATGGCATGACTTGCGGTACGGTTTGCGAATGCTGTGGAAGAGTCCGGGCTTCTCGCTGATTGCGGTGTTCGCGCTCGCGTTGGGGATCGGTGCGAACACGGCGATCTTCAGTGTCGTGAATACGGTGCTATTGCGCCCGTTGCCGTTTGCGCAAGCTGAGCAGTTGCTATTGCTCTGGCAGACGCATCCGTTCGGTGAGCGCATCGGCGTCCATCAACTACCGGCCTCGAATGCCGACTTTCTCGACTGGCAACAGCAGAGCGATCTCTTTGAAGGGATGGCGATGCTCGATTCGTGGGGCGGCAATCTGACGGGGCGCGACGCGCCGGAGCACGTTGACGGGGCGCGCGTCACCGTCAACCTGTTGTCGCTGTTGCGCGTCAAGCCGATGCTGGGACGCGATTTCACCGCAGAGGAAGCGCAGCCGGGCAACGATCAAGTCGTGCTGCTTAGCGCGGGCCTGTGGCAGCGTCGCTTTGGCGGCGATGCGAACATCATTGGGCAACAGCTCACGATTGACGGCAAGAGCTACACCGTCATCGGCGTGCTGCCGCCGGACTTCTCCTTCCCAAACAACGCCGGGCTGCCCGACTATTTCACCTTCAACAAGACGGCGCTGTGGCTGCCCGTCGCGCTGACCGATGAGCAGCGGCACAATCGCAGTAGCCATCACCTCGCCGTTATCGCGCGCCTCAAGCCCGGTGCGACGCTCGCGCAGGCGCAGTCACAGATGGCAACCATCGCCAAAAACATCGAACAACAAAATCCGAAACAGAGCAAAGACTGGGGCACGACCATCAACACGCTGCATGAGCAGGTGGTCGGCCCAAGTCGCACGGCGATTCTGATCCTACTCGGCGCGGTCGGCTTCGTGCTGCTGATCGCGTGCGCCAACGTCGCCAACTTGTTGCTCGCACGCGCCACCGCCCGGCAAAAAGAGATGGCCATTCGCACGGCGCTCGGCGCATCGCGGGCGCGCGTTATCCGGCAGTTGTTGACGGAGAGCGTGTTGTTATCGCTGCTCGGCGGGATGCTCGGCGTGTTGCAGGCGATGTGGGGCGTGGACGTGCTAATCGCCCTCAGTCCCGGCAACATCCCGCGCACCGGCGAGCTTCACATTGACGCGCGTGTGTTCGCCTTCACGTTCGTCATCTCGCTTGCGACCGGCATCGTCTTCGGTCTCGTGCCCGCGCTGCAAGCGTCAAAAACTGATCTGAACGAGTCGTTGAAGGAAGGTGGTCGCAGTGCAACGGGCGGGCCGCGCCGGCAGCGTGTGCAGAATTTGTTGATCGTCTCCGAGATGGCGTTGGCGCTCGTGCTGCTGGTCGGCGCGGGGCTGATGATTAAGAGTTTCGTGCACCTGCAAAACATGAACCCCGGCTTTGATCCGGGCCATGTGCTGACGGCTTTCGTCGGACTGCCGGAAGCAAAGTATAAAGACGAAGCGCAATTGAGAGATTTCTTCGAGCAGGTACTCGCGCGCGTCAGGACGCTGCCCGGCGTCGAAGCGGCAGGCGCAGTATCGCACCTGCCGTTGAGCGGCAACGAAGAACTCGACGGCTTCACCATCGAGGGCCGGCCCGAACCGATTGACACTAGCCAAATTCAGACGGCGGACTTCCGCGTTGTCACGCCCGACTACTTTCGCGCGCTAAAGATTCCCCTGCTCAGAGGTCGCTACTTCACCGAACAGGACAACAAGGACGCGCCTTACGCCATCATCATTGACGAGACGTTTGCGCGCCGTGCCTTCCCCGGCGAAGACCCACTCGGGCAGCGCATCGACGAACAAGGCTCGCCGCACAAGCGCGGCCCCGCAATCATCGTCGGCATTGTCGGCAGCATCAAGCACACAGCTTTGAACGCCGGCCCTAAACCGGCGATGTATGTGCCGGCGGCGCAAAGCCCTTGGCAATACATGGTGCTCACGATCCGCACGACAGGCGATCCGGCCAATTTGACGGCAGCCGTCAGACGCGAGGTGCTGGCGGTTGACAAAGATCAACCGCTCTCCGACGTCACCACAATGGAACAGTTGTTCACAAAGGCCGTTGCGCCGCAGCGCTTCAACATGCTGCTGCTTGGTATCTTCGCTGGTGTGGCCGTGATCCTCGCAACCGTCGGCATCTACGGCGTGATCTCTTATTCCGTCACACAACGAGCGCACGAAATGGGCATCCGCATCGCGCTCGGCGCGAGCCGCCGCGACATCCTGAAACTTATCGTCGGGCACGCGATGCTGCTCGCGCTCGGCGGTGTCGGGCTAGGTCTGATCGGCGCGCTGCTGCTAACGCGGCTCATGTCGAGCCTGCTCTACGAAGTGAGCGCCCATGATCCGGTCATCTTTGCAAGCATCGCGTGCCTGCTCGCGGGCATCGCGCTCATCGCCAGCTACATACCCGCGCGCAAAGCGACGAAAGTCGATCCGATAGTGGCGCTGAGATACGAATGATTGCGGAAGGGGATGCGGAATGCGGATTGAAAAGACAAGCGTTGCTTGAATCCGCAAGCCGACTTCCGCATTACACAATCGATAAGGGGGCGTGATGGGAACTCTGTTGCAAGATTTACGCTACGGCGTGCGGATGCTGCTGAAGCGACCCGGCTTCACGCTCATCGCGGTCGTGGCGTTGGCGCTCGGCGTGGGCGCGAACACGGCCATCTTCTCGGTCGTCAATGCGGTGCTGCTGCGCCCGTTGCCGTATCAAGAGCCGGAGCGGTTGCTGACGCTGGGCAGTATGTTACGGGGCGACACCGAGCCGGGCGTGATGTCCTATCCGAACTTCGCGGACGTGCGGGCGCAGACGCAGACGCTCGAACAGGTCGCCGCTTACAATTTGGCCGCCGTCACGCTCACCGGCGGCGACGAACCGCAACAGTTGGAAGGCGTCGTCGTCTCGGCTGATCTGTTTCCGATGATGCGCGTCAATCCCGTCCTCGGGCGCGTCTTCACGCGGGCGGAGGATCAGCCGCAGGGGCCGCGGCTCATCGTCCTCAGTTATGGCCTGTGGCAACGCCGCTTCGGCTCCGACCCGGCCATTATCGGCAAGGACATTTCGCTGAGCGGGCGCAACGCGACGGTGATCGGCGTGATGCCGGCCGGTTTCAAGTTTCCGCTCGACGCGGACAAGATCGAATACTGGATGCCGTTCGCCTCCGATCCGGGCCTCGCCCCGTTTCTGGAAAACCGCGACAGCCATTTTCTGACC
>JBBRYU010000063.1:0-17659 GCA_038237345.1 Pyrinomonadales bacterium
CCACTTCTCGTTACCGCTCTTGACGATGGGGTTGTTCGGGTCAATGCGCGTCGAGGGATCGGGGCGGCCGTCTATGTAGCTCGCGCCGTACATGACCTTCGTGAAGCGTTGATGTCCGGCGCGCACGCCCGCCGCTTCCGCGCCGACGATGTTCTTCACCGGATCGTCGTTGAGACCCGTGATGATGCGTCCCTGTGAGTCAGTCTTGACGGCGGTGGTAAAGATGCGCAAGTCGAGCGGCGCTTCTTCGGTCGGCGCGAGAATCTTGCGTGTGAACGGAGCGGAGAGCGTAGCGTTCGCCTGCGCCGCATGCGTTGCTATGCCTGACCCGGCGTGAAAGGCATACAACGCGCCGCCGCCTGCGAGCGCCGCTGCGATGACGAGGTATTTGATCTTGGTCAACATGAAACCTTCTCCCTGATTGGCTGTGTCGTGTCGCGCGGGGCCTAAACTGTCGGGGCTGGGCCCTTGTCCAACAGAGAACCGCAAAGCACGGAAACCTAACCAACCCAGGGCAATGCTCGTACCGCGCAGCAATTCACAGCAAATAGCACAAACACGCTGATGCACGCAGGTTTCGTCTCTGTGTGGTTGGGAGCAAGCGCGCCGGCTGGCGCGAAGGATGTGCGCACTAAGCGCTTGATGAAAGAGCTAAGCTACACGTATGCACAAGCTTAGCTCTTACTGCGAACTGATTACGCGGCGCGAACCGGGTATGCGAGATGTGAAGCGCGGTTTTGCCAAAGCAAAAGCGGCGGGGACAGGCATACGCGCCCCGCCGCTCCGGTATGCATTCTCTCTGGAGGAGTCCACCACAGATCACCCAAAGTATGCGCTACCTGTCCGTTAGACGATGAATGACAGTCGTAGGTTACACACTACTTGTGGGGCACGCCGCATTTTTAGGCCCACCCGCAGGCGAAGCGCAGATTTGCGTGGCGCGCAAGGGGGCGGCATCGTATAAACTAGCGAGTAGGGAAATAGTGGATCAGCATAAGTGAAACCTGCGGGAGGGGCGATGGCCGAGACGGCACAGTTGGAGGTTTACACGGACGGGCGTTGCCCTCTGTGCCAGTGGATGCGTGCGCGTGTCGAGCCGTTCGACACGCAGCGGCGGCTCGAATGGATCGATTATCACGAGCCGGCTGCGCTGGCCCGCGCGCACCCGCACACGCCTGCGGAGTTGGGCGCAGAGATGCACGTGCGGCAGGGGCGCGCTGGCGCGTGGCGTAAGGGCTACTGGGCATGGCTTGAAGTTCTCGCCGTGTTGCCGCGCTGGCGTTGGCTCGTGCCCGTGCTGCGCCTCTGGCCCTTGCGCGTCCTCGGCCCGCATTTCTATCACTTCGTCGCCACACATCGCTACACACTCTTCGGCATCCCCCCGCCCTGCGACGAAAGCGGCGTCTGCCAACTGCACACGCAAAAATAACAGACACAAGCGACGATAAGATTGTCGGGGCAGGGACGCGACCTGCCCCGACAGCCATCTCCGGCACAATTGTTCGCATCTTATGTGTGCCGGATTTTTCGGGCCAGAGGGCGGGCGAGTCGAGCTATAAACTCGCGCGCTTTTGTTCGCTCAAGGAGTAAAGGAAAGTCATTCGATGAAGAAAATATTTTTATCTTTCGCGGCCTTCATGTTTGTGCTGACGGTGGCGGCGAGTCTGCCGGCCCACGCCGACGACCGTAACGGTAAGCATGATAAGCACACGGCGCAGGCGGGTGTGCGTACACCGTTGAACTTGGCCGTGCTGGTGCAGGACGATCTGGTCGCGCGTGTCGGCAACGAGTTGGGCGTGACGGGCGATTTCATCCGCGCGCTGCCCGCAGGCTCGCGCGTGCTGGTTGGCTATCTGACGGCCGGTACGTTGCAGGTGCGCCAGCCGTTCACAGACGATCTGGCACAGGCGGCCCGTGCGTTGCGCATCCCGCACGCGCGCGAGTCGTCCGCGCCATACAATCCTTACGTCGAAGTGGTCGAAGCCTTGCGCAAGTTCGACGCGGAGAAAACGAGCCGCAACGACAACGCTGTGCTGCTCATCTCCGATGGTCTCGACGTGTCGCGCGGCTTCGATGCAAGCTCGTCCGTTGACAGCATTGACCTGCACCGCGCCGTGCGTGAGGCAAAGCGGCGCAACGTCTCGGTCTACGCTTTCTATGCGCCGTCGGTCGGGTTGACGAGCTACAACAGCACCGCGATCAACTTCGGACAGGGCGCACTCAATCGCCTCGCCGACGAGACCGGCGGGCGCGCGTTCTTTCAAGGCACGAGCTTCGTCACCTTCGACGCCTACTTCGAGAACCTGCGTCGTGCGCTCAACAAGCGCGTCGCCGCAGTCTCGTAATTACATCGCGCATAGAAACAAAACGCCGCCGCGAGTTTGAACAACTCGCGGCGGCGTTTTGTTTCATGCGCTATTGCCTTTGGTCGTCAGCGCGTCTGCCCTTTGTTCTGCTCGTCGAGCCACTGCTTGAGCGGCGCGAAGTAGTCGAGGATGGCGGTGGCGTCCATGCGATCTTCGCCGGTCATCGCCTTGAGTGCTTCGGGCCAAGGTTTACTCAAACCCAGTTCCAGCATCTGTTTCAGCTTCGCCCCCGCCTGTTTGTTGCCGTAGATCGAGCAGCGATGCAGCGGCCCCTTGTAGCCCGCTTCGCGGCAGAGCGCGCGGTGGAATTGGAACTGTAAAACGTCCGCGAGGAAGTAGCGCGCGTAAGGCACATTGGCGGCGACGTGATACTTCGCGCCCGCGTCGAAGTCCTGTTCGCTACGCGGCGCGGGCGGCGCGATGCCCTGATACTTCTCGCGCAACTCCCACCACGCCTTGTTGTAATCCTCCGGCTTGACCGCGCCGGAGAAAACTTTCCAGCGCCATTGATCGACCAGATAGCCGAACGGCAGGAAGGCCACTTTGTCGAGCGCGCGTTCAAGTAGTAGCCCGATGTCCGCGCTCTCGTCCGGTACTTTGTCAATCAAGCCGATCTGCTTCAGATATGCGGGCGTAACCGAGAGCGCGATGGTATCGCCGATGGCTTCATGGAAGCCATCGTTGGCGCTGTCCTCGAAGAGGAACGGCTTCGCCGCATAGGCCATCTGGTAGTAGTTGTGCCCAAGCTCGTGATGGACGGTAGCAAAATCTTCGGCCGTGATGTCAATGCACATCTTGAGCCGCACGTCCTGTTGGTAATCAACGTCCCACGCGCTCGCATGACAGACCACATCGCGATCCTGCGGCTTCACAAAGAGCGAACGCTCCCAGAAGGTCTTGGGCAGCGGGTCGAAGCCGAGCGAGACGAAAAACTTTTCGCCGTAACGCACCATCTCCTGCGGCGTGGTCTTGCGCTTCTGCAAAATCTCCGTCAGGTCGTAGCCGGGATCACCATGCTCCGGTTTCAAGAGCGGATAGATGTTGCCCCATTGCTGTGCCCACATGTTGCCGAGCAGGTGCGCCGGGATGGGGCCGTTCGCGGGCACAAGCTCGCGCCCGTACTTCTTAGCGAGTTGATTGCGCGTATAGATGTAGAGCGAATCGTAGAGCGGTTTGACTTGCAGCCACAGCCGCTCCATCTCGGCGGCGAAGGCGTCGGGCGGCATGTCGTACTTCGCGCGCCACATCGCGCCCACGTCCGTGAAGTTCATCTCGCGCGCACCCTTGTTAGCGAGTTCGACGAAGCGCGCATAACGTTGGCGATAGGGCGGCGCGACCGCATGCCAGCCGAGCCAGATGCGCTTCAACTCTTCCGGGTCGCGGCTGTTGGCCATAATCCGTTCCATATCGCCCAGACTGAGACACTTGGCCGTGTCGCCTGCGGGGCAATACTTGCCTTTACCGTAATCGCTCTCCAGCGAGACCGCGATCTTCGTCAACTCCTCGCGCTCGGTCGCGTTCGCCGGCGCGGGCAGGACGAGCGCGAGGCGCAACAACATAAACTTGCGGGCCGTGTCCGGCGCGAGCCGCAGCCCGTCGAAGCGGCGTGCGGCCTCCGCCAGTTCGGTCGTGGCCGCGGTCAGATCATTTTGCGCGGCGGCGGCCATCGCTTCGGTATCATCCGTAATGAAATTGCTCTGCACCCAACTCGCGCGACTGGCTTTGAGGTTGAGGTCGAGCAACTTCCGCTCCACATCGGCGATGAACTTCTCCGCCTCCGCCACGGTCGGCTTTGCGCCCGATTTCTTTGCGGCGTTTGTGGTGCGCGGCGTAGTGTTTCTACTATGCGCCATATTATTCGCCGTCTGTGCGAGCGACGTTGACGACAGGATAACGGCTAACAGTCCACACAGGATAGTTCGACTCACGAGGCGACTCCTTCGTTAGTGTTTAGCGTTTGATGGCGACAGTTCTACGCCAAGTTGGACGGAGATGTAAACAGGCAAAATTATTTTGCCGCGCGCCGCCCGCCGGTGCTAAAGTGGCGCGCACCCGCGCCCGCGCTGATGACGGCTAAGGTCCGTCGGATGTGCGAGCGCCCCTCTCAGAGTTCTCGTGTGATGAAGAGCAACAGCGGAAGCGAATACTGCCTGATCGTCGAAGGCTCGTACCTGTCGGAGTCGGAAGCGGAACACGCGCTGCGCGATCCGTTCATCGAGGACTGGGTCGAAGAGACGGGGCACTTCCGCATACACAATCTGCACGAGATGGAGATTGTGCCGGGCGTCGTGCTCGGCGTGCTCGGCGTTGAGATGTTGGACGATGGTCTGTTCGAGATCGCCAGCACAGACCCGAAGCATCCGTTGACCGCACATAAAGCGCGTGGCGTAGCCGAAGTCGTCCGGCGGCAGGGCATGTTTGACGAGGTAAACGTCGAGCCGCGCGATGCAGCGCACGACCGCGTAGCGCGCGACGAGCGCGAGCCAGAAGCAGACGAAGAGATATGAGATTTTATCGCCGTGCATTTGAGCGTGGGGCATAGACATCACCCCTTGTGCGCACGTGCGTCCGTCGGTAGACGCACGCGCTATCTGCCTGCTTTTGCCGCTTTCCGGACTTCAATTTCAGCCTATCTCATCCGGTTGAAGTACATTGTTGCGGCGGTTGATGTTAGACTTAGTTGCTTAGTCGAACAATGACTAATTTCCTACACGGGCATGTTCAGATCGTCGTCGGCGACATTACCGCGCAGGGGGTTGACGCAGTGGTGAACGCCGCTAACTCGACGCTGCTCGGCGGTGGCGGCGTGGACGGCGCGATCCATCGTGTGGGCGGCCCTGCGATTCTCGCTGCGTGTCAGGAAATTCGCCGCACGCGCTATCCCGACGGGTTGCCGACAGGCGAGGTTGTGCTCACGACCGGTGGCGCGTTGCCCGCGCGCCACGTGATCCACACGGTCGGCCCCATCTGGGGCCAGCACGACGGGCGCGAGGCTGAATTGCTCGCCGCCTGTTATCACAACGCGCTCGCGCTGGCCCGCGCACACGGGCTTGTATCCATCGCGTTCCCTTCGATTTCGACCGGCGCATTCGGCTATCCACGCCACGAGGCGGCGCAGGTTGTGTCACAAGCCATTAGCACATTTTTGTTACACGAAGTAGGGACGGCGAAACTCGAAAGCGTACAGCGGCCGCTCGCGGAAGTCCGGCTGGTCTTTTTCTCGCAGGCTGATGCCAACAAATTCTTGCGTCATCAGCAGTTCGCCGCTTAACGCGCGGGCTGTGGTCAGTCGTTTGCTGTGATTTATATGCGCCGGCATGGCCGGCCGAAAAGGATGAATCTTTAGACCTATGCAGATGTTGAAAGAGATCGAACCATTGGAGACGGCAACTGCCGCCCGCGCCGCGCGTACGCTGCCCGAATCCTTGCGCGCGTTGGAGCGTGTGTCCTGGAACTATTGGTGGAGTTGGGCAGCGGACGGTGCGGCTGTGTTTCGCGACCTCGACCCGGAAAGCTGGGAAGAGTGTGAGCACAACCCGCGCTGCGTGCTGCGCGAAGTGGAAGAGTATCGCCTGTTGAAGATGGCGACCGACCCTGCATACGTCAAACGCGTCGCGCAACTCGCCGCCGCCTTCGACCGCTACATGCAGCCTGCGACGCCAACGTGGGCGCAGACAAACGCCGCTGCGATCACGCCTGCGCAGCCGGTCGCGTACTTCTGCGCCGAGTTCGGCATCCACAATTCACTCCCGCTCTACTCCGGCGGCTTGGGTATCCTCGCGGGCGATCATCTCAAATCGGCGAGCGATCTCGGTCTGCCTTTGCTCGGCATCGGGCTGCTCTATCAGCATGGTTATTTTCGCCAACGCCTGCGGCGTGACGGCTGGCAGGAAGAACACTACGGCAAGATTGATGCGGACACGCTGCCGTTGCAGTTGGAACGCGACGACGCGGGCGCGCCCGTGCTGGTTGAATTGGCGTTGCGCGGCCGCAACGTGCGTGCGCAAGTCTGGCGCGTAAGCGTAGGGCGCGTCCAGTTGCTTCTGCTCGACACGAACGTGGCGGAGAACGAGGACGTTGATCGCCTCATCACCGGTCATCTCTACGGCGGCGACCGCGAGACGCGCTGCGTGCAGGAGATGCTCTTAGGCGTCGGCGGCGTGCGCCTGCTGCGCAAGCTAGGGATCGAGCCGCATCTGTTTCACTTGAACGAAGGCCACTCCGCATTTCTCACGCTGGAGTTGGCGCGTGAACTAACCGCGGCCGGCCATGATTTCGCTCACGCGGCGCAAGCGGTGCGGGCGCGTTGCGCGTTCACGACGCACACGCCGGTCGCCGCCGGGCACGACGAGTTTCTGCCCGGTCTCGTCGAGCATTGTTTCGGCCATGACTTTATCGCTGCGCTCGGTCTCGACCACGAACAGTTTCTCGATCTCGGCCGCATCAAGGCCAGCGACGGGACTGAGTTGTTCGGGTTGACGCCGCTCGCGTTGCGCATGTGTCGCTCGACCAACGGCGTCTCGCGCAAGCACGGCGAAGTCTCGCGTGCGCTGTGGCAAGACCTGTTTCCGGGCCGCACGGTTGATGAAGTGCCGATCACTTCGGTGACGAACGGCGTGCATACGCCGACGTGGGTCGCGCCCCTGCTGCGTGAGTTGTACGCGCAGCACGTCGGCCCGAACTGGGCCGAGTTGCAATGCGACGGCGAGTGTTGGGCGCAAGGCGTCGCGCGCATCACGGATGAAGAGTTGTGGCACGTACACCGTTTGCAGAAGCAGCGTCTGATCGCATACATGCGCCACCGGCAATATCATGCGCGGCTGCAACGCGGCGAAAGCCCTGAGTTCGCGGAGTTGGCGCGCAAGGCGTTCGACCCGGAAGCGTTGACCATCGGCTTCGCGCGGCGCGTCGCGGCGTATAAGCGTTGGAGTCTGATCCTGCACGAGCCGGAGCGGTTGGTGCGTTTGCTGGCGGATGCAGCGCGGCCCGTGCAAATCGTCTTCGCCGGCAAAGCGCACCCGCAGGACGAGGGCGCGAAACAAATCCTGCAACAACTCGCACAATGGAAGCTGCATCCGGAAGTCATCCATCGCGCCATCTTCATACAAGATTACGATCAAGAGGTCGCGCGCCAACTCGTGCAGTCGGTTGATGTGTGGCTGAACGTGCCGCGCCGCCCGCTCGAAGCATCGGGCACGAGCGGCGAGAAGGTGGCAATGAACGGCGGGTTGAATCTATCAATCCTTGATGGCTGGTGGCCCGAAGGCTACGACAAGACGAACGGCTGGGCCATCGGCGACACGACGATGCGCGTGGGCGAGACAAACGATGAGGACGCACGCGACGCCGAATCGCTTTATCGTCTGCTCGAAGAAGAGGTCGTGCCCACGTTCTATGCACGCGACGCGCAGGGCATTCCGCGCCGTTGGGTACAGATGATGAAACGCGCGATTACCACGCTCGTCCCCGCCTTCAACAGCGACCGCATGGTGCGCGACTACACACAGCAGATTTATCTGGGCAGGAACGAGTAGCAGACAGGCGCGCGGCACACGCATACAACGAAAACTATTAGAAAAATACAGGGCCGGAGAGCGTGCGATCCCCGGCCCTGAACTTTTATCCGCAGCATAATAATTTCAATTCGCCACGACCGGCTCGCCGGAGAGTTTGAGATGCGCGACGCGGTTCTTGCCGTCGTTCTTGACGGCGTACATGGCGTCGTCGGCGCGTTTGAGCATGAAGTCAACGGTGCGCGGCGGGGTCGTCCAGGTGACGACGCCGATGCTGAAACTGATGGGCCATTGCCCGCGCGCGACGACCGCCGTGAGTTGTTGGTGCATGCGCTGCACGACTGTCTCGGCCGCTGCGTCGTCCGTTTCCGGCATCAGGATCACGAACTCGTCGCCGCCTAAGCGCGCGATCACGTCAATCTCGCGCAAGTTCTGTTGGATTGTCTGTGACAGTTCACGCAAGACCGCGTCGCCGGTGCTGTGCCCGTGTTGGTCGTTCACCGCTTTGAAGTTGTCCACGTCCATGTAGGCGACGGTGAACGGGTGACGGAAACGCCGCGCGCGATTGATCTCTTGCTGTGCGATTTCCATGAACGAGCGGCGGTTGAGCAAGCCTGTGAGATCGTCCGTGCGGGCCAGTTCGCGCTCCTGTTCGAGCGAGTGGCGCAGTGCGGAGATGAAATAGGCGACGAAGAGGAACGCTACGAGTCGTGTGGTCGCGTTGAGATAAGGAAGATAAGGTTGCGCGGCGAAGTGCGCGATCAGTTTCTCGGTGGTGAAGTAGCTGAGCACGCTGATGCAGGCCATGAACATCCCGGCCCGCCGCCCGACCAGCCACGCGACGAACGAGATGGTCAGTAGGTAGAAGAGCGTGAACGATAGATCGGGGCCGGCCCAGTAGTTGATCAGACCTTGTAGGATAACCAGCAACAGTCCGAGTGTGAACAGGAATGATGGCGAACGCCGGCCGAGCCGTTCAATGAGGGACATAAGTTTTCGCTCCGCACGAGCAACGCCTGCGGTTCGGACGCGCGATCGGCGGTTAGATGTCGCGCACCGTTGGCAGGTTCGCCCGCAGCCTGCATTCACAGGCGCGTGGCGCGCGTGTTAGACTTGACCGCGCAGTCGGGGCACATAAAATCTGTCGAGCCAAGAGCGCGCACGCTGACCTCCACATGAAATTCTGTCCACAATGCGGCGGCACTTACGAAGGCGGGGC
Organism: Pyrinomonadales bacterium; assembly: GCA_038237345.1. Taxonomy (GTDB): domain Bacteria; phylum Acidobacteriota; class Blastocatellia; order Pyrinomonadales; family Pyrinomonadaceae; genus QHXQ01. The sequence goes on from JBBRYU010000063.1 coordinate 9,099, forward strand.
GGGCTTCTGCCCCGACGACGGCACGGTGCTGGAAGCCGCGCCGCCCGTCGAAGTCGGACAAGTGCTTGACGGGCAATACCAGATCGAAGCGTTCATCGCGCGCGGCGGCATGGGCACGCTCCATCGTGCGCGGCACATACTACTCGGCGACCGCGTCGTCATCAAGACGCTCCGGCCCGAGATGCGCTCGAACAGCGAATGGCTGCGCCGCTTCCAACGCGAAGGCCAAGCCGCGCGTCGCTTCCGCCATCCGAACGCCGTCATCGTCTACGACATGCGCGCCAACCCCGACGGTCTCACCTACATGGTGATGGAGTACGTCGAGGGGCACACGCTTGATAAAGAATTACAGCAGCGCGGCCACTTCACGCCGCACGAGGCGCTCGAAGTGCTGGAGCCGGTGGCCCGCGCGCTTGATGTGGCGCACACGCACGGCGTCATCCATCGCGATCTCAAGCCGGAGAACGTGATGCTGAGCCGCGACGGCGCGGATCGGTTGCAAGTCAAACTTCTCGACCTCGGCATTGCCAAGTTGCGCGGGATCGCCGACGCCGTAGCGGGCGGCGACGACGGCGGGCTGACTGTGGCGGGCCAGATTCTCGGCACGCCTTATTACATGTCGCCGGAACAATGGGGCGCACGGCCGCGCGACGGCAACACGGATATAGACGGGCGCACCGACATTTATTCGCTCGGCATCATCTTTTACGAACTGTGCGCGGGGCATAAGCCGTTCATCGGCGGCTCGCTGCCGGAGATGCAGCAGGCGCATTTGAAGGAAGAGCCGCGCCCGCTCAACGAGCTTTCGCCGGATGTGCCCGTCGCGTTTGCCCGCGCGGTTGCGCGTGCGATGGCGAAGGATCGCAACGACCGGCCGTTGACGGTCGCCGAGTTTGCCGACGAGTTGCGCGTGGCGCTCGAACTGACGGTCGAGCCGCGCTCCGCCACTACGCTATCGGGCATCACTATCCCGCAAGCTCCCGGCGCGCCGCCGGCGCAGGGACGCCCGCTCGGCACAATCGCGCCCGTGCAGCCCGAAGCGCAAACCGTCAATCAAAACACGGGCAATGTGAAGACAAATCCGGGCGTAATGAGACCCGACACTAGCGCGCCCGGCGCGACAGTGCCGACCGTCGCGACACCGCCGACACCCTCAGCCATTTGGCCGTCAGAATCCGCCGCAGTGCCGGCCGTGAGCGCGCCGGCCGCAGTTGCGCCTGTGGTAGTCCTGCCAGCGCCGGTTAAGAGTCGTTCGTCAATGCCGCTCGTCGCGGGCGTGGTCGGGTTGCTGTTGCTTGTGGGCGTGGCTGGCGGCGGTTGGTTCGTGTGGCAGCGTATGGCGGCGCATGGCCCGGTGGTCGCGCCGCCGCCGAAGACCGGAAATGCCGACGTGAATAATCCGCCCCCGGCTGCGCCGGTCGAGGCGTTGAATTATTGGCTGGAGGCTTTTGAGGACGCGAAGGCTGAGACGGGCCGGCGCGTGGCCAATGAGGGGGCACTGTCATTGCGTTCGGCGCAGCAGTTCAAGTTCCACTTCTCGCCGCGCGAGCGCGGCTATTTCTACATCATCGGCCCCGGCAAGGACAATGCGCCGAGCACGTTTCTGACCGCGCAGCCCAACATCGGGCGCTTGCGGACGAATCAAGCGGCGGCGGGCGCGGATTTCAGTTTCCCCTATGGCCCGGGCGAGGTGCTGCAACTCGACCGCAACCCCGGCACAGAGGAGTACACCGTCATCTATTCGCCGACGCCTTTGCTCACGCCCGCGTTCTTGGCCGCGCCCGCCATGCACGAATTGACGCCCGCCGAACAGGCGGAACTCGACAACTTACGCGCGCAGGCGCAAACCGGCGCGGCGGCGATGCGCGTACAAGAGATGAGCGGGGCGCAACCGGCCGTAGCGGTGAACGTGCCCGCCACAGACAAAAAGGGCCGGCCCGTCTTCTTCGAAATACGCATCGAACACAAGTGAAACGAGTCTGACGTGATACGCTTACATTATCTTCGCGTTTCCTTTGAAAGGAGCAAGCAACCTATGCGTGCCAACATTTTCCGCCTACTCTGTGGCTTGATGCTCTGCGCTACGGCGGGCACACTCAGCGCGCGGGCGCAGGGCGAGCAAACGCCGCCAGCCGACGACGAAATACAGGTGCGCGGCGCGTTCCTGACTACGCGCCCGGCCGCAGAAGAGAAGAAGAAGCCCGCGGCCGAGACGCCGCAACCCGCGAAGGGGCGCACGACGCCGGAGAAGCAACAGACCGCGAGCAACAGCGGCCGCCAATCGAGCAACAGCGGCCGCCGGCAACAAGGCACACAAGCGCCCAGGAACAATACGACTGCGGCGAATAAAAACGGCGGTACCGGCGTGAAGAGCGCGGGCGGCGCGGGCGTGAAGAGCGCGACCGGCACGACGGACGCGGGCGCATCTTTCAGTCTCGCCAACTTCAGCCCTTCCGCTATCGGGCTGGGCTACACGCTCTTCATGAAGGATGCGAACGGCGACGCCACGCGCGTTGACCCGGCGCGCGTCTTCCATAGCGGTGAAGCGATCCGTCTATCGCTCGAAGCCAATACGGACGGCTATCTCTACGTCTTCTACACGGAGAACGGCAGCGGGGCGCAGATGATCTTCCCCGATCACCGGCTGGGGCGCGGCAACAACTACGTCCGCGCGCACGTGCCTTACGAAGTGCCCTCGAACATGGAGATGAACGAGAGCCTGCGCTGGTTCACCTTCGACGCCACGCCCGCCACCGAGCGCGTCTATATCGTGCTCACACGCGAGCCGCTGCCGGACGTGCCCACGGGTGAAAGTCTCGTCAGTTACTGTCTCGACACGAATCACAGTTGCCCGTGGAATCCGTCCCGCGCGCTGTGGGCAGAGTTGACGAAGGAGCAGAGTCACGAACAGGTAGCGATGAGCAAGATCAAGGACGAAGGGCGCACGCAGACATCGCGCGAGCGCGAAGCGACGACGCGCGGTCTGGGCCTCGCCGCCGACGCGCCCGAGCCGACCATCGTGCGTATGAATGCGTCCTCGACCACGGGCTTGCTCGTCACGTCGGTCGCGTTGACGCACAAGTAAGCGCCGCCCGTGTGGTTTTCGTTGCTGGCGTGTTGTGTATTAAGCCTAAGCTGGCTTAACACAGAGGGCACAGGGGCGGCACAGTGTGCATGGAGAAAATCTCTGTGGCCTCTGTGTAGCCTCTGTGCCCTCTGTGTTGAAATAAACTTAACTAACAACAAGCAGGTAGATGTCATTCAACAGCACCGCAGGAAAGGTCATCATGAAACTCATTACCCGCACACTCGTCCTCGTGCTCGTCTACACGTTGTTGGGCGCGTCGCTGCCGGCGGCCGCGCAAGCGCCGCGCCCCGGCGCAGGAGGGCCGGTGGCGCAACGGCTTGATTTCACCCAAGCGTTGCGGCAGGGGCGCACGTTGTTGAAGCGCGGCAAGGCCGATCAGGCGTTGCCGTTGCTTGAGACCGCGCTCCGCGTTGCGACAGAAGCTAATCACCCGCGCGAAATGGCCGCCGCGCATGACACGCTCGGCGATCTCTACTCGCGGCAGGGCCAATACGAGACCGCACTCACACACTACCAGAAAGCGCGCGAAGGTTTTCAAGCGGCCGCGACGGAGGAAGCGCCATTGAAGCGCGTCGTCGGCATCGGCGACAGCGCGTACAACTCCGACCTCATGCTCGCCAAAGTCGGCGACACCAACATCCGCATGGGTAAACTCGAAGCAGCGGCCGGCAACTTCAACCAGATGCAGGTGCAGAAGCCGGACACGAGCGCGTTGGGCCAAGCGAAGCAGGCGAAGAAAGGCTTCGGCGCGTTCAGCCGTTTGAAGGACATCGCGTCGGGGCAACCGAGCTTGGCAACCGCGACCGATGCGGTCGGCGCGGTCAACGCCATCCAGCAAACATTCGAACTGTACCGGCAGTCTATCCTCTACGCGACGCACGAGCTTGGGCTCGGCCGCGTGGACTTCCAGACCGAGCAGCTCGACAACGCGAAGAAGCATTTCGAGAGCGCGCTCGCCGCGCTCGCCAGCAATCTGCCCGGCATCAGTAACCTTGGGCAGACGCGCCGCTTCCGCACGGTGGCGCGTACCAGCCTTGGCGACGTGGCCCTCAAACAGGTACGCGCTAAAGATGCGCTCAAGGCCTATACCGAAGCGCTGAACGGCGCGAAAGCCGATAAGCGGCTCGATCTAACATGGCCCGCGCAACGCGGCATCGGGCGCGCGAAACTGCTCGCGGCGGAGGCCGAGCGCGACCCGCAACGCAAGTTGAAAGCGATGGACGACGCGCTCGTCTCCTACCGCGATGCGCTGCAAACCATCGAGACGATCCGGCAAGGCTCTGTCCGCGCCGACGAAGCGCGCACCACCTTCCTCGCCACGACCGAAAACGTTTATGACGAAGCTGCGAGCGCCCTGGCCGCGATGTCTCTGTTGGCCGCTGCCGCCAAACCCGACGCACCGCTTGAAGGACCGGCGCTCAACTACGCTGCGGAAGCTTTCAAAATCACAGAGCAGGGGCGCGCACGCTCTCTGCTCGACATGTTGAGCGAGGCTCGCGCAGAGATAACAGGCGGCGTGCCGCCGGAGTTGTTGCAGCAGAAGCGTACCAATCTTGAACGGCAACAGGAGATCGCGGAGCAGTTGACGGGCGTCAGTCCGACCGGGCAAGCGCCCGACAAGGCCGTGACCGATCTGGAAGCAGAGCTTGATCAGCTTGAGACCGCATACGACAGTTTGGAGAATCAGATCAGGGCCGCCGATCCGCGTTATGCTTCGCTCACGGGCGCGCAACCGCTCGCGCTCGCGGACGTGCAACAACAGGTGTTGGACGATAACACCGTGCTGCTCGAATACAGTCTCGGCACGGAGCATTCTTACCTGTGGGCGGTAACGAACAAGACTGTCTCGCTCTACCAATTGCCGCCGCGCGCCGCGCTCGACAAACAGGCGAGCGACCTGCGCGATCAGATCGTGCCGACTTCCGCGCGGCGCTCGCTCTTTGAATTGTCGCGCGGTCTCTCAGACGAGCGCGGTATCGGCGTGAGCAACAGCGCGACGACCGGCAACGCCGCGCAGTTTGTTTCGGCCGCGCACGCGCTCTATCAAGCGACGTTGGCGCCGGCCGCGAAAGTGTTTGGCGATAAGCGTCTGCTGGTCGTCGCCGACGGCTCGCTCAATTACGTCCCGTTCGAGGCGCTCGTCAGCGCGCCCGGCGGCACCGACTTTGCCGCACTGCCATACCTTGTGTTGACGAACGAGTTTATTTACGCGCCATCCGCTTCGGTCGTGGCCAGCATCCGGCAACAACGGAGTAATGCGCCGGCCGCCGGCCGCGGTTTGCTCGTCGTCGCCGATCCCGTGTTCGATGCGACCGACCCGCGCGCGAAGAACCCTGCGCCGGGCGGCGCACAAGATGCTTCGATTGCCAGTGCGGTGGCCGACATATCGGGCGCGCCGGCGGAGACGGGCAAATTCCGGCTCGCGCGTTTGACGGGCACGCGCGCGGAAGCGCAGCAGATCGCGCAACTCGCGCGCACCGCCGGTCTCGCGCCCGACGTGTGGCTCGACTTGGACGCGAACGAGGCGAACGTCAAGGCGCGCGACATCGGCAACTACCGCGTGCTGCACATCGCCACGCACGGTCTCTTGAACACAGAGCGGCCACAGTTCACCGGCGTCGTGCTATCGCTCGTAGGCAACCGCGAAGGCGACGGCTTCCTGCGCACGGATGAAATCTTCAATCTGAAGTTGGGCGCGCCGCTCGTCATGCTATCAGCTTGCGAGACGGGGCTGGGTAAAGAGAAGCGCGGCGAGGGTGTGATTGGTCTGACGCGCGCATTTATGTATGCGGGCGCGCCGGCCGTCGGTGTCAGTCTCTGGTCTGTGTCGGATCGCTCGACGGCCGATCTGATGACCGACTTCTACAAACGCTACCTTGGCAAACAACCGCTCACGCCCTCGGCCGCCCTACGCGCCGCGCAGCAGCAGATGATCGCCGGCAAACGCAACGCCGCGCCCTTCTTCTGGGCCCCGTTCGTGCTGGTTGGCGACTGGAAGTGAGGACTTAATCAAGCGAGGGGAAACGGCGCAGCGCGCATGACTTGTTAGCATCATGTCTAACAAGTCATGCGCGCCTTGCACGTAAAGGCTTCAAAGTTTGACGCGATAAGAAACAAACACACAGCCGTTATGGCGGGCATCTGAAATGATGTCCCCTAATCACGCTTTCATCCTTACGCGGCGCATACGCAACAGTAGAGAATTCTTCACTCCTTTTGTTGTTCTATCGCGCTTTGCGTTACTATCTGAGGCGTTCCCCGCAGTTAATAATTTGGGTCGAGAAAGGTCTGCCGGCGCACGGGGCCGGCAAGGGAGGGTCGTTATGTCGCAAGCCGCGCCGCAGGAGAGCAAGTTCGTGGCGGTTGAGAGTAGCGCCGCGTTGGATGAGTTGTTCGCGCGCTCGCAGCAGACGCCGGTCGTGCTGTTCAAGCATAGTTCGACGTGCCCGATCAGCGCGCGCGCCTACCGGCAGATGGAGCAACTGGGCGGGGAGGTCGCGCTCGTCGTTGTGCAACGCGCACGCGATGTGTCGCGCGCGGTTGAGACGGTGACAGGGGTGCAGCACGAGTCGCCGCAAGTGTTCATTCTGCGCCACGGCAAGGCGGCATGGTCAACCTCGCACTTCGACATCACCACAGAAGCGGTGGCGCAGGCTACCCGCGAGAATGAATAGCTAATAGCTATTGGCTGTTAGCTACAGACGAAGAGCTGAAGGCTAAGCGCTAACAGCTAATTGCCGCCTATGAGTCAGAACTGGCAACAACGACGCGGCCCCGCCATCGAGCCGCGCGAGATCGCGCAGGACGGCCCGGCGGCTGTACGTGTCACGTGGGGCGACGGGCGCGCGTGTCGTTACGAAGCGGCGGCGCTGCGGCGCGTCTGCCCGTGCGCGCAGTGCGTCAACGAGATGACCGGCGAGCGCATGCTGCGCCCTGAGACCGTGCCCGACACGCTCACTATTGAGGACGTTGATCTCGTCGGTCGTTACGCGCTGCACTTTCGTTGGAGCGACGGCCATCAGACCGGCATCTACAGCTTTCGTTTGTTGCGCGAGTTGTGCGCGCCGGAAGAAATAAAATCGTAAATCGTGCATAGAAAGAACCGTCTTCATCTATGCACGATTTACGATTCACTAACTATGGCGCAGAGAATTCTCATTGTTGAGGACGACGACGTGACGCGCGAGTTGCTGTGTCAGACACTAACGCGGCAGGGTTACGACGTGACGACGGCCGAGGACGGCATGCAGGGCTATGAATTAGCGTTGAGTCTGCGGCCCGATCTGATCTTGACGGACATCTACATGCCTGCGGCTGATGGCGCGCATCTCTTGCGGCACGTGCGCGATACGCCGGAGTTGGCCGCGACGCCCGTCATCGTCGTCACCGGCTACGGCACGGGCGCTTCGACGCTCGCGCTCGCGCTCGGCGCAAGCGCGTATGAGCCGAAGCCGGTGCAGCCCGACAGTCTATTGGCGACCGTGCGGCGACTGTTGGCGTGAAGCGTGCGCGCTGTGATAATGGCGCGCGGGTAAACAATAACGAGAGGACAAGGGGCGTGCAGCAAGGGTTCGGGGTGGAATTGATCGGTTGGCTTAGCTCGTTTGTGCTGGTGCTGACCATCGGCAAACAGGTTTATAAACAGTGGCAGGAAGGATCAAGCGAGAACGTCTCGAAGTGGTTGTTCATCGGGCAACTCGCCACCTCCATCGGCTTCACGGTTTATAGTTGGTTCGTGCGCAACTGGGTCTTCGTCGTGACGAACGGCGTAATGATCCTGAACGGGCTGGCCGGGTTGTTAATCGTGCTGCATCATCGCCGGCAGGCGCGCGGCAAAGAGCAAAGCGCAGGCGGTGCGCCGCAAACTCGTCGCGCCTAAGACCGGAACAGGTATAATCAAACTATGGACGAACGAGATTTCTTTGATGAGCGACAGGAGTTGAAGCGCGCGAGCTTCAGTTGCCCGCATTGCCGCGTGCGCGGCGATTACGAGGTGCGCTGGCTCAAGCGGACGAAGAAGCAGCAGTTGCCGCGCGGCGCGGGCGAACAGGATCGCGCGCGGTTCCAAAAATCGCGCGACTACATGGTGCGCATAGACGACATGCTCGCCTGCAAAAACTGCCGCAAGCGGTTCGACATCCCGAACTCGCAGTCGGTGGTCTTCATCTAAACGCAAACTTGCGCACACACAGGTGCGTCTTCTAGCGGCGCGCGTTTCTGCATACGGAGGACAAAGAGCGATGGACGAACTCGTCAAACAGATCACGGCCCGCACGGGCATCTCGGAGGCGCAAGCGCAGACCGCCGTTGATACCGTGCTCGGCTTCTTAAAAACCCGTCTGCCCGCGCCGCTCGCCGGCCAACTCGATTCACTCATCGGCGGCGGCGCAAACGCGGCCGGTAATGTGGCGGGCGCAGCGGGTGACGTGGCCGGCAACTTGCTCGGTGGTCTCGGCGGCATGCTCGGCGGCAA
>JBBRYU010000064.1:0-17524 GCA_038237345.1 Pyrinomonadales bacterium
AGGAAGGGCGTATCGCGGCCGAGGGCGCGGTCGGCTCTTACATACATATGGGCGGCAAGGTCGGCGTACTCGTCGAAGTGAACTGCGAGACGGATTTCGTCGCGCGCACCGAAGCGTTTCAGCAACTCGTCAAAGACATCGCCATGCACGTCGCGGCAGCCGAACCGCGTTACGTGCAGCGCGCCGACGTGCCGGCCGAGGCGCTCGACAAAGAGCGCGAGATCGCGCGGGCGCAGGCCCAAAACGATCCGAAGAACGCGAACAAGCCCGAGCAGGTGCTAGACAAGATCGTCGAAGGCCGCTTGAACAAGTTCTACGAGGAGTCGGTGCTGCTCGATCAGCCGTTCGTCAAAGACCCGGCCAAGACGATCAGTGATCTGCTGACGGAAAAGATCGCCACGATCAAAGAGAACATCACCGTGCGCCGCTTCACGCGCTACAAGATGGGCGAAGGCATCGAGAAGCGCGGCGATGATTTCGGTGGCGAGGTCGCCGCGCTGCTCTAAATGACAATCACCGTTTTGCCGGCATTGAACTGATGGCACAAACTGAAGGACAAACAGCGCCGCGTACGCCGGTCTATCGTAGAATTCTGTTGAAGCTGTCAGGCGAGGCACTGATGGGTGCGCAGAGTTACGGCGTGGACGTGCATGTCGCCCGGGCGGTCGCCGAAGAGGTGCAGGCCGTGCATGCGCTCGGCGTTGAAGTGGCCATCGTCGTCGGCGGCGGCAACATCTTTCGCGGCGTGTCGAAGAGCGCGGGCGGGATGGATCGTTCGTCCGCCGACTACATCGGCATGCTGGCCACGGTGATGAACGCGGTCGTGTTGCAGGATGCGCTGGAGAAAGCGGGCGTGCATACGCGCGTGCTGTCGGCCTTGAATATTCCGGAAGTGGCCGAGCCGTTCATCCGGCGGCGCGCCATCCGGCATCTCGAAAAGGGGCGCATCACGATCTTCGCCGCCGGCACGGGCAATCCTTATTTCACGACCGACTCGGCCGCCGCCTTGCGGGCGCTAGAGATTAAAGCGGAAGTGATTCTGAAAGCGACGAAGGTCGAGGGTGTCTATTCGGCCGATCCGGTCAAAGACCCGACCGCCGAGCGTTACGACTGCATCACGTATCAAGCGGTGCTGGAACAACGTCTGCAAGTGATGGATGCTTCCGCCATCTCGCTCTGCATGGACAACAATCTACCTATCATCGTCTTCAACATGCTCACGCCGGGCAATATCATGCGCGTCGTCACGGGCACGCCCGGCGTCGGCACGACGGTGTGTATGGAGCAAACAGTTTCGTGAAGCGTAAATCGTGAATAGAGACCGGCAGTTTCTATTCACGATTCACGCTTTACAGCTTTTTACGATTCACAGCTTTTCGGAGAAGAATCATGCCGGAGAAGGACGTTATTAAAGAGACGCGGCCGCGGATGGAGGGGGTGGTCGAAGATTTGCGCCGGAGGTTGGGCACGGTGCGCACTGGGCGCGCGGTGGTGAGCCTGCTCGATCCCGTCTTGGTCGATTACTATGGCACGCCGACGCCGCTCAATCAACTGGCCTCTGTCCACGTGCCGGAGCCGCAGATGATCACCGTGCAGCCATGGGATCAGACGCAGTTGGGCGCGATTGAGAAAGCGATCCGCGCGGCCGATCTGGGCTTGAACCCGTCGAACGACGGCAAGCTCGTGCGTGTGCCGATCCCGCCGCTGACCGAGGAGCGGCGCAGGCAGTTGGCGAAGCAGGTGCATGAATTCGCGGAGGAACACCGCACGGCCGTGCGCAACGTGCGACGCGACGCCAACGACCGGCTCAAGAAGTTGCTCAAGGACAAGACGATCTCCGAAGATGCCGAGCGCGACGCGCTGGACGAGATACAGAAACTCACCAACAACTTCATCGGCCGGATTGATGAACTGGCAAAGAATAAAGAGCAAGAACTGCTGAACGTCTGACGGACATCAGGCTCAGGGACGAAAGCCAAAGGCGCAAGGAGCATAATCTCCTTGCGCCTTTGGCTTTGCTCTAATCTTGCCACGTCACTGGCCCGGGATGGCGAACGCGTCGTTCGGCAGCGTCTGGTTAAGCTTTACCTCTTTGGCCTTAAACTCGGCGTAGGCCGCGCCGCCGGGCAGATCGATCTTCCAAGTCGAGTTCACAGGCACAAGCACGCCTTCGTACTCCTGCACCTTCGTGTGCTCGACGCTGAACTGGAAACCCTTGTACGGCACTTCGTAGCGGATGAGTCGCCCGGTCGTCGCCTCAACGTAAAAGTCGGTCGTGTTGCCGTCCGCATCAGCGATGCGGAAAGCGCGTTCTTTCTTTTTGTCTGGCAGCGCCGTGACGACGAAGCCGGGTTGATCGAATTTGGCGAGCGCGATCAGACCCAGTTTGTTCATGGGCGGCAACTCGACGCGCGGCAGAGAGACGTAGTTGCGCTCGCCGTCAAAGATGCCTTCGAGTTGAAAGAGTGGCGTCTGGATGTTCAGGCGCATGCGCTCGCCGGCGAAGATGAGGCCGAACTTGCCGGAGAGTGATTGCGTCGAACCCGGCTGGTACATGTCTACCGCGCCGATGAGCACCATATTTTTCAAGGTGCGAAACTTCTCGCCGCCCTGCGCGTTGAAAGCGGCGCGGGCGAGGTCGAGCGGCGCGGTCGTCGCGGTGATACCGGCCGCGCCCGTTGCGGTCATGGAGGGCGCGCTCTTGCCGGGCGCGGTCTTTTCCTGAGCGTACGCAAAGGCGACGAGCAGCAACAGGGTCAACAACGTACGTATGGCGGCGCGGGCGGCGATCTTCATGTGTAACTCCTTAGCTTTCAAGGCGTGCTGTTTAGGATATCGGCTATGCTTACTAACGGCTTTGCGTCTTTGCGCGAGTTGTTGCCTCACACAAAGACGCAAAACCGTCAGGTAGTGTTAACGATGAAAGCTGGGCGCGGGTTTCGCTGCAACCGTTAGAAGTTGAAACGAATCTGCGCCTCGACGCAGCGATTGTTGGGGCAACGCCCGCCGCCGCCGCCAGGGCCGAAGCCGAACAGTCCACCCGACGAGACCACCCGCCCGAAGTCCGGTGAACTCAGATTGGTGATGATCTGCCCCGGATTGGTGTGGTTGAGTATGTTGTTGAAATTGAGGCTGAGCGTCACGTTGTAGCGCTTATCGTTGCGCCCGCCGCCGCCGCCACGCGGGCCGCCACCACCGCCGCCACCAAAGACGCCGCCCGCGCCGAACGGGCCGCCACCGCCACGTGCGCCACCGCCGCCGCCTTCACCGCCACGACCGCCGCCGGCAGGCGTGCTGCCGCCCCGCTGATTGCTGGCCGTCTGCCGGCCCTTTACTTCGCCGAAGCTGAACGTTTTGTTGAAGCGCAGGTTGACGGTAAAGATACCGCCGTAGTGCCCGAAGTTGCGCGGGATGAGCGGCGTGTCGGCGGGCGGGCGCAGATCGAAGTTGCCGAAGGGCGTCACCTTCAGGTTGTTCGCAGTGGTCCCGGCGGTCGCGAGCGCCGGGCGATCAAAGAACTGCGTGTCGCCGTTGTTGTCGAGGCCGGTCGTGATGTTGAAGGGCCGGCCCGACGTGGCGATGATGAGCGGATTGATGCGTATGTTCCAAGGCAAGGTGTACGAGCCGCCGAAGAAGAAGCGGTGGCGCACGTCAATCGAGGAGCGGCCGTACTCTTGCCGCAGATTGTAATTGTCAGCCGGGAACGAGCCGACCCCATCCGTGTCGCTGCTCGTCTTGCTCAGCGTGTAGTTCGAGAAGATGGAGAACTTCGCGCTGAAGCGCGTGTTCGCGCTGATGACCAACTGATCCTGATTGAGCACGCCGTTCGACTCGTACTCGAAGCGGTTGCCTTGCGTAGGGATCGGGCGCACGCCGTTCAATGGTGCGTTGACGTTGCGTATGCGCAGCAGATGCAGCGAGCGCGTGTGGATGTAGTTCATCGTCGCCGTGACCTTGCCGGGCAACAGCCGCTCGACGCTGAAGGTTGATTGAATCGTGTAGGGCGCGGACAGATCGGGATCGAGCCGGCGCGTCGTCTGCGCGCTGCGGAACGGCGTGAGCGTGCCAATGGAGGGGAGCGCCTGCCCCGCGAACAACACGCCTCTGGCCTGACTGAGGATGCCGCGCGCGATGTTGTTCTGCGCCTCAACCGTCGCGACCTGCTCAGAGGTCGCGCAGCCATCGGCGGGCGCGCCCGCCGCGCCGCATAGGAACGGCAACGGTCTTTCCGTGATGACGAACTGCTGCTGGTTCGTACCGTTGAAGCGATTGGCCTGCAAGGTCAGATTCTCGCCGGCCCGGTCATAGAAGACGCCGAAGCCGCCGCGTAAGACCGTCTTGGGTTGCCGCCCGGCTGCGCCCGGCGACCACGCGAACGACAGGCGCGGCGCGAAGTTGATCGGGCTATGAATGTTCGTCTGATTCTCGTAGCGCAAGCCCGCGCTCAACGTGAAGTTCGGGCGCGCACGCCAATCGTCCTGCAAGAACAGGCCCAAGTCCGTCTGGCTGACGCTCGCCACGGGATTGCCGCCGGAGATGTTGAACTGCGTCGGCAGGACGCCAGCCGTGCCTTGCGCGAAGGCGCGGAACTGATCGAGCGACGAGAGCGTGCTGTTGCCGGAGAAGAGCACCGTGCCGTTGAAATTCTGCTGCGTGGAATCCGTGATGCGTGCGCCGCGGATGCGCACGCCGGCCTTCAGCGCATGTGTGCCGCGCGTGAATGACGTGTAGTTTTGCAACTCGAACCGGTTCGCCGTGTTGCGCGCGGGGCCGGCGCTCGAACCGCCGCCCGTGAACGCGCCGAGCACTTGGACGACCGGCAGCGAGATGTCGCCGCCCGACTCGCTGCGGTTGTGCTGGAAGAGGAAGCGCGTCTCGTTGATAACGGTCGGCGATAGCACCGCCGTCTCGGTCACTTGGAACGTCTGATTAGTGCCCGTCGAATTGAAGGTGCGGTTGATGTTGAAGAACGGATCAACGTCGAGCGCGGATTCGCTCGTGCCGAGATTGCTCTGCCGGTTGCGCGAAAAGCTGTAACGGGCCACGAGCGTGTTCTTCGCGTTCAACTGATAGTCGAAACGCGGGCTGAAAGTGAAAGTGCGGCGCGGCACGACGAGCGAGCGATTGATGCGCGTATCGGTGAACGTCACCGGCGTGATGAAGCGCGCGTTGATGATCGAGTTGTCGTCCGAGTCGCGCTTCTCGAAGTCGAGGAAGTAGGACGCCTTCTTCTTGATGATCGGGCCGGAGAGATTGCCTTCCATGTTGCGCGCCTGATAGGGAGCGCGCCGGGGGGCGTATGGGTTGCGCGAGTTAAAGCTCTCATCCGAGAAGGTGAAGCCGACTTGCCCGCGCGTCTTGTCCGTGCCCGGCTTCGTGAGAATCTCGATGCGCCCGAAACCAAGCCGGTCGAACTCGGCCGAGAACGGATTCTGGTTGATGCGAATTTCGCGGATCGACTCTTTCGGCGGTAGCCGCCCGCCGGTGAAGCCGTCAATAAAAATCTGCCCGCCGTTGGGGCCGGCGGCGGGGCCGGCGAGCGCTTGCAGCGCGGCCGCCAAGTCGTCCGGATCGTCCGGCAATGAATCGAGGTCTGTGCCTTTGATGACGAGCGCGCTGCCATTATTCTCCGCCTCCGTGCTCACGGGCGTCTCGGCCGCAACCGTCACCTCTTCCTTGTCCAGCGTAATACTTAGCTTGATGTCGAGCGTCTGCCGTTTGCCCGCCGCGATCTCCACGTTCGGCGTGTTATTGACGGCGAAACCGGCCGCCGCCACCGTCAGGGCATATTTGCCCGGTGCGATGGCAGTAAAAGTATATGTGCCGTCCTCACCTGTCTGCGCGGTCTGTTGGCCGCCCTTCGCGTCCACGAGCGTGACGGTCGCGCCGACGAGCAAGCCGCCGAACTCGTCCGCCACCTGCCCGCGCAACGCGCCGGTCTGCTGCTGCGCGAAGACGCCTGTGCCCATGCCCAACGCGAGCGCGAGCGCGAGGCCCAGCGTGCGTCTGATGATTGCTGAAAATGTATGCATGATCTTTTGAATGACTTTCCTTCTCACCTTGAACTGTATGAACTGATTCGTCCCGCCTTGTGCTGAACTGAGCGAACAAATTGAAAGGGCGCGAGAGTATTCAAAGATGAAATCTGAAATTTCAAACCTTGAATTCAGTCCCTCGCGCCCCGGAACTGGTTAGGGTAAGCCAATGCCGAAATCGAGACCGGCCGGCATGCCCGTGCCGAGACTCTGTCCGGCCGGCCCTTGCTGCTGCTGGCGCGGCCCCATCATGGCGAGCAGCACGTCCGCGCCCGCGATCACGTTGATCGCGGTCAGCCGCGTCGGGTCTGCGCCCACCGTGCTGGACACGATCAGCACGTCGCCCGGTTTCAAGTCGGCGAGCGTCGTCGCCGGCAGACGCTCAAGCATGTTTTGTATGTCGAAGCCGCCGCCGCCGGGGCCGCCCATGCGGCGTTGACCTGCGCCCGGGCCGCCCTGTTCACCGCTCTGCGCCGGCTGGCCACCCGCGGCGGGCTGACCGGCGGGTCGGCCCTGTCCTTCGGGCCGACCACCACCGCCACCACCCATCATGGCGGGGCCGCCGCCCTGTCCGCGCATCGCCATCATCTGCGCCATCATGTCCGACACGCGGCGCAGCGACGAGTCATGCCCGATGATGACCGTCAAAGGCTGCTTCGACTGGTCGTGCTTGATCGTGATCTGATTGTGCGCCGCGTCCACGGCCGTGACCGTGCCGAGCAGCGTGCGGAACGTGCCCGACACCACCTCTTGCGGCGTGAAGCGCCCCCCATCAGGACTGCGGTCGCCGAGCGCACGCAACTGATCGCCGACTTTCAACTCGGCGAGCGTGCCCGGTTTGGCGTCGTCGAACTTGATCGAGTCGGGCGCGTAGCGGCGAAACTTCGTCGTGTCGGTCGCGGCGATCACGACCGGCTGTGTGCCCTCGCGCCCGCGCATGTTGATGGTGATCTCCTTCGTCGCGGGATTGAGCGCGGAGACGACGCCGAGGACGCCGCGCCGCCGCCACTCTTCGCGATCATGCTCATGCTTCACGGCGACATCCGCCTGCGTCATCATAATAACGACGCGCGCCGGCACGGATTTCTGATCATCCGCGACCTTACCGAGCGCGACGAGACGGTCGCCGACATTGATGTCGCCCGCCATGATCGTGAGCAGATCGGCCGGCGTCAGTTTATCGGCATGACTGAGCGCTTCGGGCTTGGCGCGATAGTATTTTGTGCTGTCGCTGACTTGCACGGTGATGGACGCGCCCGTGCCGTCGGCTTTAATCGTGAGCGTGTGCCCGGCCGCATCAAGTGCGGTCACGACACCGGCTACGCGATTGGCCGAGACGCCTGCGCTCGGCTGTTGCGCGGCGGGCGTTGTGGGCGCGGTTGTGCCGCCGGTCTGTTGCGCTTGCGCACCAACGGCGAGCAGGCAAACGGAAAGCAGCAAGCTGGTCAGAAACTTTTTCATGCGTCCTCTTTATCGCTCGAAAAATTATCGTAAAATTTGCGGGGAGTTTGATATTCGTTGCCACGTTGCTGCGCGACACGGGTAGCCGGCTGGCTCGCCAGGGGCGCACAACAACGGCCCGTCAACGTTCCTGTCGCTCGTGTTCTTCTGCGCGCCGGCTGTCCTGCTGCGCGACCACCGCGTCGAACTTTTGCTGCTGCGCAGGCGTGAGCAGCGCGCGGATGCGCGCACGCGCCTTTAGCCGCGGCTCCTCGAAGCGTGGGCGCAACTCCGTGCGGAGCGTGCGATACTCGTTGCGCGTCTCATCAAGGATGGCGCGGATCGCAGTCGCCTGCTCGTCCGTCAGATCGAGATCGCGTCGCATGGCGTCGAAGCGGGCCTGCATATCGCGCTCGCGCCCATCGTGGCGGCCACCGGCGGCGCGCGAATGGTAGAGTACGTCGAGCGCCGCGCCCGTCGCGCAGCCCAATACGAACACAAACATGAGTACGAACCAGATTTTGATCCGTGTACGACCTGTCAAAATTATTTACCGCCTTCCCTGCTCTCCGCGCTCGACGACGAGGGACAACACTTCGTCGCGCGAAAGATTCTGCGTATCCGCCAACACCACCTGCTCCACGCCTGCTTCGCTACCGTAGTACGCTTCGTCCCCGAAGCCGGTTGCCGCAGGCGCATTCCCACTCGCCAGCCAGACCATCAAGGTGAAGACGAGCGCCGCGAGCGCCGTCATGGCGGGCACGGCACGGCGGGCCACGGTCAACAGCGCGAGCCAGCCTTCGTCCGCGCCGGTCTGTTGCGCCCGTTCAGCAGCGGCGATGCGCGCACGCAGGCGCGTGTAGAGAAACGGCGACGCGGCTGCGGTCTCGAACGCTTCCTCGTTCTCCGCTCCGGCGCGCACGAGCGCCTGCCCGACGCGGTCGAGTCGCTCGTCCTGTGCCTGTTGTTTGCGTGTACCGAACATTGGAGACCTCACTGCCGCCCTGAATTTTCGCGGCTTACAAAGCAAAGACGCCGCGCACACATCGCCGGTTACAGCAAAATTTCACGGCTCACACATATTTTCGCAGCACCCGCCGCAGGTGCGCCCGTGCGCGATAGGCACGGACTTTGACTTTCGGCGTTGACCAGCCGGTTAGCTTGGCGATCTCGGCGACGGATAGCCCTTCGGCGTCGAGCAGCGTGAGGACGAGCCGGTCTTCGGCGGAGAGGCGCGCGAGCAGTTTGCCCGCGAGGTCGCGTGCGATGAGCGCGGACTCGACATCGGGCCGCGCGGCGGCCGCACGCAGTTGCGTGGTCAGCGCGTGCGTCTCGGCTTCGTTGAGTTCGTCGAGTTGTCGTTCGGGCCGGCGTTGGGCGCGGCGCAGTTCGTCGTAGCAGGCGTTGACCGTGATCTGCGCGAGCCATGCGGCGAATGAGGCGGTGTGCGCACCGGCGAAATTCGGCAAGGCAAAATAAGCCTTGGTGAAACTCTCTTGAACGATCTCTTCGATCTGTTCCGGGCGGGAGAAGAAGCGCGCGGCCGTGCGTGCGACGCGGCGGCGGTGGCGCTCGAAGAGTTGCGCGAACGCGGCCTCGTCACCCGCGCACGTGGCAGAGACGAGCGCGTCGTCAGTCGGTTCGTCAGACGGATGCACGAGTTGCTAGCTATATGATCGCGCAGTGTGTGAATAGAGAGAACTGGGCGTGCGTGCCTGATCGGCTTCAGCCTTTCGCGGGCAGTCGCCAGCCGAGCGGGTAACGCGCCGTCAGCGCCAGCCCCAAGCTCGTCACCAACAGCCCCGCGACGCCCAGCACCCAGACATAAGGCAGCGACAACACGACGACCCAGAAAACTGTGCCGAGCAAGAGCGCGATTGACTCGGAGCGATTGCGCTCTGCCAACAGCAAACGTTGCAACCAGCGCCCCGTCGCCGCGTGGATGGCCACGCGCCCAAACAGGTACGCAACCAACAGCAGCAACAACGCGAGCGCGCCGACGAGTGCGCTCACGATGGGCGGCAAGACGAGCGACGCCGCCGGCGCACCAAAGCCGACCACGACCGCGCTCAAGAATCCGATTAAGGCCACGCGCAGACTCGTCAGACGCAAGCGCGTCGCGGCGCGACTAATCGCACCCGGCGTCGCCGCTGTCAGCGCGAGCGAGATGACAAACCAGAAGAGCACGGCCAGCACACGCACGCCGATAGCGGCCAGCGTCCAGTGCGGCGTCAACAGCATCGCGGGGTTGCGCGCCAACTCGCGCAACTCATCTTCATAGCCCGCAACCATGATGGTCGTGCTGGCTTGACCGCGCCCCGGCGCATTCTGGCCGTGATGATAAGTGCCGCCGATCACGAGCACGTCGCCGCCGATGTATGAGCCGTCGCGCTGCATGACCGAGCCGCCCACCGCCGCCACGTCGCCCTGCACTTGGCCCTCGACGATCACGTCGCCGCCGAACGACATAACGCCGTGCTTGACGTTGCCGCGCACGACGACCGACTGCCCCATGCCGAACACGTCTTTGCATGAATCGCCTTCGACGATGAGCGGCGGCCTTTCATCCCCGTTGGCGCGCGTCGCGTCTTGCGCGTAAGTGGCCGCGCCCGCGCCGCAGAGCAACAGGCACGCGAGCGCGACGGTGCGGCTCAACGCCCAGACCATGTCGGCGGCAAAATGTTGCTCGTATGTGATCGCGTCCACGTCGGTCTTCGGCCAGTTAAAGGTTAATTACGTGCGCGTCCGTCGCTAACAGGCGAGGGCCAACGACGGCAGCGCGCCTCCGGGGCGTAAGTTGTCAGTCGGGGATGCGTGTGCGGTGATAGCTGCTGATGAGGCGGAGGAGCAGAACGATTACGCCTGTTAGACCCGTGAATAGTAAAAGCCTGTGCGCGCCGGGTTCGCGGGCCAGTTGCGCGCCGAGCGCACGCAGGATGAGCAACGTGCCCTGACCTGTTTCAACGAGCATGTGCCCGAACATGTCGAGCGCCGCGCCGAGCGCACGGGC
The DNA here is from genome assembly GCA_038237345.1 of Pyrinomonadales bacterium. GTDB lineage: Bacteria > Acidobacteriota > Blastocatellia > Pyrinomonadales > Pyrinomonadaceae > QHXQ01. The sequence continues at coordinate 10,486 of JBBRYU010000064.1, forward strand.
TACCACGCGCACGGGCGCGAACGCTTCGCCAAACGCACGCGCGCCGAGCAACGCGAACGCCAGCGCGGTCAGTCCGGCGCAGAGCAGCAACGCGCGCTTGCGCTCGCCGCGCTGGCGCAAGCGGCCCATGTCCGATTGCGCGCGGGCCTGCACCACTCGACTGAAATCCCGCGGCAACCCCGGCTGATGCTGCATGTCGCCGAACGCCACATCCAGCAGGCACAACAGACGCCGCTGTTCATTGAGCGTCGCCGCGCAAGCGGCACACGTGTGTGCGTGCTGCTCGAAGCGCGCGGCCGCCTCCGCGCTCAACTCGCTATCGAGATAAGCGGCCGTTTCCGCCGGGCGACAGTCGGCGCAAATTGGCGGCGTGGTAGTAGCGGCGGCGGCGTCCATGTGTGTCGTTCGTATCTCCTTGGCCGTTTAAATTTTAGTGATGCCGCGCGCGACGAGCGGCGAGCGCATGGCTTCGCGTGCGCGGAAGATGCGATTCTTGACCGTGCCAAGGGGGAGACCGGTCACTTCCGCGATCTCATCGTAGCTGAGATCGTGTCCGTGCCGCAGAATGATCAACTCGCGATAGGCGGACGGGAGCGCGCGGATCACGTCCTCGATCTCCGCGCGGCGCTCCTGCTGCTCGCTCTGCTGTTCGGGCGTGAGCACGCCGCTCGGCAACGGCCGTTCGTAGCCATCTTCGGTCTCCAACTCCTGCGTGCGCGGCCCCATGCGGCGCAGATGATCAATCGCGGCGTTGTGCGCGATGCGATAAATCCAGGTGGAGAATTTGTACTCGGGGCGATAGCGCGCGAGCGAGCCGTAGACTTTGATGAAGACTTCCTGCGTCAGATCGAGCGCGGCTTCGTAGTCGCCGGTCATGCGATAGACGTAAGAGACGATGGGACGCTGGTAGCGGCGCACGAGCTCCTCGAAGCCGGCGTCTGCGCCCGCCAAAGCGCGCGTGATCAGATCGCCATCAGGTAACGCCGCCAGACTCTCGAACGTGGAGGATAGTACGCTCATAAGCTTCACGAACAATAGTGTTACGCTAACATAACGGGCGAAGTTTCAAAAGTAGAAAGGTAAGTTTAGGCCCCGGCAGGGGCGATAGCATGTAGCCCACGGCGCAAGCCGCGGGGACAAGTTGCACAATAATGAATAAGCCCCGGTCGGGGCGAAAGAAAATCAACCTTGATTATCTTTCGCCTCTACCGGGACTGCAAACTTTCTGCAACTTGCTCCCACGGCTTACGCCGTGGGCTAGCATCTGCTGTGCCTCCGGCGCTTCAGAGCGAACGACTACTGCCCTTACCTGCTAACTCCATGCCAGTGCGGCGAGACCGGCGGGCGCGGCGATCTGGTTGAAGTCGAGATCGTGCGCGGGTAGCGCGAGTTGCACGTCGGCGGCAGTGACGAGGCGCGGCGCGGCGGCGAGGGTGTCAGCAACGAGGGTGCGCGCGGCTTGCGGGTCGAGGCCTTGGCCGGCGACGAGCAGTTGTTCGATGGTGTCGGGCGCGACGCCTGCGTCCGTCGTCTGCGCTGGCCCCCGGTCGCGGTAGAAGAGAAGGAAGCGGTAGAGTTCGTCGGCGCGGTCTTCCGCTTCGCAGACGATATTGCGCACGAGCAAGGGTTGGCCCGCGCGCAGCAGCACGGCCGTGAACCCTTCGGTGTGCGCGCTGACTAACAACGCATCGGCCGGCGTGCGTGCCCTCATCAACCAACCGGCCTCGCCCATGTGTCGCGGCAGGATGAGACCGGCATGCCAACCAAGCGCCGCGAACGTCGCTTCATATTCGGCCAGCACCGCGAGGCGCACAGCCATCGTGAGATAACGCGCGCGTCCCTGTGCGTCCGTCCGCAGCCGCTCGCGCGAGACGCGCAACTCGTCGAGCGGATGGCCAAAGGCGCGCTCGGTCTTCCAACGCAACATCTCGTCAAGCTCGGCGCGTGAACCCGACGGCGATTCCAGCGTGATGATCGCGGTGCGCGCCGCCGCTTCAGGCAGCGCAACCGACCAGCGCCGCCGTTTCAACATGCCCGTGCTACGCACCAACTCGCCCAACACGTCCGCCAGTTCAGGCACGTCTGCGACGTTGCTCTCCTCAAAACCCGGCTGCACCAAGCCCGCCGGCAGCGCGACGTAGCCCGCGCGCCGCACGACGAAAGCATCGCGCCGGCGGTCGAGCGCGACCAACGCTGCGCCCTCACCCGTCAGCCCCACGGCTGCCGACGGCCAACGCGGTTGGATCAATTTTGTTAGCAGATTCGCCATAAAAAAGTAAGGACGAGTGGCAAGTGACGAGTGGCAAGTTAAAAATCTTGTCTTAGCTCGTCACTCGTCACTGTGCTTTTCACCATTCGCTGTAACTGCCGCCGTCCAATGCTTGATCGGATGCTGCGCTATGCACGTCCACGATGCCGGAGCCGCCTTCGGCGGAGTTTGGGTCTTGGCCCGACTGCGGCACCCAGTCGCGCTGGCCGGTCATCGGATCGACAGGCATCTCGCGCAAGTAACCCGCCTGTACAAGCTCCTCAAGCGAATCCGGCAGCTTGCCCTTGTCGGCGGCATACTGATCCAGCATCCTGCGCATTTGGAACAGGTCGTCGCGCAGGACAGACTCGCGCGCGGTCTGCACCGTGCGCTGGTACTGCGGCAACACGATGACCGCCAGCACGATGATGATCGAGATCACGATCATCAACTCCAACAGCGTGAAACCGCTCAACTGCGGATTGCGGATTGCGGAGCACGGATTAGTAGTCAGCAAGCGGCTGCGCCGCGCTTTCAATTCCGCAATCCGCAATCCGCAATCCGCAATCTTCATGGTCTTACCACTCACTGTACTTTGTGCCGTTGAGCGCCGTCCCGTCCGCTCTGGAAGTGACATCGAAGATGCCGGCGTCTGTGCTATCGGAGCATTGGCCCGGATCGTCGAAGGGCGAGTGCAGACACCAATCCGCCTTGCCGGTGATCGGGTCTTTCGGAATCTCGCGCAGGTAAATCTTCTTCTTGTTCCCCAACAGCCCGCCCTTGGTCAAGTCCGACTCTTTACTGAGCAGATCGCCGCTCCCGCCGCCGCCGGCCTGTTGTAAGCGCGGCACGACGCCCACGCCCGACACGAGCGTGTCCAAACTCGGCGGGTAACGCTCGATATTATCCACGCCGAAGATCGTACAATCGGCGATCACCACGCGGGTGCGCGGATCAATGTTCGGTTGATTCGGCTGGTTCGGATTCGGGTTCGGCGGCGTGACTGCAACCGGCCCGCCGCCCAGACCAGTGCATTGCATGCCCACCGTGTCGCGGCGAAAATCCTTGATCGCCTCGCGCATCGTGCGCAAGCTCTCACGCAGTTGGTACTCGCGCTGCCGCCTCACCGCCGTCTTGACGAGCGGGATGATGCCGACGGAAAGGATAGCCATGATGGTCATCGTGATGACCAACTCGATCAGCGTCCAGCCGCCCGACCTTTGTCTTGCGCGCTCGTTCATTTACGGCTTTACCACGAAGTGCGCCTGCGCCAGTTGCGGCGCGAGACCGCGCCCGTCCGTGGCCATGAAATGCACGCCCGACTGATCGAACGTCACGTCGCCCGCGCCGGCCGCGAGCGCTTCAAGCTCGACGACGAGCAGCACGCCCATGCCGCTGATCGGCACGCCGCCGATGGGCGCGATGACGGCGAGCAGCGCGCCGGTCGGATCGATTGATTGCGTGAGCGTCGCCCCTTTCGCCGCCGCGTCGAACAGATTGCCCTTCGTCACCGAGCGCACCGCGAACAGACGCGGGTCGAAGCGCAACGTCGCCGCCGCGAGGTTCAAGGGCGCGCCGGTCTTAATCAACACGAGCAACTTCTGCCGCTCGCCGACGCGCATCTCCGGTTGATTCGAGATGAGCAGGAGCGCCGCACCGCCTGTCGCTCCTAATGCAACCGGCACAGCCGCCGGTGCGACGCGATTCTCAACCGCAGGCACGAGCGATGGCGGCGCAACCTGCCGATTAACCGCCGGCACAGGCGTCGCCCGTGTCGCGTTCGTGTTCGCGGCGGGCGCAGGCACGAGCGCACGCTTGATCATGTCGCTCGTCAATGCGGCCGGCACGATGGGTGCTAAGGTATTGAGCGGTCTAACGCCGTTTGTGTTAGTGGCGGCCGGTTGCGCCGCGCTCGTGTTGCTGACGTTGACAGTGGGCGCAGGGATTGTCTCGACAGTAGTGGCCGTGTTGGCCGCCGTGTTGCTTGCGCCTGCGTTCAACGAGGCGGGCGCGGGCACGAAGGACGGCTGCTCAACTTCGGTCGTGGCCGGCGCAACAGCGGAGGCAGTGGTTGCGGCCGCGGTCGGCAGTTGCACGTTGACGCTGTTCGGCAACTGGCGCGCGGCGGCAATTTGATCTTCGCGCTCGGCATCGTCGAGCAGCGCGGCAATGGTCTGGCTGATCGGCGCTTGCATCGAGCCGCTGTCGCGCTCTTGCAGATCGGCGGGCGTCACGGTCGGCGCACGCAACACGCGCGGCATGACGGTGACGACGATGTCCGAATTGTTGCTGCTCTTGGTCGGCGTGGCGAACAGACGCCCAAGGATAGGAATGAGACCTAACACCGGCACGCCGCGCCGCCCGTCGGACTGTTTGTCCTGCATGACCGAAGCGATCATCAGCGTGCGGTTGTTCGGAATGCGCGCCGTGCCGCTGATGCTGCGCTGGCTGAAGGTCGGCGTCAAACTCGACGCGCCGATCACGTCGTTCGACTCGATCTCCATCTTCACTTGCACGTCTTGATCGGGAAAGACCTGCGGCGTGAACTTCAGGATGAGACCGGTGTCCTGATATTGAATGACCGGATAGCCGCCGCCAAATAATCCTTGCGTCGCCCCTGAGCCGGGCGTCGTCGTGTTCGTCCCCGTGCCGATGCCGTTAAAGCCTGTGACGGCCGCGGTCTGTACGGGCACCTTTTGCCCGATGCGCGTGGTGGACTGTTCGCCGTCGAAAGCGTGCACCTGCGTCGAAGCGAGTAACCGCGTGTTGTCTTTCGATTGGAACAGGCTAATGGTTGAAGAAGGCAACAAGAATGCGCCGCCGAGGATGTTCGGAATGATCGTCGCTGTGCCTGTGCCCGTGCCTTTGCCCGTGCCTGTGCCGGTCGAGCCAGTGACACGATTCTGCCCCGCGCCGAACGGGAAGGTGCTGTTGAGCAAGCCGCCCAGCCCGTTGGTGAGTGAAGTGGAGTCGCCGAGTTGATTGCCGATCTGCAACAAGTTGTTGCGCGACACCTCGTAGATGTTCACGTCCATCACAACTTCGGCGCGATCCTTATCCAGACTGCTGAGCAACTGGCCGATGATGTGTATATTCTCCGGCGTATCGCGCACGGTGATGCTATTGGTCTGCGCGTTCGGCACAACCTGCGGCTGGCGACCGGCATTCGGCGGCAGCGCCGATTGAATGATCGAGCGCGCATCGTTCGGGGACATGTTCGACAGGTAGAAAGTGCGCAGCACCAACTGCTGATACTGCGGTCGCTTCGTCGAGTCGGCGACGAGGATCGTGCGCCGGTCGAGTTTCTGGAAGAACAGTCCTTGCGCGAGGAAAATGTGATCGAGCGCGCGGGCGGTCGTCACGTCGCGCAGATCTATGTTGAGTTGCCGCTTCGGGAAGTCGCGGTCGAAGATGACGTTGAGGTTGAGATCGTTCGCCAGTTGGCGGATGAAGGCTTCGAGGTCGCCGTTGTATTTGATAACGCGTAGCTGCTCGGCCCGCCCGCTGGGCGCGGGCGACTGCACGGCGGCCGTCGGGCGATACGCCACAGGCACGGTCGGCACGCCATCGCCCGCTGCGGCCGGCGTGTTGCGGCTGACGCCCCCGCCGCCGTTCGCGTTCCTGTTCGTGTTGCCGTTCCCGTTCGGTCCCTCCTTATCGTGCTGCAAGCGGAGCATGCGCTGCATCTCGGAGACGGCTAGCTCGTTGATCGGATCGTAGCCGTAGGCTTGGCGGAAGGCGTTATACGCGCCGGTGTAGTCGCCCTGCTCCGCGAGTGAGCGGCCCTGCTCCATGAACCGCTGCGAAGCGTTGAAGATGGCGCGGCGGTAATGCAGTTGGTACTCCGCATCCGAAGGGTTCGCCGCGACCGCCAGCGCGAACTCCTGCGCGGCGCGCTCCCATTGCTGCATCTTCTCGAATTCGATGCCGCGGCCATAATTCTTCTCGCCCTTCTTCGCCAGCGCCGTCATGGGCGCGCACAGCAGGCAGAAGATGACGAGCAGCGCAGCGCATGCGCGCGTGTAGGAGTTGTTAGCCTTCATCTTGATCCTCAAAGCAATTTTCAGTTTCCGGTTATCAGCTTTCAGCCTGCGGTTGTCAGTTATCAGTTGCGTTGGCGGCCGCTCGTGGCTGGCCACTTACCTTACACGTTGCGGCGCGCCGGCCGTTCCGGAAACTCGGCTGCCGCGCCAATTGAAAAAATGAAAACGCAAGACTGAAAACTGTTCACTTATGGCCGTTCGTCTTGACCTCTTCGACGAACGTGACGCGATTGATCTCGTGTAGTGTGGAGACCCCGGTGAAGACTTTCTTCACGGCCGATTCGCGCAAAGAGGCCAACCCTTCGGCCTCGGCCGCGCGTCGCACCTCGGAGCCGGGCCGGCGCTCGATGATCATCTCACGGATGTTGTCCGAGAGATCGAGCAACTCGTGGATAGCCGTGCGCCCGCGATAGCCCGTGTGGTTGCAGGCGTCGCAGCCGACGCTCATGTAGAAGACGCCGGCGCGGTGTTGCGCCGGATTGAGGCCGGACTCTATCAATTCGTCGTCCCCCGGCCGGTAAGGGCGCTTGCACACCTCGCACAGCATGCGGATCAAACGCTGCGCCAACACGCAGTTCAATGACGAGACGAAATTATACGGCTCGACGCCCATGTTCAGGAAACGCCCGATCACGTCGATCACGTTGTTGGCGTGGACGGTGGTGAAGACCAAGTGCCCGGTCAGCGCCGACTGGATGGCGATCTGCGCCGTCTCGTTGTCGCGAATTTCGCCGACCATGATCTTGTC
>JBBRYU010000065.1:0-17403 GCA_038237345.1 Pyrinomonadales bacterium
AGCTTGAGTCTTGACTTTGCATAGGAACGCCATGCACCCGACCGCGAATAGCGTTGCCTTCATGGGCGAGACTTGGATGGTTTCGAGGTTGTGTGCGCGGCGGCTGATGGCAAGCGTTGGGCGTTGTGCAATGAAAATTCACCACACAATAAACCTGTTGCGTGATAAGGCTGGAGGGCTTTCTACAAAAGGGCTGTCAGACCCGCCCTCTTGACGTTTACAGCCCCGCTGACGCATCTGTTTCGCCTCGGACGATCTGGGTACGGATTTTCCTTATCACGCAACAGGTTTAATAAATGGAGTTTCTCATGAATATTAAAATAGACGATCTAACAGGTTCCGAGATATATGAACTATTGCAAGAACATCTTCAGAGTATGGCGCTACATTCGCCGCCTGAGAGTGTGCATGCCCTAGATATTGAGGCATTACGCAAACCGGACATTACGTTTTGGACCGTATGGGAAAGTGGTGAGCTACTTGGCTGTGGCGCACTCAAAGAACTGGACGCGCAACATGCCGAAATCAAATCGATGCGGACAGCTTCGTTACATCTTAGAAAGGGCGTTGCGCAAAATCTTCTTAAGCACATACTTGAAGAAGCTAAGCGCCGTGGTTACAGCCGGTTAAGTTTAGAAACGGGATCAATGGCAGCTTTCGAGCCTGCTCGTAAACTATACGCTGATTTTGGCTTTACATATTGCGAACCGTTTGCGGATTATGTTGAAGATCCGTATAGCGTATTTATGACACGAGAGCTTTGAGTTTTTTGTTTTTGCCTAACGACTCATTCAACCCGCCGCCTCAATAGAATGCTTTTCATCATTGAATTGTTCCTTCTGCTAGAATGCTGTTCGCTCGGCGCGGGTTAATTTGGGCATTAGATTTCAGATCGATTGATATGACTCAGAAACTTCGAATTGCGATCTGCCAATTTCCTGTCTCTTGTAACATTGCAAGCAATGTAAAGTTTATCCGTCGATTCATGAAGGAAGCAGCCGATGCTACAACTCACGTAGTACATTTTCCAGAAACTGCTCTATCAGGCTATGAGCGCTTGGATTTCACACCCTTAAGCGCCGACAATTGGCAATACCTTGAGGAGCAGACGAAAGAGATTGTAAATCTGGCTGGCAAGCTCGGCTTGTGGGTTGTGTTGGGATCCTGCCGGAGAGTTGTGGCCAGGGAAAAACCCGCGAACTGTATTCACGTTATTTCCAACACGGGGCGAATTGTTGGCACATATGACAAACAGAAGCTTGCGCCCAAAGAATCTGCCTGGTACACACCCGGAAATGGCTTTCTAATCATCACTATCAACGGCATGAGGTGCGGATTTCTGATCTGTTACGACGCTTGCTTTCCTACCTTGTTCGAGGTCTACAGAAAGAAAGGCGTCCAATTAGTTTTTCATTCTTGCTATAACGTTTCAGGCAAACCTAAACCAGTTCTTCAGGCACTGGCCTTAGCTCAAATTCGCACACGTGCGGCGGACAATCAAATGTGGATCTCCGCTTCTAATTCATCGGCTCGATATTCATTTTCAACGGCTTGTATTGCCCGACCCGACGGCTCTGTTCGCAGCTTGAGAAGACATGTTGCCGGCATTTTACTGCATGATTTTCCAGATACGGAACTTGGCTGGACTTACGACAATCGAGAGAAGAAATCTAACAAGGCGCTGCACCTAACTTCGATGGCGCGGTGCCCCCGAAGTTAGGTGAGCTTTACGTTAGGCAGCGACGAGAAGTGAGGTATAGATGTCATCAACGCAAAACTGGCTCTTGTGGGCTCTGTTATCCGCTGGCTTTGCGGCGCTCACCGCCATTTTCGCCAAGCTTGGTCTTGAGGGCATTGATTCCGACTACGCAACCCTGCTACGCACCGCTGTGATTATCATTGTGCTCGGTCTATTCGTCGCTGCCACCGGGAAATGGCGCGATCCCGCCACCCTCCCATCTAGGAGCGGACTGTTTCTCGTCCTCTCGGGGCTCGCCACCGGCGCATCTTGGGTGTGTTATTTTCGCGCCCTTAAGATTGGCGATGCCTCACGGGTCGCTCCCATCGATAAGCTGAGTGTGGTGTTAGTAGCAGTGTTCGCCGTGGTCATTCTGGGTGAGCGCCCCGCGCCTCTCGGTTGGCTTGGGATAGGGTGCATCGGCGCGGGCGTGTTGTTGGTGAGTCTGAAGCGGTAAGGCTTGCCCAATGTTCGGGTCGCAGCCTAACGCTGGATCGGGGCGTCAGCTCGAATGACTGTTAGGCAGCAATCTGGCTTGATGATGCTGAGGAGATTTCGACCATGAAAGAAGTCAGAGAGAAAACTGAAACAAGGACAGGCCGCCAAACAACGCTGGAACGCCTCATCGATCAATATCTGGGCAACACGATTCATCTCTTTCTCTCTGCGCTCGCGCTGCTAATTCTGAGCGCGGCGGCTATCGCAGCGGTCGAGACCGTTCTCCATGAATTCCCGAAACTCTGGCAACAGCCGAACGAGTACGATGTGTTGCATCAGATCATTCAAAGTATTCTACTCGTAGCCATCGCGGCCGAACTCAGTTTATTGCTGCTCTTTCATAGAACGAGCGCCGCGATAGAGGTGGTTATATTTGTTGTGGCGCGCAAAATGGTCGCGCCGGGAATAACGGGGCTTGAGTTGTTGTTGGGTGCCGCTGCGCTCGCCGGACTGATCATTGTGCGCTTCTATTACGTCGCCGGACGCCCCAACAAAGTTACCGACTAGGCAGCTAAGCTGCCTAATAATTCATGCCACCCGCCGGCTGATCCACTGCCCGCTTAATTGCCGGGCCGCGCCAGAGGTATACACATGCGCTTGATATAGAGTTAGGCAGCAGGAGAAAGTTATCGTAAGCTGCGGCGTATGCGGAAGCTCAAGCTGGGACTGAAATATTTATTCGCTTTGTTCTTCATCTTGGCCGGTTGCAATCACTTCATCGCCACGGCTTTCTACCTAAAAATCATGCCGCCATATCTCCCCATGCCTCTGCTGCTCGTTTATCTGAGCGGTGTGGTAGAGATCGTGCTGGGTCTCTTACTGCTGATACCGCAGTTCACGCGCATGGCGGCTTGGGGGTTGATCGCACTGTTGCTGGCCGTCTTTCCGGCGAACATACACATGGTGGTTCATCACGAGCTTTATCCGGAGTATAGTGGCGCGGCCCTTTGGCTCAGATTACCGCTGCAACTCGTCTTGCTCGCATGGGCTTACTGGTACACATTGCCGATTGTGCGGACAGAACGAAGTTAGGACGATTGCTAGTGCCGCAGGCTGGGCATAAACATATGCTTGCATCTGCCAGACTCGTCCTCCGCCGCTTCGCTGCTGCCGCCGTGCCGTCGTTCGTCGCTTACCGCAATGATCCGGTCATTGCTCAGTATCAGAGTTGGGACACGTATAGCGAACAAGAAGCGTTTGCATTCATACAGCAACAGCAGAGCTTGGCCGCGCCTGCGCCGGGGCAATGGTGGCAGTTGGCCATCGAGTTGCAGGCGAAGGGGACGTTAATCGGCGACTGCGCGCTCAAAGTCGAGCAGGACGCGCCGCGCCAAGCCGAGATCGGCTTCACGCTCGCGCGCCCATATCAAGGACAGGGCTACGGGACGGAAGCAGTTACGCGCCTGTTAGATTATGGCTTCATGGATTTGCGTCTGCATCGTGTGGTTGCGATCACGGATTGTGCGAATCAGGCGGCCGCCAGTTTACTCGCGCGACTGGGGCTGCGCCGTGAAGGCCACTTCAGACAGAACGTGTGGTTCAAAGGCAGTTGGGGCGACGAATATTTGTACGCCATCCTCGCCGCCGAGTGACTTGCGCGCCGCAGTGCGCAACCACGCGCAGCAGGCCCAACCGTAGCGCCATAACAACTGTCAGCAGACATCCCCTATGCATGGAGAAGAGACCCGATGAACTCAGTGACAAACGAATCACGTAGTTGCTATCGGTGCGGTTATGGGACCACCGAAGTGCTGGACAAGTGTCCGCAGTGTGGGCAACGCCTGCGCACCGCGACCACTGTGCGCAGGCTCGGCTGGGTGCTTGTCATTATCGGCGGCGCGCTCGTCGCCTTCATGGGTTATATCGCGTACGTGGTCACGGGCATCATCGCACACTCGGATGTGCCGGGCGCGACGAGCAGATTCACGGGCGGGCCCGAGATGCTCTTGTTCATGTACGGCATCTTCGGCTTCGTGATCCTGTTCGGGTTGGTCGCGATGGCGGGCGGCATCTGGCAGGTCAAATATGGCAAGCGCAATAAGAAGCTCGCCTACCTCATCTTCGGGCTGGGGAGCATCTTCCTGCTTATCGGCTGGGTGGTGCGGCTGAGTCGCTAAGGGCCGGCGCATGGCGCGCGGCGGCGCGCTCAACGAGAAGACCCGGTAACCGGCTCGTCCGGCTGCCGGGTCTTTCTGTTGTCCTTGCGGTACTCACGCGGGCCGGCTACTTCGGGGCGGCGGCGAGACAGTTCGTGCGCGACTTCTTAGCGGTGGCGATTGCCTCCGCATGCTCCTTACCCTTCTTGCCCTTGGCGTCCTTGCTGGCCGCCTGATAATCGTCCTGACATTTCTTCACTGCCGTAGCATGCTCCGGGCTATGCTTGTGCCGCCCCATCTTGGCCGAGGCCGTCGTGACCCCGCAAGCCAACGCGAGCGCGAGCGCTGACGTAGTCAAAATTTTCTTCATCGCTTTGTTTCTCCCTTAAAGTATTTGCCCTGTATGTGTGTGCCGGGGCGAGTCTTGCCAGCCCCGCCACATCTCGCAGTGCAAACAGCACGCCACGCACATGTGCGCATCGGCGGATGTTGCTAACGACTGATTAACTTGGATTATTGATGATTGCGCGTGTTCGGCGTGCGTTGTGCCGGTGCTTGCTTGTGGCGGTCTGGCCTCGCGCCCGCCATTTAGCCACATCAGTCAGCCCGCACCTGCCGCAATTAATTCTGTCCGGGCAGGACGACGGCACAGGCTGGACTCTGTCTCATGTCGGCGGCGCAACTGCTTGCGGAAAGCGTTGTTGAAACTCAGGCGCACGCCGCCGCAGATGCACCCAATCTTGAAATATCTCCGGTGTCTGCAGCCAGACGGTGAACCACTCGGCGATCTCAGTCTTCTCTGCGCGCTTCAGCTCACTCACGGCCGGATTGCGCGCGATCATCTGCGCCCGCCGCTTGCCCTTGAGCGCCAACTCGCGCACGCGCCTGATGCCCTCTTGATCTTTCTTCCGTGCAAACTCGCGGCGCAGATTTTCCAGTTGCCGCAGAGACTGTGTAGCCTGTGCGAAGTCGGCGAACTTGAGCACGTTGCGAAACATCGCCTCGTAGGGGTCGCGTGCGCGCCAACGCGCGTCGGCTTCCAAAACTTCGGCGTGGCGCAACTCCGCGCCCTCGTCCGCCAGCCGCCGCGCCACCTGCGCCGGACTCTCCGACGCGCCCTTGCCAAACTGCTTCTGCACCGTCGCCATGATCTCTGCTAACTCGTGCGCACCCACCGTCTCACAATCGAGTTGTTCCCACACCTCGATCATCAACTCGTGCTTCGTGCGCGCCTGCCACTCTCGTTTTGCCATCACAGGATGAAGTGTAAGGTGCAAGGTGCAAAGTGCAAAGTTGCAGATTAGGCAGTGATGAAAATGTAATGCTGTTCTATCCTGCCGCGTAGCGGCAAACTGACTTTAGCCCGGCGTTTCTACGCCGGGAACGGGTAGCGTGATTGACCCGCGTCGCGCCCGCGACGGTTGAATTCAGCCGCGACGCGGGATTTCACGATTAGCCTACCGTGCGTTTCAACGCACGGCTAAAATCAACCGCCGCTCCGCGGCGAAGCGGCAAGGCAGCATTACATTTTCATCACTACCCAAGAATAATGATTGGCTTTTAACCTTGAACTTTGCACCTTGCACCTTGCACGTCTTAAACTTCATCCCGTGCCGATAAATATCGAGACCGCGCTCGCCGCCTTGCGCGAGCATTTTGGCTTCGCCGATTTTCGCGCGGGGCAGCGCGAGGTGATCGAAGCCATTCTCGCCGGGCACGACACGGTGGTCGTGATGCCGACGGGCGGCGGGAAATCGCTCTGCTATCAATTGCCCGCGCTGCTTAAAGACGGCCCGACCATCATCGTCTCGCCGCTCATCGCGTTGATGAAGGATCAGGTGGACGCGCTCCACGCGCGCAACCTGCCCGCCACGTTCATCAACAGCTCGATTGATTTTGAGGAACAGAAAGCGCGCATCAACGGCGTGCGGCAAGGGCGTTATAAGCTCGTCTACGTCGCGCCCGAACGTTTCCGCAGCAACTTCTTTGTCGAAGCGCTGCGCAGCGTCAACGTCGCGCTCTTCGCCGTGGACGAAGCGCATTGCGTCTCTACGTGGGGGCACGATTTCCGCCCCGACTTCCTCCGTCTCAAGGCTGCGATTGCGGAGATCGGCCGGCCGCAGGTCGCCGCGCTGACCGCGACCGCCACGCCCTACGTGCGCGCCGACATCATCGAGCAACTCGGCCTCGTCGAGCCGCGCGCTTTCGTCAGCGGCTTCGACCGGCCCAATCTCTCGCTCAACGTCGTCCACACGCAGAACGAGCGCGAGAAGATCGCGCACGTGCGCCGCCTCGCCGCCGCGCCGCCCGGCGGTTCCGGCATCATCTACACTTCGACGCGCAAGTCGGTCGAACAGATTACACAACGTCTGCGCGAGGCGCGCTTGAGCGTCGTCGCCTATCACGCCGGCATGGAAGACGCCGAGCGCGTGCGTGCGCAGGAAGAGTTTATGACCGGCACGCAGCAGATGATCGTGGCCACGAACGCTTTCGGCATGGGCATAGACAAACCCGACATACGCTTCGTGGCACACTATCATCTGCCCGGCTCAATCGAAGCTTACTATCAAGAGATCGGGCGCGCCGGCCGCGACGGGTTGCCCGCCTCCTGCGTGCTGCTCTTCAACTACGCCGACAAGCGCACACAAGATTACTTCATCGAAGGCTCTTACCCGCCGCCCGAAGTGATCGCCAAAGTCTACGAAGCGCTCGTCGGCACGGGCCAGCAACGCATAGAGCTTTCAACGCGCGAGATCGCCACGCGCGCAAGTCTGCGCAACGAGATGGCCGTGCAGTCCGCGCTCATCATTCTGGAGAAGGCCGGGCACATCGAGCGCGGCGCGGCGGGCGAGAGCCGCGCGAGCGTGCGCTCATTGCTGAGTCCGGCGCAGGCGCGCGAGACGCTCGGTACGCGCCGCGGAGTGCGCGATAAGCAGGTGCTGTCCGCGCTGTTCGATAACTACGATCTCAACGGGCGCGCGGGCATCGAGCTTGATCTGAACGACGCTGCCGAGCGTGTAGGGCTGGACGTGTCCGCGTTGCGTCGTTCACTCGCGGCGCTCGCCGAAGCCGGCGTCCTCGTCTATCAGCCTGCGCGGCGCACACGCGGCGTGTTGCTGCGCGACGAACGCCCCGCGCAACGACTGAACATCAAACCGCAAGACCTCGCCCGCCGCGCCGCGCTCGAACAGCGCAAACTGCGCGAGATGATCAGCTTCTGCTACGCAGACCATTGCTATCGCGCCTTCATCCTCGACTACTTCGGCGACCGCCAACACGCCGCCGCCTGCGGCACGTGCGGCAACTGCCTCGCCCAAGCGCGCGGCGAGCAGACGACACACGCCAATGCAGCTAATGTAGATTTATTTGTGCCTGACGATATTCCATCAATAGCGGCCGGCGTGCCGCTCGCGCCGCCCACGAAGCTCGATCAGTTCGTACGCCAACACGCGCCTGTCGCACTCGATCTCGAACGCGCGCTCGACGAGCAGAGTCGCTTCCACGCGGCTCGCGCACGTGCCGAAGCGGAGGCGAACGCGAGCGCCGGCAGCGTTGCGATCACGCAGGCCCGCGAGTTGGCTGAAGAGGAACAGTTGACGGTGCGCAAGGTTCTCGCGTGCGCGGCGCGTATGGAGGGCCGTTTCGGCAAAGGCATCTTGGCCGCGACGCTGCGCGGCTCGCGGCAGGCGAAAATTCTGCAAGCCGGACTTGCGCGCCTGTCCACTTACGGGCTACTCGGCACTCTGACGCAGGACGAGATCATGCTCTACGTGGACGCGCTCGTCGCCGCTGGTTGCCTGCGTGTGACCGGCGGCGCGTACCCGACCGTCGCCCTCACCGCCCTCGGCGACGAAGTGATGCGCGAACGCACACAGATTCAACTCGCGCTGCCTGCGTTGACCGCACCCGCGCCACCCACGCCGCGCACTTCTGCACGCGCGACAAGCGACGGCGAGCGCACACACGCCCCGCGCGGCGGCACGGTAGAAGAAACCTATGCCTTCTACAACGCGGGCATGACCATCGAAGAGATCAGCACCGAGCGCGGGCTGAACGTGATGACCGTCGAGAAACATCTCGCCGACTGCATCACCATGGGCCGCCCCTTCGACCTCGCACGCCACATCTCTGCGACTGATCGCGCGCACATCGAACAAGCCATCGCGCAACTCGGCCCCGACCGCCTCAAGCCCCTGCGCGATGCCCTGCCCCGCCACATCACCTACCGCATGATCCGCTTCGTCGTCGCCGACCTTCAACGCAACGCGCAAAGCAACAACGCCGAGCGCGCTTAAACTCGCTGTGCACAACGCCATAGTGCTATCCCGCGCCATGCGGTCTAATATGCTACTCAGGACTGGTATGCAGTGTTCTGCGGTATAATGTTAGTTGCGCCGCCATTAGTTGTAGATGACCATGTGTCATGTAATTGACACAATTTCTTATCGGGAGAAATGGACTCATCGTTATGCTGAATTCGCGGAGCGTGGCGAAGGTGTCAT
The DNA here is from genome assembly GCA_038237345.1 of Pyrinomonadales bacterium. Taxonomy (GTDB): domain Bacteria; phylum Acidobacteriota; class Blastocatellia; order Pyrinomonadales; family Pyrinomonadaceae; genus QHXQ01. The sequence goes on from JBBRYU010000065.1 coordinate 8,835, forward strand.
GGCTATTCTTGAACCTAACCAAATCAAAGAGCCACCTGATACTCATGGACGCACCGTTAAGATTCACAGGCCAGACGGTAACGTATCTCAGCTTGTCGCTACTGATTCTGAAGCGCATCATTCGGTAGTGGGTATTTTCTTTAGTGGTATATCTGCTGAGGAAATTCCGCGCGGTTCGCAGATTGAATGGTGAAGAAGAAGGTGACAAGTGGGTACTAGCGAGCTCGACACGGGGCGGACGGCGCGCCCTGGACGGAGCGCGCAGACGTCGGCGGGTGCGTTGCGTTGCCGGCGTAAATTTCTGCGGTTCTTTCCGGCCGGGTTTCAGGATGAGACGTACATCGCGTGGGAGCGTGGCTACAAATGGGCGGCACACGAGCAGTGGGAAGAGTTGCTTAATCGCGCTGCTTATCGTGCGCTGCTGAAGGCGGGCAAGTGCGGTGAGATCGCGGCGCATGCGGTGCGGCTTGAGGCGCGGACGAATCTGCTTTTTTCGTTCGAGAAGATGGCGCTGCGCGATGCGGTGAAGTCGGCGGCGGGGGCGCGCTCCTTCGCCGAAGGACTGTATGAATATATTTATGGCGCGGGCGAGGTGGAAAAGAAGTTTGCGCGTTGGTGCGAGACGGTGGCGGCGTTGCCGCGTAAGCAGACGCGCGTGCTGACGTGGCCGCTGGTGACGGTCTTCGGCTTCATCGCGCAACCAGTGACGCACATCTTCCTCAAGCCGAACGTCACGCGCATTGCCGCGCGCGAGTATGGCTTCGACTTTCAATACAAGTCGCGGCCGGCGTGGGAGACTTACGCGAGCCTGCTTGAGTTCGCCGCTACGATCAAACGCGACCTGCACGACCTAAGCCCGCGCGACATGATCGATCTGCAATCATTTATGTGGGTGCAAGGGTCTGACGAGTATGAGGAATGACCGCACGCGCACGCCGGTTGCGCTGATATGCGCGGCGTATCTCATCCGCCTATTGACGCAGCGGCTGAGATGTCATAGAAACGACCGCGCGCGGTTGAGCTTTAAGCGTGCGGGAGATAATGCGATGAGCGAGCAGAACGAAGAACAGCGGGCGAAGTATGCGGTGGCGCAGACGGTGCGGCGGCTCAACGACGAATGGGTGCGCGCGTTCGTGCACGGCGACACGGCCGCGCTCGCGCGCGTCATGGCGGAGGATTGCGTCTTCACCTATCCGCTCGAAGGCGACGACCGCGCGCAGTTCATCGCCGACATCGAAGCGGGCGAACTGACGGCCGAAGTGATGACGCGCGATCACGTCAGCGTGCGCGTCTACGGCCACACGGCCGTGTTGACGTGCCGCGACACGGCGCGCTGGTTGTATCGGGGGCGTGTGATCGAAGGCCAGTACAGCACGATCCACGTATACGCCGAGCGCGCGGGCAACTGGCAGATCGTGACCATACAAGCTTGTCCCGTCACTCACTGAACCGGGCACACGCTTACCAAAACTCACGCAACAGACAAACGACTCTATCAGCTAAATGGAGCAGGACGTGAAAAGACTACGCTTCCCCCTCATCGTCATCAGTTTACTGCTTGTCACCTCGCAGTTGACGTTGGCGCAGAGGCTTAGTCGCAAATCAAACGCCGGCACACCGGCACAAAGAACCGCACGTTACTTCGAGTCAATCCGGCAACAACCGCCCCAACTGTTAGCGTTCCTGCTGCGCATGCCGAAGGGCGGCGATCTGCACAATCATCTCTCCGGCGCGATCTACGCCGAAACTTATATAGACTGGGCGGCGCAGAACGGCTTGTGCGTGGATCAGACGGCCTACGCTTTATCGCAACCGCCCTGCGCGCCGGACACGAGTCGCCCGCCGGTGAACGATGCTAAAAAAAACGGACTGTTGTACCGACAGATGATCGATGCGTGGTCTATGCGCAACTGGCAATTCGCAGGGCAAAGCGGGCACGATCATTTCTTCGACGCCTTTCCCAAATTTAGTCCGGCCACATACGGCCAGACCGGGCAGATGCTCGCGGAGGCGGTCAAGCGCGCCGCCAGAGGGCACGTACTGTATCTGGAACTCATGCTGACGCCCGACAGTGGCATGGCCACGCAGCTCGGGCAAGATGTTAAATGGGACGATAATTATGAGGGCACGCTCAACAAACTCCAGACGGCCGGTATCGCCAAAGCGGCGACGCAAGCGAAGGAGAATTTGCGACAGGCTGAGATACTGAAGGACAGTCAATTACAGTGCGGGAGGCCGCAAGCCGATCCGGGTTGTGCGGTGACGGTGCGCTACGTCTTTCAGGTCGGGCGCGGCGCAGCGCTGGGGCCGGTCTATGCGCAGATGTTGGCGGGCTTCATGTTGGCTAATGAAGCGAACCCGAAAGTAGTTGCGTTGAATCTCGTGCAACCGGAAGACGGGTTCGCCGCCATGCAGAATTTTCCGGTGCACATGCGCATGCTCGATTTCCTGCACGGACGTTATCCGCAGGCGCACATCACCTTGCACGCGGGCGAACTTGCGCCCGGTCTTGTCCCGCCGGACGGTCTCAGCTTTCACATACGCGACTCGGTTAACATCGGGCACGCCGGGCGCATCGGCCATGGGGTGGACATCATGCACGAGACTGATGCTGACGAACTGTTGCGCGCGATGGCCCGCCGTAACATCCTGGTCGAGATTTGTTTGAGCAGCAACGACTTGATCTTAGGCGTGCGCGGGCGCGAGCATCCGCTTAAGACTTACATGCAATACGGCGTGCCGTTGGCTTTAGCGACGGATGATGAAGGCGTCGCGCGCTCGGAAATCTCGCGCGAGTTTTTGCGGGCGGCGGACGAACAGGGTTTGAATTATACGGAACTCAAGACGCTGGCCCGTAACAGTCTGCAACATGCTTTCATCGGCGGCGCGAGTTTGTGGCGCGACGCGCGGAAGTTCACGGCCGTGCTACAGTGCGCTGGAGACACTTCGGGGCCAAGCCCGCAGACGTCAAGCTGCCGCCAATTTATAGCGAGCAGCGAGAAGGCGCGCCTACAGTGGGAGCTTGAGCGCGCATTCAGCGCGTTTGAAAATCGTTATTAACTTAGAGTTAGCGAAAGGACGTACAACTATGAATCACGATCCGAGCATGGAGCCGACGCAACCCGGCGAACAACCCGAGTTGCCGCCCACCGCGCCGTATGATCCCATCACATCTGATCCCGACCCCATGCCGTTGCCGCCCGACCGCGAACCGGCGCACGCCCCTGTGCGCGAACCCGACGCGCCTATCCCGGCCGGCGACCCCGTGCCGGTTGAGCCGCCGCTTATCATGTAACAACCGCGCAGCGATCTTCACCTGTCATGGCGGCGCTGTGTACAATAGTTTCTCAGGGCAATGAACCAAACGAGCACGGTCGTTCCAACAGACGTTCAACAACTTCCCGCCGCGTCAGCCGGCGCGGACACATCGTTGCGTGAGATCGAACGCACGCTCAAACAAAAACCTTTCCGCCCGCACCCGTTGTTCAAGAGCGGGCACGCGCAGACGCTCGCTGCTTACGTCTGGCCGCGGCGCGGCGGGCTGGGGCACGCATATCATAACGACGAGGCACGCACCTTCGAGGTCGAGCCGGGCGTGCGCGTGCTGGCGCACTGTCGTTGGCAGGCGGAGCGGCGCGCCCACCCGACGCTCGTCGTCGTGCATGGACTGGAAGGCTCAAGCGAGTCCATCCACGTGCTGGGCACGGCGCAAAAAGCCTATCGCGCAGGCTTCAACACCGTACGCTTAAACTTACGCACCTGTGGCGACACGCAACACCTGACGCCCACGCTCTATCACAGCGGTCTCACGCCCGATCTGCTCGCGGTCATCAAAGACCTGATCGCGCGCGAGGCGCTAACGAACATCTTCCTCAGTGGTTTCTCGCTCGGCGGCAACATGACGTTGAAGCTCGCGGGCGACGAGAGCGCAGCGTTGCCGCGCGAGGTACGCGCCGTCTGCGCCGTCTCCCCCGCGATTGATCTGGCGGGCTGCGCTGACGAGATTTCGCGCCGCTCGAACTGGCTCTATCAACGCCACTTCGTCGGGGCGCTGCATCGACGCCTACGCGCCGCCGCACGTCTCTATCCCGACCACTACGACCTGCGCCACCTGCGCCGCGCCCGCACGCTCCGCGAGTTCGACGCGCGCTACACCGCGCCCGCCGGCGGTTATCGCGATGTGGACGACTATTACGCACGCGCGAGCGCATTGCCGCGCATCGCCGATATACGTCGCCCCGCGCTCATCATCCACGCGCAAGACGATCCGTTCATCCCCTTCACCCCGTTCCGTGCTCCGGCGCTCGCCGCGAACCCCTGCGTCATCCTGCTCGCGCCGCCGCACGGCGGCCACGTCGGCTTCGTCGCCGCCGGCAACAAGCCCCATGAAGACCGCTTCTGGGCCGAGAACAGGCTCGTCGAATTTTGTCGGTTGATCCTTGCACAGGAACAGAGTCGGGCAGGCGAAACAGGATAAAGCTTGTGCCTGCTTGTTCATCGCTCATCCTTCGGCCCTTGCACTGATTGACGCGCCGCAGGCATAAGCAATAAGCTTGGGCGCGATTAATTCACGCTTTACAAGCAAATTGTGCGGGCCGCTCGCAGTGCGCGACCCTGTTGACGATGATTGCTCTTAACTTTTTGGCGCTGGCCCTGTTGGTTATAGTCAACGGCTTTTTCGTGGCCGCCGAATTCTCGCTCGTCAGCGTGCGCCGCTCGCGTATCGAGACGCTGGCCGCGGCCGGCAACGCGCGTGCGCGCCGCGTGCTGAAGCTCGTTGACAACATCAACTCGTACATCTCCGCCACACAACTCGGCATCACGCTCGCCTCGCTCGCCCTCGGCGCGATCAGCGAGCCGTTCGTCGAGCGGCTGCTGCACGAGTGGCTCGCCGCCCTGCGCGTGCCGGAGTTCTGGCAACACGTCATCACCTTCACGATCTCGCTGTTGACCGTCACCTTCTTCCATATCGTCTTTGGCGAGCTTGTGCCCAAGCGACTCGCGCTCGAACGCTCGGAGCGCGTGGCGCTTTATACAGCGGGATTGCTCGATCTGTTCTACAAGGTCTTCTCGCTGCCCACGCGCGGCCTACACTGGGTCGGGACGCGCGTGCTGAGCCTCATCGGCTTGCGCGGCAAACAGGAGCACGGCGCGATCTACACTGAAGACGAACTGCGCCAGTTGATCGCCGACTCGCACAAGGGCGGGCACTTGCAGGCCGACGAGCAGAAGTTGCTCAATCGCATCTTCGACTTCGCCGATGCCGAAGTGCGCGAGGCGATGGTGCCGCGCACGGCCGTCGTCGCGCTGCCCGTCACGGCGACGCTCGACGAGGCCGAAAAGACCTTTTGCAGTCTCGGCTACTCGCGCCTGCCCGTCTATCGCGAGCATCTGGACAACATCGTCGGCGTGCTGTTTATGAAAGAGTTGATGCCTTGTCTGCGGCGCACGGACGCGCGCGACTTCCAGATGGAGCAACTGCTGCACCCGCCGCTCTTCGTGCCCGCGACAGCGCGCCTCGGCGCGGTGCTCGCGCAGATGCAGGCCGCGCGGCAGCATCTCGCGTTCGTCGTTGACGAGCACGGCGGCATCGAAGGGATCGTCACGCTTGAAGATTTATTGGAAGAGATCGTCGGCGAGATCAACGACGAATATGACGAAGAGGTACGGGCGCAGATCGTTAAAGAAGGCGATGCATATCTGCTCGACGGGATGCTCGCCGTGCGCGATGCCAACCGCCGGTTCAAAGAATTACGTCTACCCGAAGACGACGGCTATACGACGCTCGCCGGCTTCCTGCTTGACCGCGCCGGGCGCATCCTCCAACCGGGCGAGACCGTCGAGCATGAAGGCGCACGCTTCACCGTCGAGCGTGTCGATAGACATCGCATCCGCCGCGTCCGCTTCACCCCCGCGCCGAGTGACGCTCAGGCTGAAGATGCGCCGGCTTAAGCAGGGCGTCCGCTTAAACTCTTTTTGTGCTGCAACTCATAACTTCTAACAGACAACGCAAGGCCCTTGTTTTTGTGTTGCTCGCGCTCGCCTTCCTGTTTCGCCTGTGGTTCGGGCTATGCTCTGAGTTCTGGTTCGAGGATGAAAAACAGATTTACCTGATCGGGCTGAAGTTTTACACGACGCGAGCGTGGCCCTACTTCGGCCCGGACGTGACGCCCGTCATCCAGATTCCCGGCGCGCTGCAAGGGCTACTCGTCGGCCTGCCCTTCTTCATCGCGCCCGTGCCGGAAGCGCCTTACGTGCTGCTGAATCTGTTGTCGTTTGCCAGCCTCTGTCTGCTCGCGTGGTACACAACGCGCCGGCTGCCGGAGATACCTGCGCGGCTTATCTGGGCGTGGCTGCTGACTGCGCCGTGGACGCTCGGTCTCGCCACACACATCGTTAACCCATCTTATGTACTCACCGGTAGCGTGCTCTTCTTCGTCGGCTTCCTCGAACTCTTTCCGCCGACGAGTCGCCGCATCATCAAGTCATATTGGGCAAGCGCGATGATGGGCTTCGCGCTCTGCTGGGTCATGCAGTTGCACATGTCTTGGGTTGCGCTCGTGCCGTTCGTGCTGGTCGCGGGCTATGCGCAGACGCGGGCGCAGGGGCGGCAGGTCTGGCGCGTGTTGTTGTGGTTTGCGTGCGGCGCAGCTATCACGGGCGCGCTGCTTGTGCCGACCTATCTGCGCTATGGACTCGGCGGCGGCACCGGCGACACAAATCAGGTGGCAATCTTTAATTTCGACAATCTGAAACACTACCCCAATATCGTCGAGGGCATACTCGGCCGCTTCCTCTCGTTCGCCAGCTTCGAGTTGCCGCGCTTCATCGGCGGCAACTCTGCGGCGCGCCTCGCCTTCGTCCGTGCGCATCTATGGCTCGCGCCCTTCGTCCTGTTTCTCGGTGTGTGCGGCATACTACAACCCGGCGTGTTGATCTTATGCTGGTTCAAGCGCCGACACGAGCACACGGACTGGCCTGCAATCAAATACTTAACGCTCGCCACCGTTGTGCTGCTCTACGTGCTCTTCCTCTTCTCGTTCCGCAAACCGCACTCGCACACGTTCTACGTGACGCTGCCGCTGGCGATGCTCTATAGCTTCTACTGTTGGAGTCCATACCTCCGCCAGCGTCGTTGGCAAATCTTCGCTGCCCTCTTCCTCGTCTGCGGTCTCATCTTCCACACCGGACTTGCACTCCACAACCGCGCACACCATTCAATGTACACGAACCGCCAGCTACCGCAGGCCGCGCTCGAACAGAAGGACTATCGTCTGCTCGGCGAACGGCGCGAAGGTGCGCGTTATTAGGCTATGAATGAGATTGAGCGACGGCGGGCGCGCAAGCCTAATGCTTGATCTTTTTGGCCAACCGCTCGGCCTGATTGCGGGCGATGAGCGGGATGCGCTCGTCCGTCGCGAGGTCTGCGAGGAGCGGGGCGAGTTGCGCACTCTCTGAGATGCCGTCGCGGTTGAGTTGTAGCTCCAGCCCCTTGAGCAGCTTGACCGTATCGGACGGTTGATACTGGCGCGCGACTGTGATCTCGAAGACGAACAACTGTTGATCGGCCAGCCGCCGGTATTCGTTCGTCAGCGCGGCGGCTTGCGCATTGTGCGTCCAATTGAATTCGGCGGTGCGCGTGCGCTCGCCCTCGGTCATGCGCAGACGCATCGTGCCGAGATGCGCAAACTGCCGGTCGGATTGGTAATCCTCGGTCGAGTCGAGGAAACGCAATGCCATCCACGCCGCGTTGATGCGCGCAAGCGCGGCGGGCGCGATCTCTAACGGCTCGGTGTAAGACTCCGTGTCCGGCTTGCGCTCGAAGGTCATCTGTCCGCGCCCCGTCGCGTCATGCTCGAGCATTATGTGCCGCAAGTAGAAACTGGGCTGCGTGAACTCGTAGTAGTAGCGCACCGCAACGGGCGCGGCGGCGTGCTGCTGGGCCACAGACGTGCTGGCCGTCAGCGGCTCAGACGTTGCTATCGTGGTCGCCGTTTGGTCGGCGGGGCGGCTATTCGCCTTTGCCGGTGCGGGGGTCGGGTCTGGTGTAGGCGTTGCGGATGCGGGCGGCGTCGGCGTGGGCTTTAGCGCGGCGGACGCGGGCGGCTTGCGTTTGTTGTTGGCCGCACGATGCTGCGCCGCCGCAGACGGCAGAAACGCCGCGCCGGAGAAGCACAGCGCGGCGATCAATGTTGCGACCGTAAGCCTGACCCGCATGCCTTATTCAAATCTGACCGAGACGAGCTTCGACACACCCACCTCTTCCATCGTGACGCCGTAGAGCGCCCGCGCCGCTTCCATCGTGCGCTTGTTGTGTGTGATGACGATGAACTGCGTGTCGGTTGCCATCTCCACGATCTTCGCGGCGAAGCGCCCGATGTTCGCTTCGTCGAGCGGCGCGTCCACTTCGTCCAACAGGCAGAACGGCGACGGTTGATAACGGAAGATGGCCAGCACCAGTGCCAGCGCCGCCATCGCCTTCTCGCCGCCGGAGAGCAGCAAGACATTCTGCAAACGCTTGCCCGGCGGTTGCGCCACGAGGTCTATGCCGGACTCAAGCGGATCGTCC
>JBBRYU010000066.1:0-17387 GCA_038237345.1 Pyrinomonadales bacterium
ACCCGCACGCGCAACGCATCATTGAAGCAAAAGCTGAGGGCGCGAAAGTGATCGTCTTCGACACGCGGCTGTCGAACACGGCCACGCACGCGGACTTTTGGGTCGCGCCCTATCCCGGCAGCGAGGCGGCCATCGTCTTAGCGATTGCGAATTATTTAATTCAGCACGGGCTATACAACCGCGAGTTCGTGCGCCGTTGGTGGAACTGGGAAGAGTATCTCGCCGTCGAGCGGCCCGAGCTTGAGACGACGTTTGAGAATTTCGAGCTGGCGTTGAAAGAGATTTACCGCGAGTACACCTTCGAGTATGCCGCGCAGGAATCGGGCGTCGAGGCGCGCACGCTCGCGGAGATCGCGGCCGTCGTGGCCACGGCGGGCACGCGCTTTTCGAGTCACAACTGGCGCAGCGCGGCGGCGGGCAATAGCGGCGGCTGGCAGGTCGCGCGCACGCTGTTCATGTTGAATGCGCTGCTCGGCGCGGTCGCCACCGAAGGCGGCGTCTTTCCGAATGCGTGGAACAAGTTTGTGCCAAAACCGATCTACTCGCCGCCGCACCCGCGCACGTGGAACGAGTTGACGTGGCCGCGCGAGTACCCGCTGGCGATGAACGAGCTTTCTTTTTTGTTGCCGCACTTTTTGCATGAAGGGCGCGGCAAAGTCGATGTCTATTTCACGCGCGTCTACAACCCTGTCTGGACGAACCCGGACGGCTTCTCGTGGATCGAGATGTTGACGGACGAGAGCAAGATCGGTTGCTACGTCGCGCTCACGCCGACGTGGAACGAGACCGCCTACTTCGCCGATTACATTCTCCCGATGGGACATGGCTCTGAGCGGCACGACATACATTCTTACGAGACGCACGACGCGCAATGGCTCGGCTTTCGCCAACCCGTCATGCGCGCCGCCCGCGAGCGGCTGGGCGAAGCGATCACGGATACGCGCACAGTTAATCCCGGCGAGGTCTGGGAAGAGAACGAATTCTGGCTTGAGCTAACGTGGCGCATAGACCCGGACGGCGCGCTGGGCATACGCCAGTTCGCCGAATCGAAAGCGCGCCCGGGCGCGCGTTTGAGCGTGGATGAATACTACGGCCACATCTTCGAGCATTCCGTGCCCGGTCTGCCCGAAGCGGCGGCGCAGGAAAATTTAACCCCGCTCGCCTTCATGCGCCGCTACGGCGCGTTCGAGATACGCAAGAAAACGGGCGCGGTGTATGAGACGATTGTGCCGGCAGAAGAACTTGAAGACGTGCGCGTGGATCGTTTCAGGCGTGTCTATACGCGCGCGGCTAAGCCCGCGTCGCCGAACGTCGTGCCCATTCCGACACCAGATGGCGACGAGGACGGCCGGCGCATGGTCGGCGTCGAAGTTGACGGGCAAATACTGCGCGGCTTTCCGACGCCGAGCGGCCGGCTTGAGTTTTATTCGCGCACACTCGCCGATTGGGGCTGGCCCGAATGGGCGTTGCCGACTTACATCAAGAGCCATATACACCCCGACAATCTCGCGCCCGATCAGACGGTGCTGATCTCCACCTTCCGCTTGCCCGTGCAGATTCATACGCGCAGCGCCAACGCCAAGTGGCTCGATGAGATCGCGCACACCAATCCGCTCTGGCTGCATCCGACCCATGCGGCGCGGCTCGACATACAGACCGGCGATCTCGTACGCGTGGCCTCTGAGATCGGTTATTTCGTCGTGCGCGCATGGGTGACGGAAGGCATCAAGCCGGGCATCGTCGCGTGCAGTCATCACATGGGGCGTTGGAAATTGAAAGATGCGGGGCAGCGCCAAATGATGGCGACCGTCGCACTCCAACACGAGGGCGACGAGTGGGGACTAAAGCGCGAACGCGGCGTCGCTCCTTACGAGTCGGCCGATCCGGATTCTTTGCGCCTCTGGTGGACGGACGTGGGCGTGCATCAGAATCTGACTTTCCCCGTACATCCCGATCCGATCAGCGGGCAACACTGCTGGCATCAAGCCGTGCGCGTAACGAAGGCTGCCCCGACCGACGCTTACGGCGACATACACGTGGACGTGGAAAAATCCCGCGCCGCTTATCGCAACTGGCTCGCGCAGACGCGCCCCGCCGACCAACATTCGCCCGACGGCACGCGCCGCCCCTACTGGCTGCTGCGTCCGCTCAAGCCCGCACGCGAGTTTTACAAGCTACCTGATCAACCCGAACCGATCGCGGCTGACTAAATCGTCATTATCCGTTTAGGCCTTTTGACTACAGTGAAGTTCGATAAACCAATGACGGAATCAACACAGACAGCATTCGCGCATGTTGCTCCGCTTGAGGAGATCAGAGCGCACTTCCCTGCCCTTGAGCGGGTATTTAACGGCCATGCGGTTGCTTACTTCGATGGCCCCGGCGGCACGCAAGTGCCCCGCGCCGTCGTGGCCGCGATGAACGATTATCTTTATCACCACAATGCCAACACGCACTGGGCTTACCCGACAAGCGCAGAGACCGACGAACTTATTGAATCGGCCCGCGCGACACTGGCGGATTTCCTTAACGCCGTGCCCACGGAGATCGCCTTTGGCGCGAACATGACGACGCTCACCTTTCACCTCTCCCGCGCGCTTGGCCGCCAACTCGGCACGGGCGATGAGCTTGTCGTCACGGAACTCGATCATCACGCCAACGTCGCGCCGTGGCATGCGCTCGCACGCGAGCGCGGCGTAGTCGTTCACACAGTTAGCATGCAAACCGAGACGGGACAGCTTGATTGGACAGACTTTGAGCGGAAGGTCAATCAACGCACGCGCCTCATCGCGGTCGGTGCGGCGTCGAATGCGCTGGGCACGATCACGGACGTGCGCCGCGCGGCGAAGATGGCGCACGCGGTCGGCGCGCTGATGTTCGTTGATGCCGTGCATTATGCGCCGCACGTGCTGACGGACGTGCAGGCGCTCGATTGCGATCTGCTCGCGTGCTCTGCTTATAAGTTTTATGGCCCGCACATCGGTGTGCTATGGGGTAAGCGCGATTTGCTCGCCACGCTCGATTTTCCGAAACTCGTGCCCGCGCCCGATGATTTGCCGGAGCGGGTCGAGACCGGCACGCAGAACCACGAAGGGATGCTGGGCGCGGCCGCCGCCGTCGATTTTCTCGCCGCGCTCGCACCCGGCTCGGCGCGGCGCGCTGGATTGCAAGCTGCTTTCACGGAGTTGCACGCACGCAGCGCGCGGTTAGTGCGCCAACTCTGGGCCGGGCTGTCCGCTATCGCAGGCGTAACGCTCTACGGCCCGCCGCCCGATGTGCCCCGTACGCCGACCGTTGGTTTCACCGTGCGCGGCGTCGCTGCGACGGATGTCGCGCGGCAACTAACAATGCGCGGATTGTTCCTCTCGCACGGCGATTTTTATGCGGCGACGGTGATCGAGCGGCTGGGGCTGGGCGCGGAAGGACTCGTGCGCGCCGGTTGCGCGTGCTATACGACGGAGGAAGAGATCGCGCGTCTAATCGCCAGTGTAGGCGAGATTGCGCGCGGGGTATGAGTTTATGTTGAGACTTAATTTTTAGTTGCGTCTTGCGTGGGGCCGGTTTTACCACAGAGGGCACAGAGGAAACACAGAGGCCACAGAGAGTTGAATCTCTGTGGCCTCTGTGTTGAACTGATCGCGCACTACGATGTTGCTAACGCATCGCACGCCCACGTGCGAGCGGGAAGCTCGGCTCTATGTCCACGGGCACGTTCTGCAGATTATCAAGCGCAAGCTGCATCGGCGGGCGCACCACGCCGTAAGTGTCGAGCATCGCTTTCGCTTTCTCGTACGAGCCTTCGGCTTGCAGCGTCATGATGTCGTGCGTTAATTCGCGCACCGCGTCTTTGATGCGCGCCGGGTCAATACTGAACGTGCCGGCGCGCTCGTCGAAGCGGAGCGCGCCTTTGTCCGTCAGATAGTTGAACTGCACCGCGATGCCTTTGCCGTGCGCCTCGTTAATGCCGAAGCGGACGGAGCGGAACGTGCTCGCCAGATACGAAGTATAGATGTTGCGTTCAAGTCGCTTATCCAACACGCCTTTGTCGATCAAGTATTGCAAGGCCCAGAGGCCGCTAATGTCCGCTTTCGCCTCTTCGATGGCCGAATAAAGCTCTTTGAGTTGCATGCGGACGGTCGTGGCTTGCCCCGCCACGTTGATGTTGTGCGGCCCCAACCCGTGCATCAACTCGTGCATGAGGATGTGCGTGAAGAAAGCCTCGAAGGAGAGGTCGGGTTGCTGCTTCGGGTCGAGCACGACACGCGCGATGGGCACGAGCGTCTGTTTAAACTTCGCCTCCTGCACGTTCTTCAACATCACGCGCTTCGAGCCTTTTTCTTTCACCACCCGCTCGTCGTTCGGCAGATTGTAGGCGGCGGTCTGCACGCCGCGATTGCCGTCGCCGGAGGCGAAGACTTCGTTGACGACGCGAATGGGCGCGGCTGCGCCGAGTTGCGGATTGCGATAGCCCGCGGCAATCGGCAGATTGTCTTCCAACTCTTGCAGGTAACGACTGAAGCGCGCAAGCTTCGCCGACTCCGCATCGTCGCGCAGCGTCACGTAAGCCTCGAACGCGGCCTTGTAATTGAACAACTCATCTTCGTAGGTCTCGTAAGGGCCGATGGTCACGTCAATCGGCGCGTCCAACTCCATCCACGCGACATCGCTGTCGTAATATTCGTTCGATTGAAACGCGGCGGCGCGTTTGGTCAGGAAATTTTTGAGCGTGCGATTCTGGGTCAACTGCGCCGCTTCGCGCAGGAGGCGCGCGGCCGGCGTTAAGAATGCGCGGTACGCTTCGCTATAGGGCACAGCCTTTAGCTGTCCGCCCGCGTCGCGGCGGATGACGTAGAAGAAACCGTTGGCGTGCTCGCGCTCCTGCTCCGACAGACCTTGTACCCACTTGTTGAATTCATCTTTGGTCATGTCGTCGGGGTAGAAACTAGCCTGGGGCGGTTTCGCGGGCACACCCGTGACAAACGGCTCGTTGCCGTCGAGCCGCGCCCACGGGCCGGCGTTTATCTGAAAGTAGTGGTATCGCTCGCGTCCCTGTGGCGACAAGTCGCGGGCGAGTTGCGCTTCGAGTGCGGGGTTGCCGCGCCAGACTTGTTGCCGGAACAGCGGATCAAGATAAGCAGCGGCGGCGATGAGCTTTTCCAACGCGCGGCGTTCATTAACGGCCAGTCGCGCCGTGTCAGCCGTGATGACGGTGGGCGCGAAGCGGCGAATCTTGGCCGCGAGCGGTTGTTCCGCATTCATCCTGCTGCGCCCACCCCTTCGCCTTTGCGCGCTGCCGACCGGCAGCACGAGGCACGCGATCACCACGAGCCAGATAACTTTCATGATTAATTTGCTTCTCATAGTTGCCTCTCGGCTATGACCTCTTACTTTGCGCCTTTGCTTGTGGTGCGCTCAGGCCCCGCCGTCGTCAATCAGTTCAGCCCACGGCTCTTCAACCTCGTCCGGCACGTCTGTTTTCTGTTCGCTTAGCGCGCGGCGCGCGGCGGCCAACTCGCACTCCAATTCGGCAATGCGGCGTTGCTGCTGCCGGTTCGTCGCCTGCAAGAACATCATGTAGCAGAACTGCACGCCCGCGAAGCCCGTGACTGTCAACGCCAGAATAAGGATGATGTAAAGCACTGCGCAGATTATACTGAACAGCCGCGCACCTAGCGCAAGGCGCAAAGGGGCCTTGCGCCGTCTGTTTATGATAGAAGTTGTTTGCCACAGTCCGGCGAAAGGTCAACAATTACGGCCCGACCCTGTTAGCACCTGATAGCACATGAGCCAGACAGACCTTTCCCGCTTCAAACATTTTACCCGGCAAGGTTGGGCCGGACTGCGCGCCGCCACGCCGCTGACTCTGTCGGAAGATGATCTACGTGCGCTGCACGGCACGAACGAGCAGGTCTCGCTGGCCGAGGTCGCAGACATTTATCTCCCGCTCTCGCGGCTGTTGAATCTCTACGTCGCCGCGACGCAGCAGCTACATCGTGCGACCAGCACGTTTCTGGGTCGGGAGACGCCGAAAGTGCCCTATGTCATCGGCCTCGCCGGCAGCGTTGCCGTCGGCAAGAGCACGACGGCGCGTGTCCTACAAGCGCTCCTCGCGCGCTGGCCCGATCATCCACAGGTCGCGTTGATTACTACGGACGGTTTTCTTTTCCCCAATAGCGTACTCGAAGCGCGCGGGCTGATGCGGCGCAAAGGTTTCCCTGAAAGCTATGACGTGCGGCGGCTCTTGCAGTTCCTTGTTGACGTGAAGGCAGGGCGGGCGGAAGTTTCTGCGCCCGTGTACTCGCACCAACGCTACGACATTTTGCCCGATGTGGGGCAGACCGTGCGCCAGCCCGACATCGTGATCGTCGAAGGCTTAAACGTCTTGCAGGCCGGCGCGGCGCAGGCAGATGGCGCGCCGCGCTTGTTCGTCTCGGACTTCTTCGACTTTTCGATCTATGTTGACGCGGATGAAGACGATATCAAACGCTGGTTCATCGCGCGCTTACTAACGCTACGGGCCACGGTGTTTCGCGATGCAGCGTCCTACTTTCATCGCTATGCGCACCTGTCGGTTGAAGAAGTGACAGAGTTCGCCTTACAGATTTGGACGGAGATCAACGGCGTGAATTTGCGCGAGAATATTTTGCCTACACGCGAGCGGGCGCATTTAATTTTAGAGAAAGGCGGCGACCATTCCGTGCGCGGCGTGCGGCTGCGAAAGCTGTGAGCGCAGCTAGGCGCATAAAAGGAATTTCATCATGCCTATGACCAGTGTTCCGCGCAGACCGACGAGAGAGGAGATCGCCGCGGCGGTCGGCAAGACGATCCGCGATGTGCTCGCGCCAGACTTGCGCGTGCTATTTTGCGGCATCAATCCGGGCTTGTACTCCGGCGCAACCGGCTATCATTTCGCGCGCCCCGGCAACCGCTTCTGGCCCGCGCTTTATGCCGGCGGCTTCACCGCCCGACTGCTCGCGCCGCACGAAGAGCGCGAACTGCTCCGCGCCGGCTACGGCATCACTAATTTCGTCGCCCGCGCGACCGCGACCGCCGACGAGTTGACCATCGCCGAGTTGCTTGCGGGCGGGCGACGTTTGCGCGCAAAGGTGCGGCGTCTGCGCCCGCGCGTCCTCGCAGTGTTGGGCATCGGCGCGTACCGTGCGGCTTTTAAGCAACCGCAGGCGCACCTCGGTCTGCAACCGGAGCGCATCGGGCAGACCGCGCTCTGGATTCTGCCTAATCCCAGCGGCTTGAACGCGCATTATCGAGCTGACGCGCTGGCCCGACTCTTCCGCGAATTGCGTGTGGCGGTCGAGCAGTCTGACATGCCATTCGCAGCCGAAGGGTGAATGACTCCGTGTTCTGATTTAACCATCGAAGCGCGGCAAGTAAATGTGCGATATTCTCAGACCAGCGGATATGTGCGTGCGGAATCACACCTGCGCGTGCGCGCGATCATTCGTTACGCGGTAGTAGTCGAGGCTGAATTGCACGACGCTTTTCTCTTCGGTCGCGTCGCAGGTGAGGAGTTGATGAAAGGCGGAGACGCGGCTACTGATGTTTACTTCATAGCTGCGGCCCGCGTCCGGCACGACGAACTGTACGCGCCAACTATTCTCCGTCACACGCACCCGCGCACGTAGGCGTAAGCTCGCAAGCGTGACCAGCCCCGATTCCGCGCGGACAAAATATTCAGCGGCCTGCACCGGTTGGGCATAACACGCGCGCCCGCGATAGCGGGCCAGCACGATTTCGCGGGCGCGATAGGCGGCCGTGATCGTCTGCGCGTCTGCTTCGGTGACGTGCGCGTAGAAGAGACCATGCGGAAAGCAGACAAGGTTGGCGGCGAAACGGTCGCCGCCGATGTGCGTTGACTGCCAGACATTCGTGCCGCCCGCTGCCCGTAGCGCCTTGTAAAGCGGATAGCCAAACTTGGCGCAGCACTTGTCGCGCCGGCCGTGTGTGCAGACTAGAAAGAGTTCACTCGTTAGCGCGGCAGCCTGTACCCCACTGCCGGCTGCGCTGGCAATGTCGAGTTGCAACAGTTGCTCGTAACTGTCGAGCGTAAACTCTGCCATAGTCGGCGCACACTCGCTGGCGCGCACGACGAAGAACTTGAGATATGGTCTGCGCGGGCGATCTTGTTTGATTAACAGCAAGCGCGAGCGCGGGATGCGTTCGAGTGCGTGTGTGAGATGCACTTTGACTTCGGCGGGCAACGCGCTGTCAGCGAAAGCCTGCTCGCCCCACCAAAATGGATATTCGAGCAGCAGCCATACGTCGCCGACCGAAGCCGTGCCATAGCGAGGCTCGCCACGCTGGCGCGATAGTTCCGAACAATAAAAAAATTGCCGACTCATGCTTACCGATTAATCTGTGACCGGCACAAGCAATCCCGCGCGGATTAACTCAGCTAAAAAGACGCGTACAGTGTGTGCTTCGATTTTGTCATTCGCGGCCGCGCACAATGCGGCCACCGTGCATGCACGTCCTTCCGCGAGTGGGCGCAATACGAGCAGAGCATTCGCAGCGAAGCGCCAGCGTCTGTTATTGCAATTGAATGTGACAATGCCCGTTGCATCAACCTGAAAGTCGAGCGGGCGCGGTGCGGTTAGACGCACACGCGCTTCGTCCGTGAGCGACGGAGCGTCGGGCAGGGCGCTCCAAGGCAGGTTGAGGCGCGGGCGCGGCTGCGCTTGCTCGTCTTGCGCGGCGAAAAAGTTCGTGAGCAAAGCATCGTCCCAAGTTGCGAGCAGTTCAGCGCGCAGCCGTTGCAGATGCTCTGTCTGTTCTGCTCGATTGGCGAAGCGCGGCAGGTCTTGTCTGGCGCGCTCACTCGCGCGCATGCGTTCGACTAACCAACGCATGAGATCGAGACCCGTGCGATTGTGTATGCCGACGGTCAGATGCAGTGTTGGCTCGGCGAGCGGGAGCGCGACGTGCCACCAGCCGCGCGGGATGTAGAGCAGATCGCCCGTGTTAAGTGTTGCGGCCCAGAGCGGTTCGTGCTGCGGCTTCTCTGCCGCTTCGATATCTTTGACGAGCGGATAGGGCCGCGTCATGCCATAGACGCGCCAATCTTTTCGCCCCGCAACCTGAAGAATGAAAACGTCGTGGTCGTCCCAGTGCAGATCGAAGCCGCGCGCTGTGCGCCAACCAGCATATGCATTGATCTGCACGTGCTCGTGAAAGAGTCTTTCTAAATTAGCCGCCAACTCCGCGAGCGGCTCGTATAGTTCGTCCACCGCGTCGAGCACGAGCGTTGTGCCGGCGCGCAACTCCGCCGTCAATTCTTCTGGCAGCAGTCGCGGAATGTTCACTTGACTGCGGCCGTTGCGCACGTGACGCAAGTATTTGGCGGCGGGGAGACTGCGCCCATCGCGCGCCAGACGCAGGCGTGGGAAGTCCAGCCTGTGCTGCTGCAGGATCGTGTTCAACTGCGCCCACGGCAGCAGGTGCGCGAACTTCCCTGCCGCGCCCGCGATGTGTCTGTGCGTGCGGCCCCAAGTGGCAGTCATAAACTCCTCCACCTGGCACGGCCGCAGCAACTCTGCGAGCTGATCAAGCCCAACGTCCGTCATGCGCTGCCGAGCGATCAGCTCGCGTCCTTGCCGTCCGCATCGACGGCTGCGGTCGAGTCTGTGCCGTCGGTATCCTTACCCGCGTCAGTGCCATCCGCATCAACGAGCGCGTCAGTCCCGTCGGCCTCTGATCCGTCACTGCTGTCCGCATCGCTCGCGTCCGACTTGTCGCTGTCGCCGAGCAAGCCTGCGCCGTCCGTCCCGTCCGCGTCGCCGTCCTTCGCATTAAGCACTGAGCCTTGTGCCAACGGATCGACTGAAAGCAGCAAGCCGGATTTTTCCTGATCTTCCACTTCTGAGCGTACCTCTTCTGACATGCTTGTTCTCCTGTTTGTAAGTTTGTTGTTGCGGGTAAGAGCTTAGTACGAAGTGTGCGGGACAACAAGCCGCGCGCTGATTGCACTTCGAACAATATTGTGCCGAAAACATCGCTTCTTATGCGAGCGGGTTTTCCGGCCATGCATGGCGCGGATAGCGGCGACTGAGTTCGCGGCGCACTTGCGGATAATGGCGCGTCCAGAAACCCGCGAGGTCGGTGGTCACTTGCACGGGCCGCCCGTTCGGCGCGAGCAGATGCAGCACGAGCGCGACGCGCCCGCCCGCCACGCGCGGCCCTTCACGCATGCGAAAAAAATCTTGCAGCCGCGCAGCGATCCACGGCGGCGGCTCAGGCTCGTAATTGACGCGCACCTGTCGCCCGCCCGCGAGTTGCACACGCTCAGGGGCCATCGCGGCCAGCAGTCGCGCTTGTTCATGTGTCAGCAGTTGCCGCAATGCTGCGAGCAGTTCTCCCGCGCGCACGGCCGCACGCAACTCCGCGAAGCTGCGCCGGCTCGTGCAGAGTTGGGCCAGACACACACGCACGTCTTCCTCAGTGAGTGACGGGTAATGTGCTTCGGGAAAAGTCTGCGCGGTGAATGTCACCCGCGCGAGGAAACGCGCCATCGTTTCCGCCTCCCCGAACGACTGCCAGCCCGCCGTCAACGCCGCTGTCGCCAACACTTCCGCGACCTCTGCGCCGCGCGCCTCATTCATGTTGCTCTCAGTGATGACAAGCTGTTCATAGAGCAGGCGGCTCACACCTTCGACTCGCTCTATCTGCGCGTTCCACACCAACTCTGCTCGCTCGCTGATGCGCTCTGGAAACAGATCAAGCAACCAGTCCGGCTCAATCGCGCTCGCGAGGCGCACGAGTGTCCGGCCGCTACCACGCCTACTTGTGCGGCCTGTCTCGCGGCGCTTGCCTGCCTCGACGGCCACGAGAAACTCTGACCGGCGCACGACGCTCTCCAGCGCGAGTTGCGCCGCCCCCCCACCTGCGAGCAACAATTCCGCGCTCGCATCAGCCGCGCTCGCCAGCATGTTACGTCTGCGCACCACACGATCCGGATAACCAGTCAGCAGCGAGATGAGTAGGGCGGTCTCTTCAGCATGCGTGAGCGTTTCCTCAATTGGGTGCGCGCGAGTTTGTCGGGCCGTCTCGTTTCCTTTTACCTGTACGCCCAATATGATGCGTTGCAATTGTCGCCGGCTGCGCTCCACGGCGCGCACCGCGCCCGGCTCAAGTCCGAGTGCATTGAGACGCGCTGGCGCGAAGTCCGCACGTTCGGCCGCGCTAAATAGATCGTACAGTTCAAGCAGGTCGGACGAACCGTGTCGGGCCGCGCTCCTGCGCTCGCGCGTCTGTCCATCGAACAGTTGCTGCGCGCGTATATCGCGCTCACCGATCAGCGCGGCGATAAGACAACCGGCCGCACCGATGCCGCGCGCTGTCGCTTCGATCACGACCCGCGCGAGCCGCGTGTGGAGCGGCAGACGCAACATCCGCCTACCGAGCGCGGTTACACAACCAGCGGCGTCGAGCGCGCCGAGCCTTTGTAATAACGTGTCCGCCGCAATCAGCGCGGGCGCAGGCGGCGCTTCAAACCACGCGAAGGTAGACAGATCAGCAATCCCTGCCGCGTGCAGTTCGAGCGCAGCATCGGCGAGATCGAGTCGTCTGATTTCCGGCGCATCGTGCGGCGGGCGGGCGGCGAAATCCTGCGCGGTGTAGAGCCGCAGACAGCGACCTGGTCGTGTCCGGCCCGCGCGTCCTGCTCTTTGAGTCACTGATGCTTGACTGATGCGCGCCACTTCAAGTGTGGGCAAGCCCGACCAAGGCGAGTGGCCTGCGACGCGCGCCAGTCCTGAGTCGATTATCGCCACCACACCATCAATCGTCACAGAGCTTTCCGCCACGTTGGTCGAAAGGATCAACTTGCGTCTGTCCGCCGGCCGCACAGCGCGATCCTGTGCGGCGGCGGCCAACTCGCCGTGCAACGGCAGCACGAGCAGATCGGCCTTTGCAGCCAACTCCGCGCAAGCCGTTTGCGCACGACGAATTTCGGCCGCGCCCGGTAGAAAGACCAGCACATCGCCTGTCAATCCCTCTGCCACCAGCCTATGCACTGCCGTCGCTACTTGCTCCGCTAAGGGTCTCTCATCCGGGCGCGTTAAATGCTCAACCGTCACATCGAAGCGGCGGCCCTCTGCACGAAGCGACGGGCAGTCTGCCAGAAACTGTGCCACCGGCGCGGCTTCGAGCGTCGCGGACATCACGACGATGCGCAGGTCCGGGCGCGCGGTCTGTTGCAAACGACGTAGCAACGCGAGCGCGAGATCGGCTTGCAGATGCCGCTCGTGAAATTCATCCAACACGACCGCGCCCACGTGCTTAAGTTGCGGATCGGAAAGCAAGCGACGCGTGAGCACACCTTCAGTGAGGAAGCGCAGACGTGTGCGCTGGCTCGATACATCTTCAAAGCGCACTTGATAGCCGACGGTCGCGCCGATGCGTTCGCCCAGTTCTTCCGCCACGCGCTGTGCGGCAAGCCGCGCGGCCAACCGGCGCGGCTCAAGCACCCAGACCTCGCCCGCGCCCGTCAGCCCCGCAGCGAGCAACGCCGCCGGCACGCGTGTCGTCTTACCCGTGCCCGGCGGCGCTTCGATGACGAGATTCGGCGTCGCGCGCAGCGACGCGACGATCTCCGGCAGCAGTGCATCAATTGGCAGCGTGATCATCTTCGTTCATTAGATGCGCTTGCAAAATCGGTTACAATCGCAACGCTCGATCTTCTCCATACAGGTGCCAACATGAAACACACGTTCCGGCTCATGACCGTCGCGCTCGCGCTTGCTTCACTGCCCCTCTTCGCCCTGTCGCAGACAGCGCCGGCCGTCAACGGTAACTATAAGATTTACGACGCGACCGGTCAGCCCGCGACGCTCGATCAAGTTATCTCTGCAATGACGACCAACGATGCGGTCTTCGTCGGCGAGATACACAACGATCCGACCGCGCATCAGATCGAGTTGCAGTTACTGCAAAACATTTTCAGGCGCAGCGCAAGTGAAACGGATAAACGCAATACCCGCCCGCTCGTGCTGTCGCTGGAGATGTTCGAGCGCGACGTGCAGCCTGTGTTGGATGAATATCTCGCGGGGCTGATACACGAGCGGCACTTCTTGGCCGCCAGTCGCCCGTGGAAGAATTATGAGACCGACTATCGCCCGCTCGTCGAGTTTGCCCGCGCGCATGAGTTGCCGGTCATCGCGGCGAACGCGCCGGAGCGTTATGTCAACCGCGTCGGCCGGCTCGGCAGCGATTCAGTCAAGGCGCTTTCGCCGCTTGCGCTCTCGTGGCTCGCACCGCTGCCTTACGGCACGGCGTCGGCGGCTTACGCCGCGAAATTCAATGCGCTCATGTCCGGCGGCGGGATGGGCGCACATGGCAATCCGCACTTGCTTGAGGCGCAAGCGTTGCGCGATGCGACGATGGCTTATTCAATCGCGGAGCGACTGAAGCAGCAAAAGACCGCGCTCGTCCTGCACGTCAACGGCGGCTTCCACAGCGAAGGACGACTCGGCACGCCCGAACAACTGCACGCGCTCCGCGCACAGACCCGCATCCTTGTGTTGACCATTCTGCCCGCGCAGACGGACGGCTCGACAGACGCCAAGCAACTCGCCGGGCGCGGCGACTTTGTTTTCGTCACCGAGCCGAATGCGTCGGGTCGCTTTTAAGGGTCAGCAGCACTTTGATTATCGAGCTGTAGCGGTTGGCGCTGGCGTGTGGCTGGGAGCGCAGGCCACCATGCCAGCCAAGAGCGCGGCAGCGCGAACACCGGACGCGCCATTCGGCGCGTTGGCAGGCAAGGATGCCTGCGCTCCCGGCACAGTGGCCCTGTTTGGCTCGGTCACGCTTATCTGCAAACGACTATAGTTAAGGTGACCCGCCTGCGTTAGCGATCAGGCGGCACGGCCGCCGCGTTGCCGTTGAGGTAGCGGTCGAACCAGTAGAGTTGCCAGTTCATACTCTCGACCAGATGCTTCGGCTCGCCGGTGCGCGTCAAATTGTGATTCTCGCGCGGGAAGATCACGAACTCGGACGGCACGCCGTAGTGCTGCAAAGCGCGAAACCATTGCTCGCCCTGTTCGAGCGGCACGCGGTAGTCGTTATCCGAATGCAGGATCAGGATCGGCGTGCGCACATTCCGCGCGTACTTCAAAGGTGAACGCTCCCAATAGAGATCGAACTTCTCAAACAAGTCGCCGCCAAAGTCTGGCTTGTGCCCGTAGGCTCCGTCGCGCGTGCCTTCGTCGCTGATGAAGTTGACGACGCTGCGCAGCGTGACCGCGGCCTTGAATATATTCGTATGCCCGACGATCCAGTTCGTCATGTAGCCGCCGTATGAGCCGCCGGTGACGCCAAGCCGGTCGCGATCTAGCCACGGATACTTGTTGAGCGCAGCTTCCACCCCGTTCATCACATCGGTGTAATCGTTGCGCCCCCATTCATTTTCGATGCCGCGCTCGAACTTCTGCCCGTAGCCGGTCGAGCCGCGCGGGTTCGCGTAGAAGACGGCCCAACCGCGCGCCGCATAGACTTGAAACTCCTGATACCAATCAACACCGTACTGCCCGGCCGGGCCGCCATGCACGCTCAAGATTAACGGATACTTCTTGCCCGCCTGCCAGCCCAACGGCTTGACCAGAAAGCCATCCACGTCCCAATTGTCCGCGCCTTTGTAAGTGAACCGTTCCACGTCTTGCAGCGCAAGCTGCGGCCAGAGCCGCGCATTCAAGTGTGTCAGTTGTCGCTCATTCTTGCCGGTGAGATCGGCCGTGTATAGATCATCCAGATGGCTGAAATCGTTGACGGTATAGACCATGCGCCCGGTCTGCGCGTTGATGTCAACGTTGCGCACGGCCCGCGCGCCGTTGGTGACTTGGCGGACATTCTTCGCGGCCGTGTCAACGCGAAACAGTTGGTACTCGCCTTTGACACCGGTCTCGAAAAAGAGCGCGCGGCCCGCTTCCGCCCATTTGAGATTCGACGGCAGCAGATCGAGATTATTTACGGCCAGCACGGAAGGCGCGCCGCCGCCGCTCGGTGCGAGCCAGATTTTCGCGTGATCGCGCTCCTGCAATTGCCCGATGAACGCAATTGTTTTGCCGTCGGGCGACCAGCGCGGGCTACCGTCATCTTCTTCGTGATCGGAAATCTTCGTCAACGCCGCGCCGTCCGCGCCGATGACCCATACGTCCGTGTTACGACTCTCGTCGAACGCCTTGCCCGTGCGATCCGAGACGAACGCGAGCTTCGTTCCAGCCGGCGACCACTGCGGATCGCTGTCGTTCCAATCGTCGCCGGAGGTGATCTGTTTGGCCGCGCCGTCGCGCACATCAACGATCCAGATGTGCGTGCGCTTATCGTCGAACCAGCCCGTGTCGTTGAATTTATATGAGGAGTGAGAGTAATGGCGCACGTCGCTGCGCGCAGTATGATCGTCGCTCGGCCCCTTGCGACTGAGGACGGCGAGGCGTGTCCCATCGGGCGACCATTGCATGCTGCTGACGCCGTTCTTGAGATCGGTCACGCGACGCGCTTCGCCCCCGTTCATCGGCAACAGATAAACCTGTGTGCGCGGGGTCTCGGCGCTCGCGGTGCTTTGTGCGCTGGTGATACCGGGCGTGCCGGGCGCGCTCGGCGTGCTGGCGGGACTCGGCGTCGGCGAGGGGCCGGGTGCGGGCGCTTGGCCCGAGGTGGGCTGTCTGCTCGCGGCCGTGCCGCTCTCGGTGCCGGACGGGCGCGCTGAGAGAAACGCTAGATATTGCCCATCGGGACTCCAACGCGGCGATGATGAAGATTGCAGACTCGACGTTAATTGCCGCGGTGCCTGACTGCCGTCCGTGGCCACCAACCAGATGTTCGATTGCCGTCGGTTCTGCTTCTGGTCAATCGTCGTGACGACATAAGCCGCGAGTTTGCCGTCGGGCGAGATGCGTGGGTCGCTGAGGAACTCGAATGAGAAATAATCTTCAGCGGTGATGCCGCGCCGGCCGTCACTCTGTTGCGCCCATACGACTGCGGCCCAAAGTGCGATGGACAAAAACGCTCCCAAACATACTGTGAACTTTCTCATTGCTTCCTCTCAACCTAACGATGTGCTTGATTCAATGCGGCATGAACCTACAGCCAATATGTGCGGCTGTCTCAGTCTTTATAAATCTCAACCACAGCTTTTCCATCCGGCCCGATGTAACCGCGATACATGCCGGCGGTGTTGAAAGGCGTGGCGAAGTTGCCATTTTTATCGAGCACGATGACGCCGCCCGTGCCGCCGAGTTGCTTAACTTTATCCAGCACGGTGTCGGCGGCCGCTTGCACCGACAATCCCTTATAACCAATCAACGCAGAGATGTCATGCGCCACTGCCGAGCGGATGAAATACTCGCCGTCGCCGGTGGCGGAGACGGCGCAGGTCTCATTGTTGGCGTACGTGCCGGCCCCTATGATCGGCGAATCGCCCACGCGCCCCCAACGCTTGTTCGTCATGCCGCCGGTCGAAGTGCCGGCCGCGAGATTGCCCGCGCGGTCGAGCGCGACCGCGCCGACCGTGCCATGCTTATCCACATACGGCGAGGCATCGCGCGCAATGCGCCCGGACTTCTTCGGCTGCTTACTTTTCTGTTCCTCTTCCGCCTTCATTTTCTGCCAGTCGTGCCAACGCCGCTCGGTGTAGAAATAACTCTGCGGTGTCATCGCCACGCCTTGTTGACGCGCGAACGCCTCCGCACCCTCACCCGTCATCATTACGTGCGGCGACTTCTCCATCACCATGCGCGCGAGGCTGATCGGATTCTTGATGTGCTTCAGCCCGGCCACCGCCCCCGCGCTCAGCGTGCGCCCGTCCATGATTGACGAGTCCAACTCGTTCGTGCCCGCGCCCGTGAAGACCGCGCCCTTGCCGGCATTGAAGAGCGGCGAGTCTTCCATAAGGCGGATCGCGGCTTCGATGGCGTCCAGCCCACTGCCGTTGCTATTGAGCACGCGATAACCGGCTTCCAACGCCTCCGTCAGTTTGGCGCGATACTCTTTTTCCAACTGCGGCGTCATCTTGCTCCGCTCTATTGCGCCCGCGCCGCCGTGTATGACAAACATGAACTGTGGCCTTTCGCCTGCGGTTGTAGCAACCGGCGGCGGCGACTGTTTGGCCGCGCTGCCGAGACCGGTGTCGTTGCTCTGTGCTGCTGCTGATCTGACATTGCCGGCCAATAGACACAAAAGAAGGACGGGTAATGCGACCGACATCTTGCTGTTCATTGTGCTCTCCTACCGTTGAAAATGTTCGCCGAATTCTACCCGCACAGGGCTGAACGCGCCAGAGTGGGCGGGTCATAAACAACGTGAGCCGGCCTGATTGGTGGCGAAACCCCCACCAAAAAAGTGGGCGCAAGTTGCGTGTTTTTGTAATTCGCGGGGAC
>JBBRYU010000067.1:0-17332 GCA_038237345.1 Pyrinomonadales bacterium
CTCCTGCGCATCGAAGCAGACCTGCGCGATGCCGCGCGTTTTCCCGGTCGCGCCGCGTTCTATCAACTCGCACAGGCAGCAACACAGCAGTCCCCACCGGGCGGTAAGCGTGGCAGCGGGGCGAAGAAGGCGCACACGGCGAAACGTTAGGCTAATAATGATCGGTTAAAGGGAGGAGCGACCCATGTTCTTCATCATCGGCACACACTTTTTCGTCTGGGGTTCGCAACTGCTGGCGGAGCAGATGCGCTGTGGGAGTTGCGGCACGGTCGCCAACTTCGTGCTCAAGAAGGGGATGAACTTCGTCACCATCTTCTTCGTCATTCCCGTCATCCCGATCAGCGGCATCAAGCACCTCGCGCAGTGCCCGAACTGCAAAGCGCGCTATCAAGCCACGCCCGACATGCTCACGCAGGCCGGCGGCGGGTCGCAGTTGCGTTGAGTACGACGCAGTCGGCACGTTGCAATGTTCGATTAACGAGTTGGTGCGGAGTTGTAAGCTATGCGAAAAGGTTGGTCGTTACTTTTGCGCACGCTCGCGCTTGGTTGTTTGAGCTATGACGTGTTTGGTCATGGCTCATTCGCCGGTTTCGCTTTGATGCTGCTGTGGGCGCTAACCGTCTTTGAATGGGCAGATTATTTATTTGAAAGGGGGCGAACTTCTGTTGGCCCGCCGAAGCATATCTTCTCAGGAGGAGCAGATAAACATTGAGTAGCCAACGCGGCCCGCTTGCGCTCATCGTCCTTGACGGCTTCGGCTATAGCCCCGTGCGCGAGGGCAATGCCGTCGCCCTCGCCGAGATGCCGTACTACAACGAGTTGCTGGAGAAATATCCGCACACGCTGATCGAAGCGTCGGGCGAGTGTGTGGGCTTGCCGGCGGGCGTGATGGGCAACTCGAACGTGGGCCATCTATGCATGGGCGCGGGGCGCATCGTGCGCACGGACTTGGAGCGCATCAACTATGAGGTCAAGACCGGCGAGTTCGCGCAGAACCTTGCGCTGAATGCTGCGCTCGATAGCGCGGTCAAACACGAACGTGCGCTGCACATCATGGGGCTGGTCTCGGACGGTCTCGTTCATTCGTCGCAAGAGCATGCTTACGCGCTGCTCAGGTTGGCGCACGAGCGCGGGCTGCGCAGAGTCTACGTGCATTGCTTTCTCGACGGGCGCGACACACCGCCGGCTTCAGCCGACCGCTACGTCGCCGCGCTGCGCGATAAGTGTCGCGAGATCGGTTGCGGCGAGATCGCTTCGGTCTGCGGGCGTTACTACGCGCTGGATCGCGATAAGCGTTGGGAGCGCGTCGAGCGTGCGTACAGGTTGCTCGTGGGCGGCGAAGGCGAGCGCACGAGCGATCCGGTCGCGGCGATCAGACAGTCTTACGAGCGCGGCGTGACGGACGAGTTTATTGAGCCAATCGTCGTGACAAGAGAAACGGGCGAACCGGTGGCGACGATCCAAGCGGGCGACTCGGTCATCTTCTTCAACTTCCGCGCCGACCGTGCGCGCGAGATCACCTCTGCGCTCGCCGTGCCCGGCTTCGACGATTTCCCTGTGCCGGAGCGGCCGCACACACACTTCGTCTGTTTCGCCGTCTACGATAAGACTTATCCGTTGCCCGTCGCCTTCCCGCCCACGCAGCCGCGCCACGTGCTTGGCGAAATCTTCGGCGGCTTAGGCGTGCGCAACTATCGCATGGCCGAGACGGAGAAGTACGCGCACGTCACCTACTTCTTCAATGGCGGACAAGAGGTCGAGTTCCCGCACGAGAAACGTCTGCTCGTGCCTTCGCCGAAAGTGGCGACCTATGATCTCGCGCCGGAGATGTCCGCCTTCAAACTCACCGACAAAATCTTACGCGCGCTCGAAGAGAACGAGACCGACGCTTACATCATTAACTATGCCAACCCCGACATGGTCGGGCACACGGGCAATCTGGCGAAGACTATTGAAGCCGTGCAATACGTGGACACGTGTCTCGGCTGGATCACGAAGAGCTTGCGCGCGGCGCACGGGCGTTGTCTGATCACGGCCGATCACGGCAACTGCGAACAGATGATCGATCTCAAAACGGGCCAGCCGCACACGGCGCACACGACCAACCCCATCCCCTTCCTGCTCGTTGACAACGACGCGCGCGGCCTGAAACTGCGTGAGGGCGGCACGCTCGCAGACGTTGCCCCGACAATGCTCGGGCTGCTCGGCATCAAGCAGCCCGACGAGATGAGCGGGCGCGACCTGCGCGCGAGTTAAAGCGGTAGGCAATTGCGCTTCGCCGGGAGCGCAGGCATCCTGCCTGCAAGCGGGTGCCAGCAGGCTCAATGCATTCTTAACATGCAGGCTTGAAAGTAATGTGTCTCTGTGTTCGCGCTGACGCGCTCATGGCAGGCAGGATGCCTGCGCTCCCAGCAGTATTGAGGCCTTATGCCGAATCAGTCGAATCAATCGCTCATCAGAATCGTCATCGTCGCTGGCCTCGTCATCGTCGCGCTCATCGTGCTGCTGCGCTTCGTCGCGCGGCGGCGTGGGCCGGAGGTGACAGGCCCCAACGCGCCGCCTGTAAGCGCGCCGCCCACGGGCGCGCGTGCGCCGGGGCGTGTGCTGCCGTTGCCGCCGGGGCCTCTGCCGTTGGTGAGCGTCAAGCCGGAGTCGGGCGAGATCACATTCGACGGTTGCCCGCCCGAAGGCGACAGCCAGCGACAGGCTGATCTGAATCGCGCGAAGAATCGCGTGGACGAGGGCGAGTATGTGCCCGTGCAGTTCGACGCCATCGCCGGACTGACGTGGCCGCAGGGCATCGAGCGCCAGCGGCGCGGCAACTGGTGGGCGGCCGATGTGGCGCTGGTGGAGCGTTATCAAGGCATTCCTGTTGCGGTCGAGGGCTATCTCGCGGGCGCAAAGCAGGAAGGCACGGAGTCGCCGAACTGTCATGGCGACGACGCCAGGTATCGCGATTTTCACATCTGGCTGGTGGCGAACGCGAATGATGATCGCAGCAGATCAATCGTCGTCGAAGTTACGCCGCGCGTGCGCGCCAATCATCCGAACTGGCGCACGGACGTGTTAGGCCAGATCGTGAAGAAGGATCAGCGCGTGCGCATTAGCGGTTGGCTGATGCTCGATCCGGAGCATCCGGATCAGATCGGCAAGACGCGCGCGACGATCTGGGAGATACATCCGGTCATGCAGATCGAAGTGCAGCAGCAAGGGCAATGGGTGCCGCTCGATAAACTCGGCGGTTGAAGTTGAGAGGCGAAGACAACGATGCGTAAATCGATCATCTTGAAAGTTAAATTGAAAGTCGAAGGCGACGCCGCACCGCCCGACGACTTCGAGCAGATCGCCATGCAAGCGGTGAAGGATATACTCGCTGCCGGCAGCGCGAGTCGCCCGCTGCTCAAGGTGACGCTCAAAGCGAGCGGCGAAGCCCCGCACGACGATGACGCCGCCGGTGCTGACGCGCCAGCGTCGCCGGGCAAGTGAACGACCGCGCTGTCCGACATCGCGCGTTTGCACTGCTGGCAGTTTGAAACCGGCCTTGCATTTCCATCGTTAGCTATTTTGCCCTTAGAATCTTTTGTGATGAGTTTCGACCCGCGCAACATCCTCGTGATTGATTTCGGCCAACTCGGCGACGTGGTGCTGAGTCTGCCCGCGCTGCACGCCATCCGCGCCCGCTTCCCCGCCGCACGCATCACGGTCGCGGTCGGCAAACCGGGCAAGCAGGTCGTGGAATTGGCCGGCTGCGCCGACGATGTGCTGGTCGTAGATCGTGTGCATTTGCGCGATGGCTTCATCCCCGCTTCGCTCTGGCAGATCGCGCGGCTCGTGCGTGACGTGCGCGGGCGCGGCTTCGACTTCGTGATCGATCTGCACAGTCTGTCGGAGACGAACCTGCTCGGTTATCTCTCCGGCGCACGCCATCGCCTCTACGCGCGCCGCCCGACGCGCTCGCTCGATTACCTGGCGAATTTTAATCCGCGCCCACCCGTCGAAGACACGATGAAGCACGCGGTTGATCGTTACCTCGATGTACTTGCGCCGCTCAAGGTCGGCGCGGTCACGCGTGTGCCGCGTCTGCCTTTGCGCGCGGACGCGCAAGCCGCGGTCGAACAAGTTTTCCGCAAAGAGAAACTGCTCGGCGACATGCCGCTCGTCGGTTTGTTTCCGGGCGCAGGGCATCCGAGCCGGCAGTGGCCGCGCGAACGGTTCGTGGAACTGGCCGAACGTTTGGAGCGCAACGACGGCGTGCGCGTCGTCGTCTTCCTCGGCCCCGAAGAGCGCGGGCAATTACGCGCGCTGCGCGCCGCCTTCTCGCGCACAACGACTTTCATCGAGCAATTAACCATCCCGCAACTCGCGGCCGCGCTCGCGCGGCTGAGCGTCTTCGTCACGAACGACACCGGCCCGCTACACATCGCCACCGCCGTGGGCACGCCCGTCGTCGTGCTGCTCGGTCATCCGACGAACAAATCTTACATGCCGCTTGAGCCGCGCCACCGCGTCATCCACGGGCGCACGATCACAGACATCTCCGTGGACGAGGCTTACATCACCGCGCGCTCCGTCCTCACCTCAGAGCGCACCGCAGCGCTCTTCGCCGGTTAACCAAAACCATGACGGAACGGAATAGACCGCCACGCCCGCTTGTCACCAACGTACGCGCGCTTGCCTTGCTGCTGACCACGCTCGTCCTCGCGCAATGCGGCGGCGGCGATCAACCGCAAACTGCGCGCACAGCCGTCGCGCCAGCGTTGAACAGCGCCGCGGCAGCAACGCCTGCGCACGAGCAGACGCGCGCGGCCGACGCGGAGTTGGCCCGACGGATCGCGCAGGAGATTGATGCGGGCAAGTTCGCGGCGGCGCGTTGGGGCGTACTCGTCGTCTCGTTGCGCGACGGGCGCGTGCTATATGCGCGCGACGCGGAGCGACTGTTTTTGCCCGCCTCGAACATGAAGTTGTACACGACGGCCGCCGCGCTCGATCTGCTCGGCGCGGATTATCGCTGGCGCACGTCAGTCTATGCGAGCGCGCCGCCGGACGCGCAGGGCACGCTCACCGGCGACCTCACGCTTTACGGTCGCGGCGCGCCTGATTTGGCCGCACATGTGACCCGGCATACGCCCGCAGATCATCTCAAGCAATTGGCCGAAGAGCTTTACAGTCGCGGCGTGCGGCGCGTGCGCGGGCGCGTGGTCGGCGACGAGAGTTATTTTCGCGGCGACGCGCTCGGCGATGGCTGGTTGTGGACAGATGTGCAGTGGTACTTCGGCGCGGAGCCGGGCGCGCTGTCGGTGGACGGCAATGAAGTGACGGTCAGCGTCGCACCCGGCGCGAAAGTTAGCGAACAAGCCGTCGTGCGGCTCGTGCCTGAAACAGATTACGTGCGCGTGACGAATGACACGGACACCGTGGCGCGCGACGTGCGCCCCGCTATCGGGGTGACGCGCGGATTGTCCGACAATGAAGTGCGTGTGTGGGGCGAGTTGCCGTTGGGGGCGGCCGGCTACGGCGTGCGGCTCGCTGTCTATCATCCGGCATTGTGGGCCGCGCAATTGTTCAAACGCGAGTTGCAAGCGCGCGGTATCATGATCGAAGGCGAGGTGGTCGCGCGCGATGCGCGTGTGCGCGCCGCTGCGCGATTCGATCCGGCCCGCGCAACCGAGTTGGCCGCAATCACGAGCGCCCCGCTCAGCGACATTTCCCGCGCGACGAACAAGGAGAGCATTAATCTGTCTGCGGAGTTGATCCTGCGCACGCTCGGCAGAGAGCGCGGCGCATCGTACGCGCCCAACCCTGACCCTGAACGCATGCGCCTGCGCGGCGATGATGAAGCGGGCACGGCGGTCATACGCCGCTGGCTGCGCGAGAGCGCGGGCGCAAACACGGACTTGCTCGCGCTGCATGACGGCAGCGGTCTCTCGCGCCTCGATCTCATCACGCCCGCCGCCACCGTCAAGCTCTTGCAACGCATGACCGCGAGTCCAGCCGCCGAAGTCTTCCGCGCTTCGTTGCCTGTCGCCGGCCGCGACGGCACGCTTGCGGATCGCCTGCGCGGCGCACGCACCGTCGAGCGCATCAATGCCAAGACCGGCACGATCACATACGTCCACGCCCTCTCCGGTTACGCCACGGCCGCCGACGACGAACCGCTCGTCTTCGCCCTCATCTGCAACGAAGAGACCCACCGCGCGTCCGGCCCGAACGCCCTCGACGCCATCGCTACCCTGCTCGCCATTTACCCGAATTTTGAGCCGAAAACGCAGGAATAGTCATAAACAACGGGAAAATCGCCGCCTTTTTATGTTTACTATAGACAAACATAGTTTAATATGTGATACTGCCGTCGCCGCCTCCACAGGCGGCAACCCGGTTACGTGCGCGACGTGAGGCCACAGCAAGTCGCAAACGGATGACAAGTTGTTCCCTGTACGTTAGCACCTCAGACCCGCCCCCGGCAGGGACTCCCATTGTAAGTTGCAGGAGGGGTCGAACGGCCCACACGTTGGCCGGCGGCTGCCGACGAAGCCCACGCGCACATCCGTCGCAAGGCCGCGCCCTTAGTTCGCATAACTCATCCGGCCCGACCCGCGCACGCGCCACACAAGTTCGTATCCGCCGGCACTTTCTCTTTGTGCCATCGAAACGGAGTGACCGATTATGCTGACACGAATGCGACTCCCCCTGTTCCTGCTGCTCCTGTCCGCGCCCTGTGTCGCCGCATCCGCGCGCACGCCGAGCGTGTTGCGGCTCATGCTGGCCTACGCCGCCGCGCCCACCGACGCGACTGACACGGATCGTGACCGCGACGGGCTGACCGGCCCCGTGCGGCGTGTCCGCACCGAGACCGCCAAGGTGTTGGTCAAAGAAGGTAAGATCATCGAAAGCCCGCGCGTGGTGCTTGAGACCGCGACCTACGATATGAAGGGCGCGAAGATCGACAACGCCTACTTCCTCTCGGCCGGCGGTTCGCTGACCGGCAAAGAGGTTTACAAATATGACGCCAAGGGCAACATCATCGAGATGACGCTCTTCAACACGGATAACTCGATCTTGAGCAAAGAGGTCTATCAGTACGAGTTCGACGCGATGGGCAACTGGACGAAGATGATCACGTCGGTCGCCGTCATCGAGAACGGCAAGCTCAACTTCGAGCCGACCGAAGTGACCTATCGCTCGATCAGCTACTTCATGGGCGAGGCCGTCGCACAGAAGCTACAACCCGGCACGCCGCAGAGCGCGCTAACCGTGGCGAGCAACACGGACACCGCACAGACACAGCCGGTTGCGGTCGTGAAGACTTCGGCCGCCGCGCCGTCGTCCGTTGCGCCGAATGCTAATCGCACCAACACGCCCGCGCCCGTACTGCCGAGCGCCGCGCTGGGCGCTGGTGCAAGCGTCACCCTGAGCGCGCCGACGAGCGTCGCGAATACGACCACGGCCAACGCCGCTGTCGTGCCGGTTGACGACGGCCCGCCGCCGACAAGCGTATATCGTGCGCCGGTCAAGCCGGTTTCGGGCGGCGTGCTCAACGGGCGTGCAATGAATATGCCGCCGCCTGAATATCCTGAGCCGGCCAAACGCATGCGCGCGTCCGGGCTGGTCGCGGTCGAGGTCGTCGTTGATGTGACGGGCCGCGTCATCTCGGCGAAGGCCACGTCCGGTCATAGCACATTGCGCGAAGCGGCCGAGCGCGCGGCCATGCGTGCGCGCTTCTCGCCCACGCTCTTGTCGGGTCAACCCGTCAAGGTCGCGGGCGTCATCAACTACAACTTCGCGTTCTGAGGCGCGGGGCGCACGCGTGCTGACAGCACACGTGCGCGCTCAGCCCGGAAACCTCTCCCCTGACCGCGTGCGCCCCGCGCGCCGCAGTATTTTCCGCCACCCAACTTCCCACACGAGAGAACACTTTTATGGCTCTGACCGGGCAACTCAACGATCTTTCCCTGAGCGAACTGATCGAGTTTTTCTGCAACCAGCGCAAGACGGGCCGCCTCAAGGTTGACTACGCGCTCGCACCCGGCGTCTTCTTCATCAAAGAGGGCGAACTGATAGACGCCAAACTCGGCACGCTCAACGGGGTCGAGGCCATCTATTTCGCGCTGACGATGCCGAGCGCGGCGTTCGACTTCAGCGCGCAAGTGCAGTCTTCGCGCCGCACCATCAACGAGCCATGGACGCGCGTCGTGCTCGAAGGCTTGCGCCGCATAGACGAAGGCATGCCGCCGAGCGAGCAAGACCCATTCGCCGGCAGCGACGAGTTAGATGACGCGGTCGGCGAATATCTCAGCTTCATCGAGACGACCGGCGACAAAACGCTGCCGGTTAAAGCTGACCCGCCCGCGCCCGTCAAGGATGGCGCGCCGCAGAGTCTGCCGTTCGCGCAAACCATCGCAGCCACCAGCGCGCCCGGCGGGCGCAAGTTTGTCGTGGTCGGCGTGGGCGCGGCCGTCTTGCTCGCGTGCATCGTCGCGGCCGTGCCGCTCGTCAAACACTTCTCGCGCGGCAACGCGACGCCCGCGCCCGTCGCGGCGCAACCCGTTGTGCCCGCCAACGACGCGAACGCGACGAACACGCCAACTGACACGAACACGCCCGCGCCCGCGCCCGCCGCCATCGCCCCCGAAGACGCAGTGCTGGCTGCCAAGCGCGACCACGAACGCGAGTTGCGCTTGCAACGCGAGCGCGAGCAGCGCAAACAGGACGAAGCGAAGAGAGCCGGGTTGCAAGCGCTCGCAACGCCGCCGCCCGCCCCTGTTGCCGCCGTGGGGCCGAAGAGTGTGCGCGTCAGCATCTCGTATGACGAGAGCGGGCACGTCACCTCCGCCTCGGCCGTCGGCTCAAGCCCCGGCGCGGAAGCTTACGCCTCCACCGCCGTACGCATCGCGCGCGGCCGTCGCTTCCCCGCCGGCCAAGCCGGCTCGACCGTCGTCACGATCCCCATTAACTAGACAACAGCTACTCTCTACTCATAAGACCGGCGCTGAGCTTTTTGCTCAGCGCCGGTCTTACCATTTTGGCAGCAGTGTGTGCGCCCGCCCGCGCACCGCAACTACTTCACTGCGCCGCAGGCATATTCAGCAGCAGGTTCACCGGCGCAGCGTCCTGCCGCGCGCGGCGCACCACGGGCAACTCGATGGCGGAGGCGTAACGCTGGTTGCGCGCCATTATAATGACCGGCGTGCCTTCGGTTGGCATGCGCGCGAAGACGCTTTTATCGTGGCCGGCGATGGCGATGCGCAGCCGATGCCCTTTCTTGATTAGCACGGAGGTCGGCAGCAAACCGAACTTCAACTCGGCCACCGCGCCCGGCACGAGCGGCTGCGCGTCCGCGCGCTTGAACGAGTGATAAGGCACGGGCGCGTTGTATGGCGGCGCGGCCTTTGAGATTTTGCGATGGAGCGCACGCAGTTGGCCTTCGGTCAGATAAGTTACCTTACCGCTCTCGTCCACGTCTTCGAGATAGACGAAGAAACTGCCGTCCGTGTGCGTCGAAGTGACGAAGAGATCGACGATGGGGTAGCCGGTGATCTCCATATCTGCGGCGAGCGGCTGTGTGGTGTAGGTGAGCAGGTGTTGATCTTCGGCGGCGCGGTCGGGATATTTAACGGGGCCGCCGAGTTGTGTGCGCCAACGATTCTGTTCGCCGGTCGTGGCCTCGAAATCAACCTTATAGGTGTCCGCGCCGGTCGCAGCATTTGGCGCAGACGGCGCGAGCAGGTTGTCGGCCGCCATGTAGAAGCGCGTCGGTGTCGTCCCGGCAACGGGCCACGTCTTCGTCGCGTGCCAACGTTCCTCGCCCATCGTGAAATAGAAGAGCAGTTTCTCCCGGCTCAGATCGGTCTCGACGCCTTTCAGATAATGATCGAAGAAGCGCAGCCACTCCTGCGTCAGAAAGAGGCGCGGCGACGTGGGCGCGAGATACGGGTTGGCGTTCTGCGACGCGCCGTGATTCCACGGGCCGACGACGCCGCGTTGCGGATTGCTGAAGGTGAGGAAGGTTTTAATCACGGCGTCGGCTGTGCCCGCGTCGAACCAGCCGCCCCACGTGTTGAGCAACGTGCCCGCGCGCTCAATCTCGCGGCGGTGCGCGTGTACGCTGAAGTCGTCGATCGAACCGCCGAAACCTTTGTCATCGCGGAAGACGACCGTCTGCGCCGCCTTGTAAACGTCTATGTTCGCGGCATGCTCGCGCTGGGCCGCGTGCAGTAGCTTTTGCTCCGCATCTTCGTCCACGGGCCTGACGCCGGGCGTGTTGTCTAATTGCCGGTTGCCCTCGTTCCACGTCTTGACCAGCCACTCGTTGCGTATGCCGCCAGGGAAGGGCACGTCCGTGAACTCGTCGAACTCGTAATGCCGCGCGATGACGGCTTTCACGGCCGCGCGATTCGGCACGGCCAAGAGCAGCGCGGAGTTCGCGCCGTACGAGTTGCCATAAGCGCCGACCTTACCGCTCGACCACGGCTGCGCCACGATCCAATCAACCACCTCGCCCGCGTCGCTGATCTCCGCGGGCGACCACGGCGTCGTCCATACGCCGAACGACGCGCCCGTGCCGCGGGCGTCCACGACCACCACCGCATAGCCGTGCGTGACATAGAATTTTTCGACGCCGCCCACATTCTGCCCTGCCTGCCCGCGCCAGTAGCGCGTCAGATTCATGAGCGCGGGGATGCGCGCACCCGCCGCCAACCCTTGCGGCAGATACACAGTGAGCGCCAACCGCACGCCGTCGTGCATCGTGACGTAGAGCGAGCGCGCATCCGCATCCTTGTACTGCGGATCAGTGAATCCTTTATAACGTGTCGGCGTCGGGCTGGGAGCCGGTTGCGCCGTCGTTTGTGCGCGACCGGTCAAGACATAGACTAAGAGCAACAGCCCGCACAGCGCGGGCGACATTAACTTTCGCATGACGACAACTCCTTGCAGTAGCAGATCGTCTCGGCGTGAGACTCGGGGCTTCCGGCAAAGTTTATAACGCACAAGCCGCCAGACAAGCCGCCGCGAATGATGCCCGCGCACGCCACGCAATTGGCCGCAGGCGACAGATAGTCGCAGCGGCTGGGAGCGCAGGCATCTTGCCTGCCATGAGCGCGCCAGCGCGAACAAAGGCTGCGATCAATATTCAAGCTTGCATGTGTATACAGCCGTTGCGCGTGCGTGCGGCTTGTTCGCGTCGCGTCGTTCGGCTAGATTGCTCGCCAGAGGGTTTGAGAGACGATGCCCCGCCCGCCCACGATTCAAGTCAGAGCCGTCGTTAAAATTCTCGATGCTGCCGCGCACGCTGGCGTCGCGCCGCACGCACTCTGCCACACGGTCGGACTTGATCCCAAACTGATCGACGACGCGGACAACCGCATCCCCTTCGCGCAGTTTGTCGCGCTCTACGAATACGCAGCGGAACTGACGGACGACGACGCCTTCGGCCTGCACGTCGGCGAGCGCACCAGCCCGACCAACTTCGACGTGCTCGGCTACGTCGTCATCAACAGCCCCACGCTCGGCGCGGCGCTCACACGCCTCGTCCGCTACCACGCCATCTGGACGGACGGCGCGAGTTTCGAGTTGACCGAGCAAGGCCCGCACGTGCACCTCAACTACAACTACGTTCCCGGCATCCCTACGCCGCGCCGGCACGACTGCGAGATGACGCTCGCCATCGCCGTCGCCTTCACGCGCCGCCTGACCAGCATTGATTGGCAACCGCGCGCCGTCTCGTTCCAACACCCACAACCGGCCGCCACTGCCGAACATCAACGCATCTTCCGCGCGTCCGTTCAATTCGCCCAACCGCGTAACGAACTCGTCCTTGACCGCGCGCTGCTCGCCCTGCCCATCACGCGCGCCGACGCCGGCCTCTGCGCCGTGCTAGACCGCCACGCGCAAGAGTTGCTCGCGCGGCTGCCGCAACGCGACGACACGACCGCGCAGGTGCGCCGTCTGCTCGGCGACGCGCTCGGCGGCGGCGACCCCAACATCGCCGCCGTCGCGCGCCAACTCGGCACGAGCGCACGCACCCTGCAGCGCAAACTCCGCACGGAAGGCACGTCCTATCAAGACGTGCTCGACGAAATGCGCCGCGACCTCTCGCGCCGCTACCTACGCGAGCGCGACATGGCCGTCTGTGAAATCGCCTACCTGCTCGGCTTCTCCGGCCCCAGCGCCTTCCACCGCGCCTTCCGCCGTTGGACAGGCGTCACGCCCAAAGAGTTCCGCCAGATTAAAGGATGAGAGGGCGGCTTAATGCCGGTGTTGGGCGAACTAATCAATTCGGGCTATCATGGAAATCGGAGGTTGAGATGAGTAAGACACTTGAAGCAATTTTCGATGGCGAAGTGTTACGCCCGGATGAGCCAATCGAGTTAGAGCCAAATACCCGCGTGCGACTGACCATTGAAGCGGTAGATACTGCTGCGAAACAGCCCAAGTCATTTCTTCAGACAGCGCGCTCCCTCAACTTGGAAGGCCCGTCTGGTTGGTCAGAAAGTATTGCACGGCGCTGATCGCCTCTGCCGTCACGGGCAAGATTGATGTCAGGCAAGCAGCAATGGTAGAGAATAACTGATGAACGCCAGCCAAATCATCAGGACGGTTAATACGCTACGAGCGCTGCCGCGCGAGACTGAATGCGCTGAGTTCAAGCACAACAACGCCAACCCCGAAGACATCGGAGAATACATCTCGGCGCTCTCAAATTCGGCTGCGCTCTTGAAAGAGCCGACAGGCTTCATCGTCTGGGGGATCAACGACACGACCCACGATATAATCGGGACAAAGT
Organism: Pyrinomonadales bacterium; assembly: GCA_038237345.1. GTDB lineage: Bacteria > Acidobacteriota > Blastocatellia > Pyrinomonadales > Pyrinomonadaceae > QHXQ01. The sequence continues at coordinate 12,782 of JBBRYU010000067.1, forward strand.
TCAAGCCGCACATAGAGAAAATCGGCAATCAAGAACTTGAAAGCTGGCTCACGATACATCTTACACCACGTATCAACTTCACCATCCATGAGGTTGAAATCGAAGGGCAGCCTATCGTCGTCTTTGAAATCCCGGCGGCTCGCCATACGCCCATCAGGTTCAAAGACTCCGAGTACATTCGCGTCGGCAGTTACAAAAACAAGCTCAAGGATTACCCGGAGAAAGAGCGCGCGTTGTGGGAGTTGTTGCGCGAGTACCGCTTCGAGCAAGATGTGGCGCTGCCCGATATTGATGGCAGCGAGGTCTTACAGTTGCTCGATTATCCCTCTTATTTTGACTTAACCAAGCAACCGCTCCCGCCAGACCGCGACGCCATCCTGAGCCGTCTGCTTGACGAGAAATTTATCATCAAGCGGCTACACGGCGGGTATGACATTACTAACTTTGGAGCGATTCTATTCGCTAAAGATTTAAGCCGCTTCGGCCGCCTCGCGCGCAAGGCGTTGCGGGTGATTGTGTACAAGGGTAAGAACCGAGTTGAAACTAAACGTGAACAACCCGGAGTTAAGGGCTACGCGGTTGGTTTCGAGCCGGCTATCGGCTTTATCAATGCCCTGCTGCCGATGAATGAGCAGATCGGGCAAGCACTCAGGCGTGAGGTCAGAATGTATCCCGCCATCGCCATTCGCGAGCTTGTCGCCAACGCGCTCATACATCAAGATTTCTCCGTCACCGGAGCAGGGCCAACAATCGAGATTTTGATGACCGCATCGAAATTACAAATCCGGGCAAGCCTCTAATTGATCCGTCCCGCTTTATTGACCAACCGCCGCGCTCCTGCAATGAAGACCTTGCCGCCTTCATGCGTCGCATCAATATCTGTGAAGAACGCGGAAGCGGCATTGATAAAGTCATCACGGCCGTCGAGATGTTTCAATTGCCGCCGCCGGATTTCAGAATCGCCGGAGACAATTTGATTTCAGCATTGTTCGCCGATAAACCGCTTGCTCAATTAACGCAAGATGAGCGCATCAGAGCTTGTTATCAACATACGGTTCTTCGTTACGTCAGCAACGAACGCATGACGAATTCAACATTGCGGGCACGCTTCGCCATCGAAGAAAAGAATTATTCTATGGCTTCACGAATAATCCGCGACACACTCGATGCAGGACTTATCAAGCCTTTCGATCCTGAAAATGCGTCGAACAAACACGCCAGTTATGTCCCTAATTGGGCCTAATCTTATGTGACGGGTATGTGACTGGAGAAGCATCTTGAAGCAAGACACGCGATAAGACACATCGCTAACCTCCGTGTCTACAAGACTTAAATTTACGCTATGTACCGCTCTTATGTGATGGTTATGTGACTGGATAAATCACCCCTGTCCGAACTATTCCGCGAGGATGCTTCAGAATAAGAGAATGTTGAACATTTTGACCGCGAGACAGGGAAGATCAATATAAGGCGAAAGCTCAATGGCCATCTATCAAATCACTGAGTGCGGGTTTAATCGCCTCTCCGAAACTTCATTCAACGCCGAAAAGATTTACGAGCGTAAAGACCTGCAACGTCTCCTCAAAGCGAACATCGAAGCTCTCTCGCCAGACCTTAAAGTTATCGCCGAGGAGTTTGGTGAATGGGCGGACAGCAATCGGCGCATTGACCTGCTCTGTATTGATAAAGACGCTAACCTTGTCGTTGTCGAAATCAAACGCACCGATGATGGCGGGCACATGGAACTGCAAGCCATTCGCTATGCCGCGATGGTTTCGGCCATGACCTTTAAGCAACTCGTTGAGGCCCACGCTAAGTTTTTACACCTCACTGCCAACGCCGAAGACGAAGCTCAAACAGCCATCCTTGAATTTCTCGAATGGGGCGAACCGGACGAAGGCGACTTCGCCAGCGAAGTGAAGATCATCCTTGCCTCTGCCGACTTCTCACGTGAGATCACAACCTCCGTTCTCTGGCTTCTTCAATACGGCCTCGACATTCGTTGCGTCCGCTTCCGACCGCACAAAATGGATAACGGCACGCTCTTAGTTGACGTGCAGCAGATTATCCCTCTGCCCGAAGCCACAGACTATCAAACTCGCATCCGCGCCAAAGAGCGGGAAGGCAAACAGCACCGCACCGAGCGTTATGATTTACGTTTACAGTTTTGGACAGGATTATTGGAACATGCGAAGACGCTCACGCAACTTCACGCCAACAGATCGCCCGGAAAATACAGCAACATCGGCGGCGCAACGGGAAAACGCGGATTGTCTTACATCTACGCAGTCAGGGAAGATGACGCACAGGTAGAACTTTACATAGACTTCGGGGCGGGTTTCGACGAGAAGAACCTTCAAGTCTTCAATCAGTTATTATCTCAGAAAGAAAACATTGAACAAGTTTTCGGCGGCGAACTCGAATGGGAAGATTTACCCGATAGCAGGGCTTGCCGCGTTAGAAAAAGAATCGCCGGAGGCTACAGGTCACCAACCGACGAATGGTCAAGAATCTTTGAGCAATTAGTTGCTGCCATGATCAATCTCGACAAAGCTGTAAGACCTCATATTCAAAACTTGAGCGTCTGAACGCTATTGCCCGATAGTCGGCTATAAAACAAACCTCAAGACTGAACAGATACGCGCGATGCCCCTGCCAGCCGGTTAAGCTTGATTAGCAAGGCCGACAGCAGCAAGCAATAAGAGCAGCGCACGTTTGAGACCGATGTCGCGGCCGCGCGGGTCGTACCATTCGTCGAGCGCGTGGGAGTTGCCGGACGTGCCGCCTGCGCCGATGGTGAGGGCGGGGAGACCGCGGGCGATGGCGATGTTGGAATCTGTCGAAGAGCAATCGAGGTGCGGTTCGTAGCCGCAGGCGCGGGTGGCGGCGAGGGCGAGTTGGACGAGCGGCGCATCCGCAGAGGTCATGCCGCCGGGACGGTCGCCGATTAGTTTGATGTCGAGTTCGAGCGGCGGCGCATCGGCGCGCCGGGCGGCGTTCTCGTCGGTCGCGGCTTCGCGGGCGGCGCGGCGGAAGAAGGCATCGAGGCGTTGCAACTCGGCGGCTGATTCGGAGCGCAGGTCAACATCCATCGTCGCTTCTTGGGGGATGACGTTGACGCCCGCGCCGCCCGTGATGCGTCCGACGTTGAAGGTGGTGCGCGGGTTCGTCGGCGCGGGGTATGAGACGAGGCGCGCGATGGCGCGCCCCAACGCATGCACCGGATTGGCCGCGCCGAAGTCGCCCCACGAATGCCCGCCCGTGCCGGTGAAGCGCACGCGGTAACGACGCGAGCCGAGTGCGACGTTCGTGATGCGCTCGACGCCGGGGCCGTCGAGACTGAGGAACGCATCGACCTCTTTCGCCCAACGCCCTGCGGTCAACAGATGGCGCACGCCGCGCAAGTTGCCCTCGCCCTCTTCGCCGACCGTGCCGACGAACAGAAGCGAGCCGTTTGTCTCAATTTTATTTTCTTCCAGCGCACGCAGGAGCGCGAGCAGCGCGATCAGCCCGCAGCCGTCGTCGGCGATGCCGGGCGCGAGCAGGTGTGAACCGACGCGGCGCACGTTGACGTTCGTGCCGGCGGGAAAGACCGTATCGAGATGCGCGCTGATGACGACGAGCGGATGCAAGTCGCGCCCGCGCCGCAGCGCGACGCAGTTGCCTTCCGCGTCAATCTCCGTCTCCGCCAGCCCGCACTGCCTGAAGCGCGCCGCGAGATACTCGGCCCGCGCCGTCTCGCCAAACGGCGGCGCAGGGATCGCGCAAATGTCGGCTTGCTCGTCCGTGATCTCCGCAGCATGGGCGGTGAAGAACTGACAGGCGCGCCGCACCCGCTCATCGGCGACTAACTCACGCACGATCTGTTCGGGCGCGTGTGCGGTGGCTAGGCTGGACATAATAAACCAACGATGAATGATGAACGCGGAACGATGAATTATCTTAATTGCCTTCATTCATCGTTCCGCGTTTATCGTTCATCATTTTCCCTTCAGACCAGCTGCCGCACTTCATCTTCGCTCAGCACGCCGTGCGCTTGCTTGGCGTGGTCGTAGATGCGCGCGACACGCTCGTCGCTGGCTTCAAGGCCGCGCGATTCGAGCCAGTAGATGACGTTCGACTTGCCGCTCATCGGCCCGACCTCGATCTGCTGGCGCAGACCGAACTGTCCGGCGGGCACGCCCGAATAGATCAGATCGGCCAACTCCGTGTCGCCCTTGCGATAACTCTTGATGACGGCGGCGGCATGGACGCCGGTCGCGGTGCGAAAGGCGTCGCGCCCGAAGACCGGATAGTTGACCGGGATCGGCCACTGACAACTGCGCGCGGCGGCGGCGCAATAGTCGCCGAGCCGTGCGAGGTCATTGTCGATCCAATTCATCAGCTTTAAGTTGACGAGCAACTGATCTATCGGCGTGTTGCCGACGCGCTCGCCCATCCCTAAAGCAGAACCATGCACCTGATCCGCGCCGCCCTCAATCGCAGCGATGGAGTTGATCACGCCGAGGCCGCGATCCTGATGCCCGTGCCAGTCGAGCCGCACGCCGCCGC